>NZ_CP029002.1:3114929-3426422 GCF_003073375.1 Lysinibacillus sp. 2017
CGTCTTGGCTTAGGTCTGCTGCACGTTTTATATATTTATAAGCTTTGTCCATTTCGCCACGGTCCATCGCTTTTAATGTTTTATTATAATAATAATCACTATTTGGAACAAACGACACGATATTCGTTGTTGTTTTTAAACGTTTATTCTCCAATCAAATTCCTCCGAGACTAGAAAGTAATTTCTGTTCGATTTATAATTCTAAACAAAGAAATAAGGAACGAGCTCAATGTCGTTCCTTACGCAATTGTTCTTTATTATAGCATATCTAACTAACATGTCGTAAATTTGAATGCCAAAGTAGTAAAATGTTATGAATTACTTTTGTGGCTTTTTACCTTCATGACGTTTTTGAAGTACTTCTAACACTTCATACACATTCACTTTTTGTTCTTGAAGTAACACGAGTAAGTGATAAAGTAAATCTGCTGATTCCCATTTCACTTCTTCTTTGTCACGGTTTTTCGCGCCGATGACTACTTCTGTCGCTTCTTCACCGACTTTTTTACAAATTTTATCGATTCCTTTATCGAATAAATACGTTGTATAAGCGCCTTCTGGCATATCGATTTCACGTTGTTTAATGACTTCTACTAGTTCTGGTAAAATTGCCACTGAACCCGGTCGTGTATTTTCAACTAAGTTTTCCGTAAAGCAAGATGTTGTACCATTGTGACATGCTGGACCCGCTGGAAGTACTTCGATAACTAATGCGTCCTGATCACAATCTGCTTTAATGGATACGACTTGTTGTGTGTTTCCGCTTGTTGCACCTTTATGCCAAAGTTCGTTACGTGAACGTGAGTAAAACCATGTTTCATTTGTTTCAATTGTTTTTTGTAGAGATTCCTCATTCATATAGGCTACTGTTAATACTTCTTTTGTTTGTGCATCTTGGATAACTGCAGGGATTAACCCTTGCTCATTAAATTTTACGTTCATCGTACTAGGACCCCTTTTTCGTTTAAGTAGCTTTTTACTTCTGCTACACTTGTTTCTTTATAGTGAAAAATACTTGCAGCAAGTGCCGCATCTGTATTTACATCTTGTAATACTTCCCTAAAGTGCTCGGCATTTCCCGCACCGCCACTTGCAATGACTGGCACCGTAACGGCCTCACGTACTGCTTTTGTTAAGTTTAAATCAAAGCCAGACTTTTCTCCGTCTTTGTTCATGGACGTCAGTAAAATTTCACCTGCACCTAATCGTACAGCTTCCTTCGCCCAGTCAACTGCTTTCCACATTGTCTTATTTCGACCGCCATGTGTATAAACCATCCATGTGCCGTCTTCTTCTGAAAAGCGTGCATCAATCGCACAAACAATACACTGTGCCCCGAAATAATCGGAACCTTCTTTAATTAGCTCAGGTCGTTCTAATGCGGATGTGTTGACTGAAACTTTGTCTGCCCCTGCACGTAAAATGCGCTTCATATCATCTAGTGTGCGAATCCCGCCTCCCACTGTAAATGGAATGGCTAAGCTTGCAGCAGTTTGACGAACGACATCAACCATCGTTTCGCGTCCTTCATGTGAGGCAGAAATATCTAAAAACACTAACTCGTCCGCGCCTTGCTCATCATAAAACTTGGCTAGCTCTACAGGATCACCCGCATCGCGAAGTTCAACAAATTGAACCCCTTTGACAACGCGGCCTTCTTTTACATCTAAGCATGGAATAATTCGTTTTGTTAACATACCGTTTCCCTAACTCCCTTCGCCCAAGATGCTAGTAAATAGACACCGAACTGGCCAGATTTTTCGGGATGGAACTGCATTCCTGTGAAATTATCCTTAGCCACAATTCCCGGTACTTCAACCTCTTCATAATCAGCAGAAGCAACGAGTTGTGATGGGTTCATGTTGCTCGCATAAAATGAGTGTACAAAATATACGTAGCGAGCTTCGGGTAAGCCTTGCTCGTCTACCCATTCAGGAGTTTGCTTTAATTCTAGGTCATTCCAGCCCATGTGAGGAATACGAGATACGCCTTCAAAACGCTTGATGCGGCCACTGAAGATGCCTAACCCTTTTGTTTTTGCGACTTCATCACTTTCTTCAAAAAGCAACTGCATCCCTAAGCAAATACCTAGTAACGGCTTTTTCGTAGCCTGAATAAATGGAATAAGTCCTGTTTCTGCTAAACGCTTCATCGCATCCGGAAAGGCACCAACACCTGGTAAGATAAGTGCATCTGCTGTTTCTAGTTCCGCTTTATCACTCGTCACAACGACTTCAGCATCTAGATGCTTTAACGCTTGCTCAACGCTAAACAAATTGCCCATGCCGTAGTCAATTACACCAATCTTCACGTTAACAGCCCCTTCGTTGATGGCACACCTTTCACGCGCGGATCAATTTGAATCGCATCATCTAATGCTCGTGCTAATGCTTTAAATACGGCTTCAATAATGTGATGCGTATTGTGACCATAAGGAACGATAACGTGAAGATTAATACGTGCTTCTAGCGCAAACTTCCATAAAAATTCATGCACCAATTCTGTATCAAATGTGCCGACTTTTGCATTTAATGTTGGTTCGATACGATATTCTAAATGCGGGCGGTTTGAACAATCAACTACAACTTGCGCTAATGCATCATCCATTGGTACAAAAGCATTGCCGTAACGTTTAATGCCCTTTTTATCGCCTAACGCTTCACGGAAAACTTGTCCTAACACGATACCGATATCTTCTGTTGTATGGTGGTCATCAATCCATGTGTCGCCATTTGCAACGATTTTACCGTCAAATAATCCGTGTTTAATGAAAAGATCTAGCATATGGTCCATAAAGCCCACACCTGTTTTAATTTCCGCTTGACCTGAACCGTCTAAGTTAAGTTCTACTTCGATTTTCGTTTCATTTGTGTTACGTTCGATTTTTGCAAAACGCATTAGTCTTCTTCTCCTTTATCCCAGCCACGTGATTCTACCGCTCTTGCATGGCCCTCTAAGCCTTCTAAGCGTGCAAGTCGTGCAATTTTCGGTGCATTTTGTTGCCAAGTTTTTTCGCTATAATAAACAACGCTCGTGCGCTTAATAAAATCATCGACATTCAAGCCACTTGCAAAACGCGCTGTTGAGTTTGTTGGTAAAACGTGATTTGTACCTGCAAAATAATCCCCTACAGGCTCTGAGCTATAACGTCCAATAAAGATGGCACCTGCATGTGTAATCATTTTTGAAACTTGCTCAGCATTTTCCGTCACAACCTCTAAATGCTCGGGTGCTAATGAGTTAACTGCACGTGCCGCTTCTGCCATCGATTCTGCTACATAAATATGACCGAAGTTTTCAATCGCTTTACGTGCAATCGCTTCACGAGGTAATTTTGACAATTGAATTTCTACTTGCTCTGCTACGGCGTCAGCTAAATCATCACTCGTTGTAATTAACACGGCACAAGCTAATGCATCATGCTCCGCTTGCGATAATAGATCTGCCGCAATCTCGTCTGCATACGCTGAATCGTCTGCTAATACACAAATTTCTGATGGACCCGCAATCATATCAATCGCTACTTCACCAAACACTTCTCGTTTTGCGAGTGCAACGAAAATATTGCCTGGTCCTGTAATTTTATCAACTGGTGCAATCGTTTCTGTTCCGTATGCAAGTGCCGCAATCGCTTGCGCACCACCAACTTTATAAATTTCTGTAACACCTAAAATATGTGCGGCCACTAATACAGCATCAGGTAGTTTACCATCGTTACCCGCAGGTGAGGTAATAACAATACGTTTAACTCCCGCTACTTGTGCAGGAATAACATTCATTAAGACAGATGAAGGATATGCCGCTGAACCACCAGGTACATAAAGACCGACTGCATCAAGCGCTGTAATACGTTGACCAAGATAAGAACCATTCGCTAATGGTAACTGGAATCCTTCTCGCTTTTGTACATTATGATATAGACGTATATTGACAGCTGCCTCTTTTAAATCGGCATATAGTTGCGGGTCAAAATTATTAACGGCATGCTCAATTTCTTCTTTGTATACACGTAAATTCTCTGGTGCAAAACCATCCCATTTTTCACTATATTGCTTGATTGCCGCATCCCCATTTGCACGGACATCAGCAATAACTTGTCGAACCGTTTTTAACTGTTCTTCATTACCTTGTTCTAATTGACGTTTTAATGAAATGTCTTTCGTTAACGGTGTAATTTTCATACAAGAAGCCTCACTTTATTTCACACATTTTTTTAAGCGTGTTACTAAATCTTGAATTCGCTCGCTTTTCATTCGATAACTTACTGGGTTAGCAATTAAGCGTGATGACACTTCGGCGATACGTTCATATTCCACTAAGCCATTTTCCTTTAATGTACGTCCCGTCGATACAATATCAACAATACGATCTGCTAAGCCAATCATCGGTGCTAACTCAATCGAACCGTTCAATTCGATAATTTCAACTTGCTCACCAATGCCTTTATAATATTTCATCGCAATATTCGGATATTTCGTCGCAATACGAGGTGCAATTTCATTCATCATAGTATTTGGCAAACCAGCTGATGCAATATAGCAATCACTAATTTTTAAATCCAGTAGCTCATGGACCGTACGACGTTGTTCAAGTAATACATCCTTACCCGCAATGCCAATATCTGCAACGCCATGCTCAACGTAAACAGGTACATCCATCGGTTTTGCTAAAATAAATCGAATTTCCTCTTCTGGAATTTCAATCATCAATTTCCGTGACATTTCTACTTCTTCAGGAAGGTTGAAGCCAGCCTCGATTAACATTTCATAGGCTTCTTCAAAAATTCGCCCTTTTGGCATCGCAATTGTTAATGGTGTCATGCCTACGCCTCCCCTTGCTGAAATTCATTGACCACTTTAAATTGCGCTTTTAATGCATCGACGTTTTCGATACCGTCGTATGCCTGGAACGTAACTTGCTTGCCTTGCTCGCGTAAAAAGTTTGCTTGCATTAACGCATCCGAGAATCGATCTGCTACAAACAGAACTAGTACTTCATCGCTTTCCACTTCGATTTTTGGCATTGCTTCAAATACACGATCCACGCGCAACCCAAAGCCTGTTGCTCCAAAATTTGAACCGAAATGTGTTAGCAAGCCATCATAACGGCCACCATTTCCTAATGGGAAGCCACTGCCTGAAGCAAATACTTCAAATAACATCCCTGTGTAATAGCTCATATGACTTGCTAGAGTGAAATCAAAAGCGATGTACCGTTCATATCCAGCCGCATCTAATATTTCCGCTAAATTACGCATATATTCAAGCGCATCATTTTTACGTACATATTTTTCAACTGTTTCAATAGAAGGAAAGCTAATCGCTTCTTCGATATAAGCAAGTAATGCATTTGATTTTGTTTTCGGTAAATCAAAATTAATAACCGCTTCTTCAAAGCCAACAAAATTACGTTGAACAAGTAGTTCATTTAATTGCGCAGCTTGTTCTGTGCTTTCTGTATAGTCTTTTAATATGCAGCTCAGTACACCCGCATGTCCAATCGTTACTTTAAAATCAGTAATATTATAGGCTTTCACTAAATCAATCGCCGTCATAATCACTTCAGCATCTGCAAAAACCGATGTATCCCCAATCAATTCAATCCCCATTTGATCAAACTCTGCTGGTCGACCACCCTCACGTTGCTGTGCACGAAAGACATTGGCAAAGTAAGCTAATCGTTGTGGAATTTTTTCTTTTAGTAATTTTGATGTAGCCACACGTGCAATCGGCGTTGTCATATCTGGTCGTAGAACAAGTGTATTGCCTTGGCTATCAACTAATTTAAAAAGACGTGCATCTGAAATAGCCGATGCTTTTCCGATTGTATCGTAATATTCGACAGATGGTGTTTTAATAAATTCGTAGCCACGAGCGCGTAATAGGTCACGGCCAGTTGAGCGGATTAATTCAAGTTTTTCATAGATATTGGGAAATGTATCGCGCATCCCAAGAGGTTTTTCGAACATTTTAATCGATGACATTTTGACACATCCTAAACTTTTTCATTGTTTGGTATTCCGAGAACCGTAATTCCACTTCAACGAACTAGAGTGATGAATTACTAGAGTATGAAAGTATTTTACCCCTACTATTTAGAGTAGTCAATGTATTCTTGCAATATTATTTATATCTAAATTTTCTGATATATCATTCGATTATACATGATTAATTTGCGTATTTGTGGATATGTTCTTTAATTAGAAAATAGAGGGTTGTCAGAGCTAATCATCTTCTAATAAAGAGGGGATGAAAGTGTTTGGGGTATGGCAGGCTTACCACCAAATCAAAGTGTAACCCATTCTACTTTTACATGTATTCAGGGGGGCGCTGTTGACGAGCAAAGGAGCCATTTTTCTTTGAAGCGAGTCCGTTGAATTTTGTGGGTTGAAGGGATTGTCAGAGCTTAATATTTTCTAATAGAGATGTTATTAAAGTGTATCGGGTTTTGGCAGGCTGGGCGCCCAGAGTCGCTAAGATATGTTGCACATATCTGTACGACTCTTCTTTGCGCCTTTGGCTAGGCCTGCCAAATCAAAGTGTAATCCATTCTACTTTTACTTGAATTCAGGGGCGGCGCTGTTGACGAGCAAAGGCGCCGTTTACTTTTAAAGCGAGTCCGTTGAATTTTGTGGGTTGAAGGGATTGTCAGAGCTAGTCATCTTCTAATAGAGATGTTATGAAAGGGTATCGGGTTTTGGCAGGCTGGGCGCCCAGAGTCGCTAAGATATGTTGCACATATCTGTACGATTCTTCTTTGCGCCTTTGGCTAGGCCTGCCAAATCAAAGTGTAATCCATTCTACTTTTACATGTATTCAGGGGCGGCGCTGTTGACGAGCAAAGGCGCAGTTTTTCTATGAAGTGAATCCGTTAAACTTTGTGGGTTGAAGGGATTGTCAGAGCTTAATCATTTTCTAAGAGAGATGTTATTAAAGTGTATTGGGTTTTGGCAGGCTGGGCGCCCAGAGTCGCAAAGATATGTTGCACATATCTGTACGACTCTTCTTTGCGCCTTTGGCTAGGCCTGCCAAATCAAAGTGTAATCCATTCTACTTTTGCATGTATTCAGGGGCGGCGCTGTTGACGAGCAAAGGCGCCGTTTTTCTTTGAAGCGAGTCCGTTGAATTTAGTAGAGCAAGGAGATTGTCAGAGCTATTAAAATAAATAATCTATAAAGGTGTTTCATATTTTGGCAGGCGACCGCATATCAGCAGCAGGGTCACGTGGTACGTGTCCCTACTACTGATACTGTTGCGGTATGCTAGGCCTGCCAAATCAAAGGATAGTCCATTCTACTTTTGCTTGTATTCGGGTGCGGCGCTGTTGACGAGCAAAGGCGCCGTTTACTTTTATAGCGAGTCCGTTGAATTAAGTGTGAAAGGGACTGTCACAGTTTATAAAGGGATGAATATATGGATAGGGTTCAATAGTAGTCAATGTCTTCATATTCTATAATGGTAGGATTGCCTTATCTACTAATACTCTAGATAAATGAGTTCACAGTATTTAGATGTTAAATAAATAGACTGTGATAAACCCTCTAACCAACTGCATAGGAATGATTATCTATATAAAAAGACTGGCGCCTTGCCCCTGCACAGCGCCAGCCCGTGAATACAAGCAAAAGGAAAATGGATACACTAAATATTGGCAGGTCTTTCACGAAGCACAAAGGCGAGTCGCACAGACATGTGCAACATGACTGTGCGGCTTGCGTGCGAAGAACCTGCCAAAATGACTATGCTTGAATAACCTCTCCATTAGTAGCCGAACCCACTTTGATACAATCTTACCTACTATATAAAAAGGATTCATCAGCACCTGAATATAAGCAAAAGGATAAACCGATTCATTACAAAAATAAAAAGCAAAATCCCTTATTTGAGAATTTGCTTTTCTTTATTATTCGTTATGCCAAATGGGAATATCGTTCTTTTTACGTTCAGCCATTTGTTCTGCTGTAAAGATGATGCGCATTGGATTGCCGCCTGCCATTGCGCCAGCTGGTACATCGCGGTGAACAAGTGTTGCTGCAGATACAATCGCACCGTCTCCGATTTTAACACCCGGTAAAATCGTCGTATTCGCGCCAATCATCACGCAACTGCCAATCTCGACATCACCTAGACGATATTCCTCAATTAGATACTCATGCGCTAAAATAGTCGTATTAAAGCCGATGATCGTATTGTCTCCAACAGAAATTCGTTCTGGGAACATTGAATCCGGCATAACCATTAATGCAAGGGATGCCTGTTTGCCGATTTTCATCTTTAAAAAAGTACGATACAGCCAATTTTTCACCGACATAAATGGTGTAATCCGTCCAATTTGAATAACAATGAAGCACTTCATAATTTTCCAAAATGAAACTGTTTGATATACATTCCACAGTGAGTTTGCTCCTTGAACACGATAGCGTTCAGTTCTTCTCATCGTTAATCCCCTTTCACAATTCCAAGTAAATCACGCATATGATGTAGCATATAATCTGGTTTAAATTGTTGTAAATAGCTTTCACCTTTTGCAGACCAAGCAACTCCTGCAGTTCGAACACCTGCGTTTTTTCCGCCTTCAATATCATGTGAGTTGTCACCAATCATGATGGCTTCTTCTTTTTTTACACCTAATTTATCTAATGCTAATAACACTGGCTCTGGATGTGGCTTAACATGCGTTACTTCATCAAATCCTATAATTGCTTCGAATAAATGAGCCACACCAAGCACATTTAAGCCGCGCGTTAATCCTTCTCGACTCTTCGTTGAAACAATTGCTAATTTAATTCCTTCACTATGTAACGCTTCTAATGTCTCTGCTACTGCATCATAACCTTTAACTAATTCGTCATGATGAATGGTATTCCATTCTTTATATTTCGTAATCATTGCATCCGTTTCACCAGGTGTGATTTCGTCAAATGTTTGCTTTAATGACGGACCGATGAATTTCAAGCAATCTTGTGTCGAATATTGCCCAGGAAATCTTTCGTCAAGAATATGCATAAATGTTTGAATGATTAAATCGTTCGTATCAAGTAAAGTTCCATCAAAGTCGAATAATAATGCCTTTGTTTTCATCTAAATCCCTCTTTCTTCTAAAAAGCCGCTCGCAAAATGCAAACGGCTTCATACAGTTATTTCTTTTTATTTGTTTGTTGCTTTTTCTTTGAAGACACTGTTGGTTGCGGATCTAAGTAATGAATAACTGGTTTGACGTTTAAACGGCGATACACAATCGCGATAATTCCAATGGCAATGCCGAGAATCGAAACGACCTGTGCCGAACGTAAATCACCTATTAAATATAAACTGTCCGTACGCATACCTTCGATAAAGAATCGTCCGAATGAATACCAAATTAAATAGAAGAAGAACATTTCTCCGCGTCGCCAATTCCATTTACGAGCAAATAATAAGATGATAAGCCCTACTACATTCCATAACGATTCGTATAAAAATGTTGGATGCACATACGTACTTTCTTCTTTAATATACATTTGTTCAATTAACCAGTTTGGTAAAAATAAGTTTTCTAAAAATCCTCGAGACACAGGTCCACCGTAAGCTTCTTGATTCATAAAGTTGCCCCAACGCCCTACGATTTGCCCAACTAAAATACTTGGTGCAGCAATATCCGCGATTTGTAAAAAGCTCACTTTGCGCTTTCTTGTAAATATGTATGCGGTAATAAATGAACCTATTAAGGCGCCGTGAATCGCAATACCACCATTCCAAATTTCAATTATTCTTCCTGGATGCTGGCTGTAAAAATCCCACTTCATTGCCACATAGTATACACGTGCTGATAAAATTGCGATTGGCACAGCCCAAATAAGTAAGTCTGCGAAAAATTCGTCATGGAACCCACGTCTCACAGATTCTTTTTGTGCTAAAAAGTAACCAATAACAATTCCTGCTCCAATCATTATACCGTACCATCTTACAGAAAGTGATCCTAGGTGAATGGCTACCGGATTAATTGCCATTAAAATTCCTAACATAGTATTCTCCCTTCATCAATCCATATTAATCAAAAATCATCAAAATCGTCGTTTACGACAAGCATATCATCTAATCGACGTGCGAATTCCTCAGCTGCGTTGACACCCATTTTTTTCAAACGATAATTCATCGCGGCTACTTCGATGATAACCGAAACATTTCGCCCTGGTTGAACAGGAATGGTAAGCTTCGTTACTTCTGTATCAATGATTTTCATTTTTTCCTCATCTAAACCTAGACGATCATAGAACTTATCAGGATCCCAATTTTCTAATTCAACAATTAATGTGATGCGTTTATACCGACGAACGGCACTCGCACCAAATAACGTCATAATATCAATAATCCCAATACCCCGAATTTCAAGTAAATGCTCTAACAGTGGCGGCGGGCTACCAATTAACATGTTTTCGCCCTCTTGACGGATTTCTACACTATCATCTGCCACTAAGCGATGTCCTTTTTTGACAAGTTCCAGCGCTGTTTCGCTTTTACCGACACCGCTTTTCCCCATGATTAATACACCGATTCCGTATACATCTACAAGAACCCCATGCATCGCTGTTGTTGGTGCAAGCTTGCTTTCTAAAAAGTTCGTTAATCTACTCGAAAACCTTGTTGTCGTTAATGGCGTAACCAGAACAGGCACATGGTTTTCATTAGATGCATCGATTAATTCTTGAGGAACTTTCATATCACGTGAAATAATGATTACAGGTGTTTGCTCAGAACAAAGTTGCTTCATACGTGACCTTTTTTCCTCTTGCGGAAGCATCTCAAAAAACGAAAGTTCTGTTTTTCCAAGAAGCTGTACCCGATTTGCAGGGTAATGTGTAAAGTATCCAGCCATTTCGAGACCTGGACGTGAAATATCACTTGTCGTAATGTAACGGCCAATGCCTTCTTCTCCACTTACGAGCTGCAAATTAAATTTCTCTTGTACATCTTTCGTAATTACTTGAATCATAAATTATCACGCCCCTATCATCAATGTATCTAGTTTGTATTTTATCATGTAAACTACCAATCCTATACCAAAGGGCTCAAATTTTTCAGTAAAATAAAAATACGATGAAGTGTCTATTGCACTTCATCGTATTATTATTAAAGCATTATTTTAATCCAGCTAAGTAAGCTGCAGCGGCATCTGCGTCATCGTCTTTCAATAAGCCACCTGGCATCCCACCATTACCATTTAAAATAATTTCTTTGATCTCTTGTTCTGAGTATTTAGCTCCAATTTTCTCTAATGCTGGTCCACTTGCACCTTGCAAATTACCACCATGACAAGTTGTACATGTTTGTTGTACTAATTTTTCGCCATCAGGTTTTGTTGTTTCTCCAGATGATGATGACTTATCATCGCCGCCACCACAAGCTGCTAAAAATAATGCCGAACCAAATACTAATGTTAAAACGCTTTTCTTCATTCTGAACCCCTCCAAAAATGAATTTCTATTTCCTTACCTATTATACCGAATTTATACTCGTTTGAAACCTTCGCCCAATACTTCATATGCATCAGAAACAATGACAAACGCATATGGGTCAACACTTTTCAGCACTTGTTTCAGCTTTGTGAACTCAGTTTGATAGACAACAACCATCAATACAGGACGCTCTTCACCCGTATAACCACCGACTGCGGGTAATTTTGTCACACCACGATTCACCTCTTTATAAATGGCGTCACGAACTTCATTTTCATGCTGGGTAATGATATAAACCATTTTTGACTGACTAAAGCCAAGTTGTACGATATCAATGGTTTTCGTCGTAACATATAAACCTATTAGTGCATAAAGTCCTTTTTCTAAATCAAATACAACGGCAGCACTAACCGCGATGATTCCATCGATTAATAATACACTCGTCCCTAATGTTAGCCCTGTATACTTTGTAATAATTTGTGCAAGTAAATCCGTACCACCTGTAGAAGCATTCCCTTTAAACACAAGTCCAATACCAAAACCAACAACAATTCCTCCAAAAATGGCGCCAAGTAAGGGATTTAATGTCCACGCATCCCAACTTGCTGTTAGTAGTACAAAAAATGGCAACGCTAGAGTTCCCACTAATGATTTAAAGCCAAATTTCTTTCCTAAAACCAACACACCTGCAATAAATAACGGAATATTAAATGCATATTGAACAAGCCCTGCATTCCAACCAAATACTCCGTGTAAAATTGTACTAATCCCACTTACACCACCAGATGCTATTTGGTTTGGAAATAAAAATAAATTAAATCCAAGTGCAATAATCGCGGCACCTATAATGACAAATAAATATTCATTAATCACATTTTTTACTGAATTCTGTGAATTATACACATTTTCTTTCATATACATCCTCACTTTTTTTAGGAAATTCCATTGAATTATAGCAAAACCATTTAAAAATGAGAACTTCATTAAAATGAAGCGAAGTTAGGATACAATTAATGCATCTTCAACCCATAAAATAACTTCCTCATTAATTTCGATTAATTCTTGATGAGAAATTGTGAATTTTTCAGTAAGTGGCTCAATCTGATCCCACTCTAATTTATTTAATGCAATACTCATTTGTAAGTATGGTGTCATTTCTGTCATCTCACCACTTATTGTTTCGAGAAGCGTTTCCGATAATGGAAGCTTACTTAGGATCGTATTCATTGGACGTTGCAGTAGTGAATCAATTAATGAAAATAACCCAACTAAAAAGTATTCTGAATAGTTGTCCTTGTTGTTTCGACGTGCCAATTTTTCACATACTTTTGCACGGAATAATGATGAATACATCAATTCTTTAAACACATCGTTATTACTTTGTTCATCTGACTCACGCATAGCTAATAAATAGATCCACTTGCGTAGTTCCGTTAATCCTAGTAGCAATATGGCTTGTTTAATTGAGCGTACCTTTGACTTTGTGCGTTTTGCTGAGTTATTAATCAACTGTAACAATTTATAAGATAGTGAAATTTCACGTTCCATACTTTCTGCTAATAAATCGATACTTAATTCTTCATTTCTTAAAAGAATGATAATTTGAAAATACTGCAATAAGTTTGCTGGAATATCGGTTGACTTAATAATTTGAGGTTCTTCAAAAAAGTAGCCTTGGAATAGAGAATAGCCTGTATGCTTTGCTAGTTCAAATTCATCCCGTGTTTCAACCTTTTCCGCAAGTAATTTGATCGACGGAAATTGAGATTTAATTTTATTTTCAATTTCCATACGTTCTAATACCGGCGTCAATAAAAAATCGACTTTGATGTAATCAATATAGCTAAATAATTCATCATATATTAATACTTCTTCATTCAAGACGAAATCATCCAACGCAATTTTAAAACCACGACTTTTTAAAATCTTTAAGCGATCAATAAGGGCATTTGTAATCGGAACATCTTCTAATACTTCAATTACCAATGCTGTTGGATCTATAAAATCAAAGGATTCACTCAGAATTAGGTTTTCAGTAAAATTGACGAATGAAGGTCTCCCATTTGCCACTTCATTAATACCAATGGATAAAAAGGAATTGATAATTACATCTAATGTTGCTGAATCCGAATCAATATCTGGGAATGCATTGTTCATATTATTACGATATAACAACTCGTATGCTACTACTTCTTCTTCAACGTTGAATATAGGCTGTCGTCCAATAAAAATTTCCATAGTAGTTCCCCAATTCTTCTTATAATCTACTCGATAATTTTCACCATTTTCAGTTTCCAAACATTCCATATGTTGTAATTATATTTGATTACATTGTACTATACAATTGACAAACAAAATAGGGAGGTAATAAATGTGGATTTTGTTAAATACGAACAAAGAGATTTTATCGCTTATGTTACATTAGATCGTCCAGAAATGTTGAATGCTTTTAATTTTGAAATGCTAGAACAGCTACGAAAAGTAATGGAATCCATTCAAATTCATCCGGATATCCGTCTTGTTATTATTACGGGCGCTGGGGAAAAGGCTTTTTCTGTTGGAGCTGATTTAAAAGAACGAAAAACATTGCCTGATACACTTGTAAAACGTAATTTAAATCGTTTCGGTGAAGTATTTACGATGATTGAACAATTACCTCAGCCTACAATTTGTGTGCTGAACGGCTATGCTTTTGGAGGTGGGATGGAACTTGCACTTGCTTGTGATTTCCGTATTGCAGCAGAACATATTACACTTGGTCTTACCGAAACAGGTCTTGGAATTATTCCTGGTGCTGGTGGAACGCAACGTTTGCCGCGTTTAATCGGTGAAGCAAAGGCATTGGAACTTATTTTAACTGCCAAGCGAATGACCGCTGCAGAAGCACTGCAATATGGCCTTCTCACAAAGATTGCACCACTTGAAACATTACATGAAACAACTGCTGAATTTGCAGCAGCCATTTTACAAAATGCACCGATTGCCTTGCAACAAGCAAAATTCGCTGTCAAGCAAGGGATGAAGACCGATATTCAAACAGGTCTGCAAATTGAACGAAAAGCCTATGAGCTGACAATTCCTACTGAAGATCGAATTGAGGCACTAAATGCATTCGCAGAAAAACGTCGTCCACAGTTTAAAGGAAAATAAGTTTCAATAAAAAGGGGCCTCGCTATTTTACATTAGCGAGGCCCCTACAGTTTATTTTTTCTTTTTAGATTTAAGTAAACCGATAAGTGCTGGTAGTACAGAAATTAAAATAATAAGAATTAATACCGTCGAGAAATTATCTTTAACAATTGGAATATTTCCGAAGAAGTAGCCTAGTAATGTACAAGCCATTACCCATAAAAACGCACCAATCACATTATAAAGAAGGAAATATCTATAATGCATTTTACTAGCACCCGCTACGAACGGAATAAATGTACGAATGAATGGCATAAAGCGCGCAATCACAATCGTTTTACCACCATGCTTATTGAAGAAACGTTGCGCCATTTCTAAGCGCTCACGATTAATAAAACGACCTAAAAAGCTATCTTCTGGAATCGACATCCCCACTTTATGGCCAATATGATAATTGGCGGTATCACCAAGGACGGCAGCAGTGAAGAATATAAGTAGTAATAGCGGTAAATTAAACGCACCTAAAGCAGCTAATGTACCCCCTGCAAATAATAAGGAATCCCCTGGTAAAAACGGCATAATCACGATGCCTGTTTCTACGAATACAATACTAAATAAAATTCCATATGACCAATGACCAAACTGCTGAATAATATCAACGAGATGATCATCAATATGCAAAATAAAATCAATCAACCCAGTAATTATTGACATATTTTTTCTCTCTTTCAATTTGAATTTATTTTTAATTTTAACACACTAAGATAATGATAGCTGTTCATTCCTACTTAATTATACATGTTAATGACGAACAAAATGCTCATATGTTGCAAGCTTCTATAAATTTACAAAACCTTTACAATTCATATAAATTTTTAACAAAAAAGAGGCCCTTTTTGTAAGGAGCCTCTTCTTTCTTATAATTTATAAATATTTTTTAAACCAGCCAGTAATTTGTTCCAATCGTTCTAAACGTAGGCTCGGAATACCTGTACGTGATAAGTTGTGATCACTTTCTGGGAAGCGCACGAAGCCAACTTCTTTACCCATACGTTTTAATGTAATGTAAAACTGCTCTGCTTGTTCGATTGGACAACGGAAATCACGTTCGCTATGCAAAATAAGTAAAGGAGTTTCAACATTTGCTGCATATTTAAGCGGTGAGTGTTGCCATAACTTTTCGGTATCATTCATGTCCGCTAAAATTTGCCATTCTGTGAAGTAGTATCCGATGTCAGATACACCGTAAAAACTAATCCAATTTGAAATTGAGCGCTGTGTTACTGCAGCCTTGAAGCGATTCGTATGCCCAACAGCCCAGTTCGTCATAAAACCACCGTAACTACCACCCGTAATACCTAAACGTGTTTCATCAATCCATGCATAATTTTCAAGCGCATAATCGACCCCCGACATGATGTCCTCATAATCAATGCCACCATAATCACCGCGCATCGCGTCAACAAACTCTTGACTATAGCCGTGACTACCACGTGGATTCACGTATAATACACCGTACCCTTGTGCCGCTAACAACTGCATTTCATGGAAAAATGTATTCGCATAAAGTGTATGTGGACCTCCATGTACTTCTACAACTAAAGGATATTTTTCACCTTCCACATAATTAGCAGGCTTCATGATCCAGCCATGAACCTTTGTGCCATCCTTTGATGGATAAATAATTGTCTCTGGTGTGGAAATTGTTGTCTCTTGTAAAAACTTTTCATTAAATGAAGTGAGCTGTTTACGTTCACCTGTTGTAATATCAAAATCAACTAATTCACCAACGAAGGTTGGATTCGAAACTGTCATTAACGCACGATTACCATTTTTGAATATTGCATAGCCGTATACATGCTCATTTTCTGGTGAAGCTGGATACACTGCACCTTCTAGCGTTGCGTAATATAAACGAATATCTCCTTCAGTGGAAACTTGGAAGTATAAATCATTAGTTTCAGTCCACGCCACTTCAGGTGCTACTGCATTTTGTTGCGTGTCACCAACTGCATAATCTCCTACAGGTAGATCAAACATTTCCGTTAAATTTTGCGTTTGTTTTGTTTCTGTATCGTAAATGTAAAGATGTCCATGTGTTGCATTTTTGAACGTTTGATCTGAGCCACCAAATGCAATATAGCGATCATCAAATGAAAATTCTGCGCCACCGTAATAGCCATCTTCCTCAATTAAAAGTGTTTCTTCTTCAGTCTCAACATCTACTAAATAAAGCGGCATGCGGAATACATCGTCTGTATTTTCTACACGGTTCACGCTGATTACAAGAGTTTTTCCATCATGTGAAATCCCTTGTAGTGAATGTGAATAGTCGCCTTCTGTGAATGTTGTTACTTCTTTTGTTGCTAATTCAATCGATGCAATTTGTGAGTAGCTTTCTTGTGGTAATAAACCAACACGATCAGCTTTATATTTCATTTTATCGACTACATAAGCTTTTGGAAATTTTTTATCATCCTTTTCTTGCTCTTCTGTAATCGTTAAACCTGATTTAACAGAGCTTGTCAGCCAAATTTTTTCACCGCAAGGGCTCCATAAATACGAATTTACACCGTTTGGTAGAGTCGTCATTGCCTGTGCTTCTCCACCGCGGCGATTTACGATATACAGTTGGTTCTTTTCTTTGCGGTTCGATAAAAAGGCCACTTGTTTGCCATCGGGTGACCATTGTGGGTTGGAAATGCGGTCATTACCAAATGTCCATTGTGTTACTTCTTCAGTTGTTAAATCAACGTGGAATAAATGCGCTTCGTAGTTGTTTTCTTTTTCATTTATTTGTGTGCGTACGAACAAGGCTTCTTGTTCATTTGGTGATAGAACTGGGTTTGTGATCGATTGTAGTTCAAATAAGCTTTCTTTTGTTATGTACTTTGTCATATTGAGCACCTCTTTATTATTTCGAATTTCGTAATAATCAGTCTATCACCTTTTGTTTGAAATTTCAAAATTTTGTTTTTTGATAACTATTTCTTTTACTAATAGCAAAAACACCTACTGACTGGCAATAGGTGTCTTTGTTCTAGATTAGCTTTTTGTTGTCGGTCTTAGTGAGCGACGTAGGATTTTTCCTGTTGTGTTTTTTGGAAGCTCCTCTAAAATCTCAATAACAGTTGGCACTTTATATTTTACGATGTGCTTCACACAGTAGGCTCTAATGTCTTCTACTGTTAAGCTTTGATCTTTTAATACGACGTAAGCATGTACTGCTTCACCGAAGTCCGTGTCTGGAACACCGACTACTGCCGCTTCAATAATACCCTTATGTGAGAATAAAACTTCTTCTACCTCACGAGGGTAGACATTATAGCCACCAACGATGATTAAATCCTTTTTACGATCCACAATGTAGAAGTAATCTTCTTCATCCTTTCTCGCTAAATCGCCTGTATATAACCAACCATCACGAATCGCCATTTCTGTTTCGATTGGTAATTTATAATAGCCTTTCATGACATTTGGTCCGCGTACGATTAATTCTCCTACTTCACCAACTGGCACTTCTACGCCATATTCATCCACTACTTTATTTTCAACATTAATAATTGATGGACCGATTGAACCTGCTTTTCGCTCACGATCGATTGGGTTAAAGCATGTTACGGGTGATGCCTCCGATAAACCATAGCCTTCCGATACGCGTACATTAAACTTTTGTTCAAAGTTATGTAATAGCGAAACTGGTAAAGAAGAGCCACCTGAAATTGCTACACGTAAGCTTGAAAACGCCTCAACATTACCACCTTCATATTGATAAAGGAAGTTGAACATGGTTGGCACACCAGCAAATACCGTCGCCTTATAAGTAGCGGCTAAATCAAAAATTTCGCCTGGGCTAAAGCGCGGTGCTAATAAAATCGTCGCACCCTTCGTTAATGGCGCATTGACAACCACCGTTAATGCGAATACATGGAATACTGGCAATGTAGTAATGATACGGTCTTCTGTGGTCATTTTTAAATAATCGCCAATATCACGTGCATTTGAATATAAATTTTGGTGTGTCAGCATGGCGCCTTTTGGATGTCCCGTTGTACCAGATGTATATAAAATAATCGCTGTATCATCTGCTGCTACTTCAACTGGATCTACTGTCCGATTAGTCGCAGCTAATACTTGCGTGAATAATTTTGTTTTTGCTTTCGCATTGTCACTTAATGCTGCATACTTTTCCGCAACATCTGGTGTCGTTTCGCACACGATGTAATTTGTCACTTGTGGGAATCCTTGCACCCCTGCTTCCACAAGCGGTAAAAGTAAATCGAGCGCAATAACTACTTTTACATCACCGTTTTTGATAATGTATGAAATTTCATCTGGTGTATAAATGGGGTTAATTGGAATTGCAACTGCCCCAATACGCATTGACGCGTACAATGAAATAATAAAATGTGGTGTATTTCCTAGTAAAAATGCGACGTGATCGCCTTTTTGTACACCTAAATCCTCAAGTGCTGCCGCAAAACGAGCAATTGCCTGTTCAAGTTCCCCATACGACGTGCCTTTACCTAAAAAATAATACGCTGTTTTTTCTGGTTGTTCGAAAGCCTGTTGTCTTACTTTTTCAACTAAATTCAATACACCCATCCCCTTTATGCGTAAATGAACAAATATTCACTTTATTAACATTATAAAATAAGTATATTAATAAAACAATATTAAAATTGTTATTCATGCATAAATTCAGTTGAATATGACGTTTTTTTCTACTTTAAAGCATCTTTATTCACGAGCGCATATGTGAAATATAACGCCAGCGGATTAAGAAAAAGTAACCAATTTGAATGATGGCAAAGATTGAAAAGGAAACAACAACTTCCTTTACAATCGATAAATTCATTACATCATGTAAAACCGTTTGCACGACGTAGAACGCAAATGCGCTATGTACAAAGGCTAGTCCCCATGGTAAGAAAAATTGAATAACTAAGTTTCGCGTAATCAGTCGCTTCATTTCTTTATCTGTCAGGCCGATTCGTTTTAGCATATCAAATTGTTTCTTCTCTCGGTCAAGTGATGCATACAATTTAAAATAAACAAAACTTCCAGAAGCAAGTAAAAAGACAGCGACGACTAAAATACCGACAAGTGTTAATAAAGAATACGTAGCTAATATATAAGAATAATTTAACCCTGCATTTTCAAAATAAAATGGCAATGTATAGTCATTATTTTTGACGTAGTCTTTCGCTACCATTTGGTAAATATCTACCCCAATATTTTCAGTTTCTGTCCAGTTGGGAATATCGAATGTAAACAAGTGATAGCCTGGCTCCACGTCAGGTGATAACTCAAAATCATTCACTAATTTTTTGTAATCCTCATCACTGATAATAATGGCATTACTACTAACAATTGCAGAAGGGAAGAACATTTTCGGATACACACTATTAATTGTCAGTTTTATATTGTTTTCTATTAATTCGGTTTCTACTTTTGTTTTTTCAAGCTTTTTAATCGAATCCTCCGAATAAGGAATAAACATCGATTCGCCACTATCTAAACTGACAAGCGGATATTTATACGAATAGAGTAAATGGTTGATATCCGTTTCTCGAAATACCTCTACAGGGTTTGATGTGTACGATGATGTTTGTCGAATAACGGAAAAGCGGGTCATATGGTAGCTCAATCCACTTTCCTCTAGCTCTTCTAATAACGCTAAAATATGGGCGTCTTCATAGGGATTATCGACAATCCCTTTATAAATCAGGCCAATCGGGTTTAGCTTGTCATATTGAGACGTATACGATGACATCGCCGATAAGATCCCAACCGTTAAAAACGCTAATGTTGAAACAAGTGTCACAATGAAAAACATGCGCGAGTTCACGCGTAAAATATGGATAAGTTCTGCAACAGACAACATTCTTGAGCGCTTCCAATACATATGCTTTTTTCCTTTAATACGGTCAATGATAAAAAGGGTCGTATCGCTAAAGAAATAATACGTCCCAAATATCACGAAAATCGGAATTAGTAATGTATAGTTAAAAATCGAAGTTTTCGTTGTAAATAGCGTTAACCCGTAGCCAGCTAGAATAAGCACAATACCTAATACAGCAAATCGCTTTGAATATGAATCCTCTACTTCAATCGTACTTGGACCTTTTAGTAAATCGCGAATTTTAATATTTGGCGTGAACATAATACTAATTGTTGAAATAACGATGAACGCACTTAAATAGACGAACAACGTCAACACGAATGGTTTCCACGATAAGTACAAGGGTAAATTATCTAAATTCAAAATTTCACGGACAATCATAAAGAAAAATTTCGAAAAGGCAAACCCAAAAATAATCCCTGCTATGCTTGATAAAAAGCCAATTGTCATCGTTTCAATGATGATTAGTTTTCCAAGCTGATGACGATCCATCCCTAAATGAAGTAAAATTGCAAATTCTTTTGTACGTACCTCTAAAAAAGCACGCATCGAATAAAATATAAAAAACCAAGAAAATAGTACAAGAATAATTTCAGCAAACACCATACCTGCAATCGATACTTCACCTAAAAAGCCACGCTCAATTTCTGGATGGAACATTAACATAGAATAGATGAAAAATACAAATACAGACAGAAAGCTTGCCATAAAAAAGGCAGCATAATTTCGAAAGTTACGGAAAACGTTACGGTAAGCGAATTGAAGAAAAGTCACCGACATGTCCCCCTAATAAGCTTAGTACATTTAAAATGCGTTGGAAAAATGTTTGGCGACGGTCATCTTTATAAATTTCATTGAAAAATTCACCATCTTTTATAAAAAGCACACGGTCACAATAGCTTGCCGCAATGGGATCATGTGTAACCATCACAATTGTCGTTCCATTTTGTTTGTTAATATTCCCTAAAAGCTCAAGCACTTCACGCGATGCGTTGGAATCAAGATTTCCTGTTGGTTCGTCTGCTAATACAATCATCGGTCTATGAATTAGTGCCCGTGCAATGGCTGTGCGTTGCGCTTGTCCACCTGAAATTTCATTGGGACGCTTTTGTAAAATTTGCATGATGTCGAGCTTTTCACTCAAGAACTTTAAACGTTCTTCCATTACAGCAATCGGTTGTTCATCTAGTGTTAAGGGCAATATAATATTTTCCTCTACTGACAACATCGGTAGTAAATTGAAGTCTTGAAAGACAAAACCTAATTGACGGCGTCGAAAATAAGCAAGTTCTTCACTATTTAACATTTGTGGCTTCGTACCATTAAAAATAATCTCGCCAGAAGTTGGACTATCAATCATTGATACCATGTTTAGTAGTGTAGTCTTACCACTTCCAGACGGCCCCATAATCGCAACAAACTCGCCTTCTTCAACTTCAAAGCTTAATTGATTTAACGCACGTTTCGTCACTTTTCCTTCATATACTTTTGTCACTTCATGTATTTGCAAAATCGCCATTTTTTTATCCCTCAATTACTTACACTTATTTTTCTAGCACCCATGGCAAAACAACTTCGAAGCTAATTTCAATGACTGGACCTTCCATAACAATCGGCACCATGTCAAATTCATTGGTTAAAGAAAAGCAATGTTGTCCTAGTACAATATCCCAAGCATCGTATTCTCCCTCAATTACTTCTCCTACAATATGATATTTTCCCGAATACATAACCGCTGAATCATTATTGACGAGATGATTATGGAGCTGACTAGGCTTTGAAAGATCGATTCCTAGCTGTTCAGCAAAATCTAACACGACCGGATCCATCTTCTCTTTACATGCTTTTACAAAATTTATACATTCATCACTAATGCAACGATAGCTATTAAATTCAAACGCCATTTTTGTATGTTCTAAATCGACCGCTAATAACCACTCTTCAATTTTTAGCATAATGCTCCTCCTAGGATTGGAAAATCACTTCAATTTTCGTGCCATGCCCTACTTCTGATGTAACGACAAGTTGATGCCCCAGCTGATTACATATTTCTTTTGCGATATATAAACCCATTCCCGTAGATTCGCCTGTTTTACGACCATTTTCACCTGTAAAAAATGCTTTTGTCACACGAGATAAGTCTGATTTTGGTATACCGATCCCTTCATCACGTATCGTTAAATGAATACGATGATCGATAATTTTTGTTGAAATGTAGATTTTTTTATTTGGTTCAAATGTATATTTCACTGCGTTCGTAATAAATTGTTCTATTAAAAAAGTTAACCATTTTGAATCACTCATAACGATTAAATCATCATCAATTTGCACATCAGGAAATACACGATTGGTAATAAATAGACGCTTATTTTCATTTACTGTTGCTGTAACAACAGACTTTAAAGGTACTTTAACAATTTGCATATCATCTGCAAAATTTTCTAATCGTGCATTCATTAAGACCATTTCAAGTCCACGCTTTAATCGCTCTACTTCTTCTTGGACACTCTTTTTATCGAGCTGTTCTTCCTGCTGCAACAACAGCTCTAAAACCGAAACTGGCGTTTTCATTTGATGTACCCATTGATTCATAAATTTATACTGTCTCGATTGAGTCGCATACAAACTTTGTACTTCATGTTGATATAGTTTATAGAGCTGATTTAAATAACGCTCTGTTGTCGCATATTCCGATGTTTTCGCATTCTTTTGTAATGCATCTTCCATCGTTGTTGGGAGCTCGATAATTTTTGCTAAATAGCGTCTTCTTAGCATGTAGCGCACTACTAAAAACGATGTAATCAGTAGCACACTAATTACTATGGCATAACTTGCTGTATCCATATCGCGAAATCCATCTAACCAAAAAAGTGCAATTAAAAACACTGTCAGCACTATTTGAAAAATAATGTATGACACATGCTCCTTAATAAATAATTTAATGGCCATTACATTTCCTCCGCACTTAATAAGAAGCGATAGCCTGCTCCTCTAACCGTTTCAATCCCCGATACAACACCGTAATCCGCTAATTTTCTACGAACACGCGTCATATTAACATTGAGCGTATTTTCATCAACAAATGCTTGATCGTCCCATAGTTCTTCTAACAATTGATCGCGTGAAACCACTTTTGGTGCTTGGCCCATTAATAAGCCTAAAATGATACACTCTTTTTTTTGCAATGGTACAATTAAATCTTTTAATTGTAATTCCATGCGCTCTAAGTATAGTGTGAGCTGCCCATTCGTTATGGTTCTTTCCTCTTGTCTTACTGAATATTCACCATATGTACGACGCAAGTGGCTGCGAATTTTCGCTAAAACAATTTCATAATTGAATGGTTTTGTAATAAAATCATCGCCACCATTTTCTAATGCAAAAATTTGGTCCATCTCTCCAGAACGTGCTGAAATAAATAAAATCGGACACTTCGTAAATTGTCGTAATTTTCGACACCAATAATAACCATCATAAGAAGGTAAATTAATATCTAATAAAATAATATGTGGTGAAAACGCTAGGCATTGTTCCACTAATAAATCAAAATCTCGAATTGTTTCTACATCATACTGATACTTACGTAAAGTATCCGCTAGTAGCGATGCAATTTTTTGATCATCTTCTACTATAAAAATTCGATGCTTTTCCATATGAACGACCTCCTTTATGAGCGTGCCATGTACATCTATCATAGTTTATCCCGTATTCCTTTGGGATGAAACCCCCACTGATTAAGTTCTACTTTATTGTAACAAAAAAGAGAAGGTCCCGAAAATAGGAGCCTTCTCTTTAATTCATTAAATTTACATATTAGTAAATTAAATGTAAAAAATCTTCATCTGTAACGCCACCGAAATATTTTGAAATGTCGATGTCATGTAATTTTTCTCCGATATCCGTACGATCATATTTTGTTCCAATTAAAAGTTGTTCGATTTCTTCTACATCACCGACACCGAAGAAGTCCCCAAAAATTGTCACTTCTTCAATAATGCCTTTGTTCACTTCTAAGCGGATATCAATACTACCAGATGGGAAACGTTTCGTTTTTTGAATGTTGAAACGCGGTGATTTTCCGTAATTCCATTCCCACTGTTGGTAACGGTTTTCCGAAATTTCATGGATGTTCGCCCAATCCTCTTCTGATAACTCATAGTATTGAATGTTTTCTTCGCCACCGAAAATCGATTTTAAAATCTCCATACGGAACTGTTCTACCGTAATTTTCTCAGGTAGGAAATCAATAATATTCGCTACACGTGAACGAACCGATTTAATGCCTTTTGACTCGATTTTGTCTTGTTTTACTTTTAATGAATTAACAACTGCATCAATATCTAAATTGAACATTAACGTACCATGGCTGAACATGCGGCCACGCGTTGAGTATTGCGCGTTCCCCGATACCTTTTTCCCTTCAGCTAAAATATCATTGCGTCCCGAAAGTTCTGAGTTAACTCCTAACTTAGCAAGTGCATCTACAACAGGTTGCGTGAACTTTTTGTAGTTGTGGAAGCTGTCTCCATCATCTTTCGTTAGGAAACTGAAATTTAAATTGTTTAAATCGTGGTAAACTGCGCCTCCACCTGAAAGACGACGTACAACAATAACATCCTTTTCTTCTACATAATCGGTGTTAATTTCTTCAATTGTGTTTTGGTTTTTTCCAATGATAATCGATGGTTGATTAATATAGAACAGTAAAAAATCATCCTTTTCGATATCCATGTTTTTTAATACATACTCTTCAATTGCTAAGTTAATGCGTGGATCTGTAATCCCTTTATTATCGATAAAATACAAGAACCTTCACTCCTTCACAAATTATCCATATTTATTTTAACTTAAATTTTGTGTTTTGTGTTGACGAATTACAACTGTTATAATACAATACAAAATATAAAGATAAGTAATATAACAGTTTAGTTAAAGGAGGCAGACACAATGTTAGAAAATGTAGTCGAATTTTTCAAAAACTTACCAGACAAAATTTGCGTGCAATGCGGTGACAAAATTGAAGAACAAAGCGAGTGCTACAGCAACGATTGTGAAAAATGCAACTCTCTTTAATTCTTATATTATTTTTATCTAGCTGTACACAAATAACCTTCATCTTAGATAAGATGAACCTATAAAAGCTTACAACGCCAAGGCCCTCGCTCAAGGACCTTGGTTTTTCTTTTGTACAATACAAAAAACGCCTGAGTCTGATTTAAAATCAAACTCAGGCGTTTATTTTTACTTAGCTTCTACATCATACTTTGAGTAGTGCTTTTTGTATAACAGTGTAAAGTAACCAAATGTAATTACTAAAGCACCGAAGAAAAATGCACCTAAAATGCTCGCGTTAAACATAAAGAATGATGAATCTCCTGTAGAAATTGCTGCTTTAAAACCTTGAACAGAGAATGTCATCGGTAAAAAGCTATTAAAGAATTGTAATTTATCTGGCAGTAACTCAAGTGGGAATGTACCTGCACTTGTTGTTAATTGAAGAATCAATAAAATAATCGCGATAAAGCGTCCTGGGTCACCGAAAATTGATACAAGCAGTTGAATAATTGCTAAATATGCAAAGCTTGTAAAGATTGTCATTAAGATGAACTTTGGCATGCTTTGTACTTCTAGGCCGAGAACACCAATCATAATAAGAATCGTTAATAATGATTGAATCAATCCAACACCAATTAAAACTGATAATTTACTGAAGAACCAGCTTGACCCGTTTTTCGGAATAATCACAGGCTCTACCAATGGGAATACGATTGTTACTAATAATGCCCCTACAAATAACCCTAAAGAAATAAAGTATGGAGAAAATCCTGTACCATAGTTTGGTACATGGTTTACAACAGTTTTATCTACTTCAACTGGTTGACCAACCATATCATACGTATTTTCAGTTGGATTCACATTTACTTGTTCACTTGCTTCTGATAATTTTCCAGATAATGTGGCTGTACCATCTGTTAACTCTTTTGTACCGTCTACTAATGTAGTAGAACCTTCCGCAAGCTCACCAGATTTTTCAGCTAATAATGATGTACCGTCATTTAATTTATTTGAACCATCAACTAGTGCATTTAAACCAGATGCTAATTCATTGGCACCTGCTGATGCTTTCGTTGCCCCAGTACTTAGTTCATTTAATTTATTTGCTAATAACGTATTACCTGAAGCTAATGATGCGGCCCCGTCGACTAATTTTGTAGAATTGCCATTTAACTGAGTAACACCTGTAGCTACTTGTTGCTGACCTGCGTTTAATTTACTAGCACCTTCACTAAGCGCAGCAATTTTATCATCCAAACCATTTGTTCCTTCATGTAGCTGTGATAAACCACCGCTTACTTGTTGGCTTCCTGCTTGAAGCTGAGCTAATGCTGTTTTTAATGCTGTTTGATTTTCTTCAGGTAGCATTGGAATAATTGCTTGCAATTGCGCTTCTAGCTGATCCATCCCACCAGCAACATTCGCTGAACCGTCCGCTAATGCTTTAATTTTATCATCAATATCGGCTGTACCTTGTGCTAATAAAGATAAATTTTCAGCTAAGCTTGCTTGACCAGCTGTTAATTCTTTTTGACCGTTTGCAACTTGACTAACACCTTGTGTATAACTTGTAATACCTTGTTTTAACGTGTCAGCACCAGTTGCTGCTGTTTGTGCTCCTGCTGCTAATTGACCCGCGCCATCCGCAATCGTTGTAACACCAGTTGCTAATTCACCTGCTCCTGTTGCTGCAGTTTTTGCACCAGCAGTTAACGTGTCAGTTCCGTCAGATAATTCAATTGTGCTAGATGCTAATTGCTCTAAATAGCCTTTTAAATCTTCAGCACCAGTTGCAATTTTTTTCGCACCATCATCTAATTGACCTGCACCATCTGCTGCTTCATTATAGCCGTCACCTAATTTTGTAATCGAATCAAATAATTTTTCAGCATATGTCGCAGATACTTGTTTATTTACTTCTGCTTGCACACGACCAATAGCTGTTTCACCAATTTGAGCACCGATGAAGTTATAGCCTTCATTTGGAATGTACTCTATTTTTAATTTTTGTGGTGAGTCATCTAACAATGTTGTCGCATGTTCAGAGAAGTTTTCTGGGATTTTAATAATAATATAGTAATTTAAATTATTTAATCCTTTGTCAGCATCTTCTGCACTTACCTCTTCGAATTTAAACTGTTTCGTATCAATTAATTTATCGACGAGCATATCGCCTAGTTCCATCGTTTCGCCGTCCATCACTGCGCCTGTGTCTTCATTGACTAACGCAATTGGCATGTTTTCGAGCTTATCATATGGATCCCAAAACGCCCATAAAAACATCCCGCAATACATGACTGGTACAAACAAAATTGCAATGACTGAAATAAGCATTTTTTTCGTTTTTAAAATTTTAAGCCATTCTGCTTTTATCATGTTATACCCCCTATTAGACTTATTGACCAAAAACGTCATTTGGTCATTTTACTGTAAAAAGAATTCCACTTTCATTGAAGTGAAGTTACTTTTTTTTAGCTAACCCGCTAAAAATCGTTTCGTTAAATAACGATAAAATTTCTTGTTCGTTTAGTGGTACATTATGTGTCAACTGCCAATCTACGATAAATGCAATATACGCTTTGAATAATAGATATGCAACATGTTCTGGATTACACTGTTTAACTTCATCCTTTTCAATGCCATTTCGAATACGCTTTGAAACATAAGAAATAATTTCGCCCTCAATTTTAAGGAGCATTTGTTTTACTTCAGGTGTTCGTAATGCTTTTTCCTCTTCAACTAGTTTAGCGAATAGCATATGTCGTTCTCTAAATTGAAGCATTTTCATTAAAGACATATGTGCATTTTTCATAAAGCTCACATTCGGATTAATTGATTTGTCTGTTTCTCTTTTCATTTCTTCAATTAAATTTATGACGACCTCTTGGAACAATTCCTCTTTGTTTGAGAAAAAAGTATAAATAGTGCCTTTGCCGACATTTGCAATTTTGGCAACCTGTTCGATTGTTGTCGCCTTATAACCAAATAACGAGAATGACTTCGTAGCAGCTAATAATATTTCTTGTCGACGATCCATAAACTTACCCCCTAAACTCAGAACCGCAAAAGCTCCATTAAGCTCCAGCAAACATTGGAAGGCCCAACAAGAAAGTAAATGTTCTACCACTTTCCGAAGGCGTGACTGAAATGCTCGAGGGGCTGGCGCATTTGCCTGGATGCAAAATGACCAAAATACCATTTCGGTCATCTGGTCATTTATTATACGCTTTTTAACAATTTTTGCAACACTAAAGGGTTCATCACCGTAACATGGGGTTGATTATTGTTTTATCAGTTTGTCTAGCTATTGGCGGGCTAAGCCTTATCTAAAACACCTTATTAGAAAAAAATTTTATTCCAAAATAGAGTGCCCCGAAGCGTAGCAGAACGGACTAGATTAAAAAGGAATCACTTTGAATCCTTAAATTATGTCATCCCCAACTTATGGTGATGAGCCCACTAAAGATTAATGATTATGGTCTTCTTCTTTTTTTTCCTCTTGATGTTCTTGCTCGTTATTGTCTTTATCATCAGAACTATGCTCCATTGAATGTGAGCTTGTATCTTCTAGTACCTTGTCCATATCGGGATTACCGACAACTAACTTTTGTTTTGGCATCACATGTAATCCACGTGCTGTAGTATGTGCGAACATATAATAGACACCATCATGATCAAACGTATAATCTACAACATAAATACCGTCTTTTGTTAATGTCCCTTCAAGCATTTCTCCATCATCACGTAGACCTGATTCCCAAACTTCAAATTTCACTTCATCGGCATCATTCACGGCATCATCATTTTGTGTTACTTTTGCCGCTAATTGTATCGGTTCACCGACAGCTAATTGCTCTGCTGTTTGAATTTCTACAATAACTTCTGCTGGCATGATACCGTTATCTAATGTATCCACCTCTACTTCTTCATCTCCACAACCAAATAATAAAAACGATGTTGCTACTGCACTATAAAGCCACTTTTTCATTCTAATTCCTCCATTATTGGGAACATTATCTCCACTTGCGTTCCCTTTTCTACGATACTTTTTATTTTTAAACTACCTTTATGTTGCTTCACAATTTGCTCAACAATTGATAAACCAAGCCCACTTCCCCCATCCAATCTACTGCGCGCCTTGTTTACGCGATAAAAGCGCTTTGTAATATGAGGTAAATCTTCAACAGGAATGCCGATACCTTCATCTGAAATAAGTATTTGTGCTTCGTTATTTAATGTTTTCGAATCAATCGTTATGCATCCGCCTTCAGAAGAGTAGTGAATGGCATTTTCTAATACATTAATAAATACCTGCTTCAATTTTTGCTCATCACCTATTACGATTAGTTCTTCTTCTAATTGCAGGATTAACTGAATACTTTTTAAAGCCACCTTTTGCTCGACTAATGATAGTGCATCGCGAATGGTTTCTGCTAATACAAGTGGTTCCGCTTCATTCGTATGTAATGCTTCCTCTTTTCTTGCAAGTTGCATTAACTCATTCGTTAAGCGCTCCATTCTTGCAGACTCTCGCGCAATAAGCTGTATTGCTTCATCGCGTTTATCTTCTTCAATTATTCCACTTTGAATCGCTTCACTATAGCCTTTGACATAGCTAATTGGTGTGCGTAGTTCATGCGAAACCGTTGCTAAAAATGACTTTTGTGCTTCGTCTTCTTGCTGGATAGAATGAGCCATTTGATTAAAGGCAGATGATAATGAACCAATTTCATCTTTGGAGGTGACATCTACTCTCGTCTGATAATCCCCATTAGCCATTTGATTAACAGCTTGCTGTAAATTTGCAAGGGGCTGCAAAATCTTACGCATCCCTTGGTAAACGAAAAATGCAGCAATAATTAAAAACATGATGGCGCCAGTGATGAGTAAAAGCACTTCTTCTTTTGCAAGCTCTGAAATTTTTGCTAACGGAAAATACAAATATAAAATGCCCTCTAAACGATTTTGATCTGTAAATGGCAAGATTACCGAAATAATTTGGCGTTCAAATCGTTGTTCATAGCCGATTTTGGTAATCTTTTTCCCTGCAATTAATCGCTGTCGTTCATCTGGTCCGATGAGTGTATCGTAGTCGATTTCAAATGGAACACAGGCACTAAGTTCACGTGGATTTCTCACGGCAAAAATTTCGACATTTGCATAATCCGCGTATTGTTCAATCTCGTAAATCAACTCATCGGTCACTTTGCCACCCTTGTACTTCGTTTGCAGCTTTTCACCGATTTCGATCATTGAAGCCTTCGTATCCTCAACATAAAGTTGTTCATAAAGAAAATTTGTGAATATGTACATAAAGAAGACAGTCATAGATAAAAACAGTACGATGAGTAACCATAATTTAGATGATAGTTTTTTCATGCGCTCGTTTCAAAACGGTAGCCAATTCCCCATACAGTTTGGATGGAATCGCTTGCTGCTTTCGATTTCTTACCTAATTTAATGCGCAATGTTTTAATATGGGTATCTACGGTTCGCGTACCGCCTGCATAATTTAAATTCCAAATACGTTCTAGCAATTGTTCACGAGAATAGACATTGTTTGGGTGTTGCATAAAAAGATGTAGAAGTTCAAATTCTTTTAATGTTAATAGTACAATTTCATCGCCTATATACACCTTTCTAGCCACTTCATCGATTTTTATAGCTCCGTGTTCTAAATAATGTGTTGGTTTCTGTTCTGTCATATGCCCAACTCGGCGTAGTACTGCATGAATTCGAGCAACTAATTCATCTGCTGCAAACGGTTTTACGATGTAATCATCTCCACCTAGTGTTAAGCCCTTTACTTTATCCGTACTTGCATCAAGCGCCGTTAAAAATATGACGGGTATTTTCGCAATTGCTTGAATCGCTTCACATACAATAAAGCCATCCTCGCCAGGCATCATAACGTCTAATAATACTAAGTCGATTTTTTGTTGTGTCATGATGTGGTACGCCTGTATGCCATTTTCTGCATGAACGGTGTTAAAGCCTGATTTCACTAAAATCAATTCAATAAGCTGACGCATATTTTCTTCATCATCTACAATTAATATTGTCGTCATTATTTACCCCTCCCTCACAAGCAATTGGAACGGGCCTTTTCCTGATTTTACTTGATGCTGTATGTGCCCATTTTCTAAAAAGTAAATGACCTGATCATCATAACCCGCGACAACAAGCTGATTTCTTAAATACGCGACTGCAAAGGGATTCGCGCCAATTTCTTGCTGCCAATTAATCGTTCCGTCTAGTTGTACATCATAAATCATATTTGCACCATGACTAACAATCGTGACATCTTCGTTATGCTGTGCAAAGCCAACTGGCATGAGTGGGGTTATAATTTCAGATTTATGCTTTCCTGTCATTAAATTATACACATGCACTGCTTCATTTGGGCTACTGCCTTCACCGTGACCCCCGATCCAAATCTCGTTTGTTTCTGGTGAAATAAAAAGACCATGGGATGATTTTGGAATAGACCATTGTTCAAGTTTCTGCAATTTTTCTGTAGATACAATTGAAAGTATGGTGTCCTTATAGTTAATTACATATAGTTTATCATCACGAACAGTCATCGACATTGGATAATTTCCTAATTTCACTTTTTTCTGAAGCTTTCCATTCATTGTATAACTTGATAACTCATTGGTTTTACTATTTGTTATAAAAATTCTCTCGGATGCCTCATCATATAAAGTGTTGGTCACACCAATGCCTGTTTCAATTATTTTTAATATTTTTCCTGAAGAAAGTTCATATAAATCTGCCTCTGTAAGTTGATGACCGTATAAAAGTACAGCATCATTTCCCACTAAACTCGCGCCTGTATATGATTTTTTTAAAGACCAGTTAGCGATTTGCTTTGCTGCTTGATCATAAAATGTAAGCGATGGTTCCAAAATATTGACAGTTGCAACAAATGATAGATGTGGGTCGATTGCTTCAAAGTGCTCATCTGAACATCCAGCTACGACAAGCAGGAACATACCTAAAAAAATGATTCGAATTGTTTTCATCTCTCTTACACCTCGTTTATTAGCGTACAAAAAAAGTGTGAAATTTGCATGAAACCATTACGTAAATTTTGTGACAATTTCTAATACCAAACAAAAACGCCGCACTAAAAGCTTTCACTTTTACTACAGCGTTTTCGTTCAATATCTTATTAAAATGATTAAGCATTTACTTCACATTTGTGAAGTTGTGCCCATACTCGTTTTGCAGCCTCTTTCCCTTGTGTTACACAGTCTGGCATCCCAATTCCTTCATAGGAACTTCCAGCAAGAATAACATTCGGAAATTCTTTATAAAATTGATCCTTCATCGTTGCTAAACGAGCTTCATGACCAATCGTATATTGTGGCATCGATTCCTTCCATCTTGCAACAACTGTAAAAATTGGTGACGCATCAAGACCAACAGCTCTCTGTAAATCTTGCAACACAATTTTTTCAATTTCACTATCTGAAAGTTCGACAATCGATTCATCTCCAACGCGTCCAATGTATACACGAAGTAAGTCATGATTTTCTGGTGCCGCATTATCCCATTTTCGACTGCTCCACGTACATGTTGTAATTGCAAAATCACTATTACGTGACACGAAGAAATTTAAAGCATCTGCATATTTTTTCATTTGCCCTTTTTTAAACGCCATTGTGACTGTAGCAATCGTTGCATAATTCATTTTTGGCAATAGAGGCATCACTTCAGAATCCTGGAACATTTTTTTTGCTACGTTAAACGGTGTCGTAACAATCAGCTTATCTGCTTGCATGGAACTTCCATCATTTAAATAGAGTTGATTTGTACTATCATTTTGATTTTCAATCGAATCCACTTTCATTCCTTTGATAATCGTCACATCCGTCAAAGCATTTTCTAGCGCTTCGATTAACGTTTCAAGACCATTTTCAAACGATTCATAATGAATCTCACCTGGAGTATCTACCATTACGTAGATTCCTTTACCAGTCTTCTTCATGCCTATTAATAAACTACGATACTCTTTCTCTAACTGGTAAAATTGCGGGAACATCGATTTCATACTTACATGATCAACGTCACCTGCAAATGTACCTGCCAAAACAGGCTCTACAAGATTTTCTACTACTTCTTTACCGAAACGTCGACGAAAAAAATCACTAATCGGTTCATCTGTATCATGAGGCAATTTCGGTAAAATCAAATCTCCAGCCGCGCGAACTTTACCACTTAAAGAAAGCACATTTGAGGTCATAAATGATAAGATTTTAGGTGACCCTCCGAGTAAAATATTACTCGGAATAGGGTGTAGATTGCTACCGACTGCTATGAATGTCCGACCATTATTATTTTGAATCATCTTATGTTCGATATTTAAATCACGCGCCAGACTTCGGATACTGCTACCTGTATCAAAAAACGATTCAGGACCACGTTCGATGATAAACCCATCTTTGCGAACTGTATGGATTTTTCCACCTATACGCAGAGACGCTTCAATTAACACGATTTCTAATGGTTCATTTTGCGTCTTCGCCTTTTGTTGTAAATAGTATGCCGTCGTTAAGCCAGTAATTCCACCGCCAACGATAACAACCTTTCTCCTTTTTAAAGTCACCATCATCATCACTTTCTTTATTAATTCGCTAATTTTTTATTAATGGCATCAACCATAACATCAATAAACAAAGGATGCGTGTTTGGCATGCTCGGACGATAGTAGCTTACGCCAATTTCATCACATACAACTTTACACTCATAGTCGTTATCATAAAGAACTTCTAAATGTTCTGTTACGAAGCCAACAGGTGTATAAATAAATGCTTTATATCCTTTTTGTTCGAATAATTCTTTTGTTAAATCTTGCACATCTGGTCCTAACCATGGCTCTGGTGTTTGACCAGCAGATTGCCAGCCTACTGCAATATTTTCAATATCAGAAGCTTGTTCAATTAAACGAGCTGTTTCCATTAATTGGTCTTCGTATGGATCGCCTGCTAATTTAATTTTTTCTGGTAATGAGTGATTTGATACGATTAAGCAGCAGTTTGCACGTTCTTCAGCAGACATTTTTGCTAGCTCGCCATTTACAGCATCTTTCCAGAACTCGATGAATTTTGGTTGATCGTACCAAGCTTCCACCGAAGTAATAGTTAATGTGCCACCTAATTTTTCAGCCGTTTCTTTTGCTCGCCCATTGTATGACTTAATAGAGAACGTAGAGAAGTGAGGTGCTAATACGATAGATACAGCCTCTGTTATTCCTTCTTTTACCATTTCTTCTACTGCATCTTCTACGAATGGTTCGATATGTTTTAACCCGATAAATAATTTATACTCTACTTCGTCTTGTACTTCATTTAAACGAGCGCATAGAGCTTCAGCTTGTGCTTGCGTCATTTTTGCGAGTGGTGAAAGTCCACCAATTGCACGGTAACGCGCTGCTAAATCATCAATATGTTCTTGACTTGGCTTACGTCCATGACGAATATGTGTATAATAACGTTCAATATCTTCTTCTTTGTATGGCGTACCATATGCCATTACTAATAAACCACGTACTTCTTTCATGTTTTATCACCTCTAGAAATTTTTAACTCAGATTTAACGAATTTTCCGGTAGAAATTGTGACAATTACCCGCGTTTCGCAATTTGCTCACGACTATATTCATGTACAAATGCTGTTAAACGTTTTAACACCGCTGGATCTACTTCTGGGAATACCCCATGACCTAAGTTAAAAATATGACCGTTATTATGTGCTAAACCTTGATCAACAATATCTTTTGCACGTGCTTCGATAATCGACCAATCGGCTAATAATAATGTCGGGTCCAAGTTTCCTTGTACTGCTTTTGTAATACCGCGCGCTTCAGCTTCACGGATTGGTAGACGCCAATCTAAGCCCACTACGTCGATTGGTAGGTCATGCCACTCATTGACTAAGTGAGATGCTCCTACTCCAAATTGAATTAGAGGTACGTTTAAATGGCGAAGTTCACCAAAAATGCGTGTCATTGTTGGTTTAATAAAAATACGATAATCTTCTACGCTTAATGCACCAACCCAAGAATCAAAAATTTGGATTGCTTTTGCACCAGCTTCAACTTGAGCTGAAATGTCAGCAATAATCATATCTCCTAATTTGTCCATTAAAGCAAACCAGGCTTTTGGCTCTGATACCATAAATGATTTTGTTTTGGCGTAATTTTTACTTGGGCCACCTTCAATCATGTAGCTCGCTAGCGTAAATGGTGCACCACCAAAACCGATTAGAGGCACATTTAATTGCTCTTCAGTTAAAATTTTAATTGTTTCTAATACGTAAGGTGTATGTTCTTTTGCATTGAACTCACCTAATTTTTCAACATCTGCTACTGAACGAATTGGGTTTGAAATAACAGGGCCAACGCCTGCTTTAATTTTCACGTCTACACCAATTCCCGGTAACGGTGTCACGATGTCTTTATATAAAATTGCTGCATCTACATTATATTGTTCAACTGGTAGGCGTGTTACATACGCACATAATTCCGGTTTCATTGTAATTTCTTCTAAAGAATGGTTTTGTTTAATTTCACGATATTCTGGTTGTGAACGACCTGCTTGGCGCATAAACCAAACTGGTGTATGTTCTACTTGCTCACCGCGAGCTGCACGTAATAATGTATCATTAAATTTCGTCATGTTTGAATTCGACCCCTCAAAAAATTCATTATTTTTTCAAATCTTTAAAAACGTCATTGATATCCATTATCGACTATAAACCGTTCGCTTCGTATTGTATAGATTTCTAAAGAAAATGTCATAAAATTGTCCCTTCTGTAGAGATCTTTTTGACAAATGGCTTGAACATCATTATAAATGGAAATAATAGAGTTAAAGGAGGCGAAGTCCATGAATTTTTATGTAACTTCAGGAACACCTGATTATATGGAAAAATTAATCGCAAAAAATGAAAAAGAACCGCTTATTTTATTACATGGTAATGGTAATTCCATCGTTTTGCACGAAACAGAAAAAAAATCGATTTTTGCAGTCCCTCGCAAATTCGAAGTACTCGATAGTAAAGGAACTTTCGAACAAAAATATTATTTCACTATTTACAATATGTCTATTATGTCAGATGAACGTCCTGTTTTCGAGAAAAAGGCTCTAGAAATCAGCTCAACATTAAAAACGAATGATGGCGTAATCGCCTACCGATTATTACGCCCAGTAAAAGCTGAAATATATTTACTCATTATTCAATGGGGGGGTCCAGCATCATTTGAAGCATGGAAAAGTAGCGGAAACTATCAATCTTCCATCGCACCCGTTTTAGAAGGAACCGCTTCAACTATGCAGTCCATATTTGATTCATCCTCTTATATTACGACATATAGCGCCTCACCAAAAGAATAATGCTTGTACGGAGCTATTCTGAAATAGGAATAGCTCCTCGTATTTTAAACTTTAATTTTCCTTTAGGAGGTGTGACTTTGACAAAGCAACTTCAACTTTTCATCGCTTTTTTTAGATCAGGCATTCTCGGCTTTGGGGGAGGTCCCGCAACCATTCCCCTTGTACATAAAGAAGTTGTAAAAAATTATCAATGGATGACCGATGAAGAATTTTCAGATGTGATTTCCATTGGGAATACATTACCCGGTCCTATTGCAACGAAATTAGCAGGTTATGTGGGTTATCGTGTGGGTGGTTGGATAGGGCTTATTAATGCCCTTATCGCGACTGTACTCCCTACTGTACTATTAATGATCCTTTTACTTAGTTCATTAAAACAATTTAGTGAATCCAATTTCGTAAGTAGTATGACGCACGGTGTTATTCCCGTCGTAGCTGTCATGATGGGCGTTTTGACATGGGATTTCATAAAAAAATCCAAAGTCTCTCTCGGAATGAAAACGGCAAGTATTATTTTTGTCATTAGCTTTATTGCGATTATTATTTTACATATTCATCCTGGTATTGTTATTGCTGTATTACTAATTCTTGCTTTAGCGCTCCCAGTTAAGGGAGGAAAGGCTTCATGATCTATGTACACTTATTCTTATCATTTTTCTTTCCAAACATACTTGCTTACGGAGGCGGACCTTCTGCCATTCCATTAATCGAGCATGAAGTCGTTTCCAAATACGGCTGGATGACAAAAGCAGAATTTAGTGAGTTACTCGCACTCGCCAATTCACTACCTGGTCCAATTGCAACAAAAATGGCGGGTTATATTGGTTTTGAAGTGGCAGGTATTGCAGGAAGTGCGATTGCCTTATTTGCAACGATCGCTCCGTCCCTTGTTTTAATGCTTATATTACTAAACTTACTTTATAAATATCGGAATTCACCGCGCGTCAAACGATTATCAAGCTTTGTATTACCAGCAATTGCTGTATTATTACTTTCATTAACTTTTGACTTTTTACAAACATCCTATGACGTAAATAAATTACTACCAACGATTGTTGTAGTTATCGGTAGTTACTTAGCACTTGAAAAATTTAAGATCCATCCTGCACTCGTTATCCTTGCTGGCTTATTGATTGGCGGCTTTCTTTTGTAGATTTACACTATCTAGCTATTACGATACCATCCAAGAAAAAAATGGGGTAGTTAGCATTGACGCTAACTACTCCATTTTATTTTGACGTTCTTATTGTTACTTCACTTACAATGATGATGATAAAAGGAACAACGTAAAATTGTGGCTGTGCGATTGCACAAAGTGTTACGATTATCGCTTGTACAACACTTAAAGAACGTAGCAATTTAACAACTGCTTGTTTTCTCGTTTCACGCGGAATTGGATACAGCATATCCATACGAAATTCACCTGTAGACATGAGTGCATACTTTAATTGTAGTGTTGTTGCAAACGCAAGTGCTGCTACGACAATCCACGTTACAAATGGAATCGCCACGAATATCGCAATAACTGCTGAAATCGCTGTTAAACGAACCCACAAATAAAAATGATCATCTGTACGAATAAAAGTACGGTATACAAGATAAGCTTGCGTACTTTGTTTTTTAAATGGAATACCTTTATATACTACATCTAACCATGCTCGGCGTTTAATCGAACCTTTCAAATGAGGCACTTCCGTGAAGTAATTGGCAAAGCGGTAAAAACGCATCATTCGATTTTGTTCAAGCGCAATAAAGTGCTCGTACGGTACAGGCTGATTTTTCGTTTTTTTACGTAATGTAAACGCATAGTATGCAAGCATAACTAAAAATACGATTCCAAATAAACCATCTGTTAAAACAAAATACATCGCAATGATTGATACGACCATTCGCACAATGCGGTCAAGCGCTATAGAATGCCCCCTGCTTACATAACGGTAATGAAATTCCCCACGTACATGGATAAATTTCAATACAATGATGAATAACACAACAGACCAAATGGCCGTTACTGATAAATCGGTCACTTCTTTTAATAAAGGAATCGTCACAATAAATAAAATGACAGGCAGTAATAATTGCGACCAAAATGTCCAATTTAATGCCTTTTTAAAATAATTCTTCATTTGGCTTTCTAACGGCAATAAGTACACTTGGTCAGGCTCTTTTAATAACGTCACCGGACTACTAAATGTCACAACAGCGCCAATAATGACAGCAATCATCCATTCTGCTGGAAAATTAGGCTCAACAACTTTAAGCCATTCACTATATTGATAACCACCAGCCCCTATAATAAACACTAAAACAATTGCAATATGCCCTGTAAATACGAAGCGCATATATTTCATCACTTCGCCCATATAGTGTTCAAAGCGTTTTGCCCAAACATTATACATGTTGTTCATTGTCTTGCTCCTTTGTCATCGCAATATACAAGTCATCTAGCGTGGCATCTTGCATATTGAACGCTTGGCGTAAATCAGCCATCGTACCTTGCGCGCGTACACGACCTTCATGTAATAAAATAATGCGGTCACAATGTTTTTCAGCTGTTGATAAAATATGCGTCGACATTAAAATTGAAGCACCCGCACGTTTTTTTTCATCCATTTGATCAAGTAATGACTGAATACCAAGTGGATCTAGTCCTACAAATGGTTCATCAATAATATAAAGCGCTGGGTCAACTAGAAATGCACACATAATCATTACTTTTTGACGCATTCCTTTTGAAAAATGTGAAGGAAACCAGTTTAAACGCTTCTCCATGCGGAATTCTTTTAATAAACTTCCTGAACGACTCGCCAGCGTTTTTTCATCTAACCCATAAGCCATTGCCGTTAATTCTAAATGCTCTTTTAATGTTAATTCTTCATATAATACAGGCGTTTCAGGAATGTATGAAAAGCTTGAGCGGTATGCGTCCATATTTTCCTTTAACGTAACACCGTTTAAACGAATTTCACCTGCTCGTGGTAGAAGTGTTCCAATAATGTGTTTAATCGTTGTACTTTTCCCCGCCCCGTTTAGTCCAATTAGACCAACAAGCTCTCCTTTATTAATTTCAAAAGATAAATCTTGAATAACAGGCTTTCGCGTATAACCACCCGTTACATGTTGTACTTGTAAAATTGTCAAAGTCGTCACTCCCTTTTTCTAAAATTTAGTTTAACAAAAGCTTAAAAATAATGACACTGAATTTCCCCATCCCTTCCTCTATTTCTTTGAATCACGAAAGATTTTCGGGAATTCCCGCAAAAAATCAAACGTAGCTATGGTAAAATAGAGAAAATATTTTGAGAGGTGGCAGAAATAAATGAGTGATTGCTTATTTTGCAAAATTATCGATGGTCAAATTCCAAGTTTAAAGGTGTATGAGGATGAACATGTATTTGCTTTCATGGACATTATGCCATTAACAAAGGGCCACACATTACTAATTCCCAAAACACATTGCAAAGATCTATTCGAAATGCCAGAGGATGTGGCTCGTAATTTATATGCAGCTGCACCAAAAGTAGCCAACGCCATTAAAGCAGCCTTCAATCCAGTGGGCATGAACACAATTAACAACAACGGTGCGGCAGCAGGGCAATCTGTGTTCCACTATCACTTACATTTAGTACCACGCTACGATGAAACAGACGGATTAAAAGTGGAATGGAATTCTCGTCAAGACGAGTTTCCAACAGAATTATTAACAACAATTGCAGATCAAATTAAAGAAAACTTATAATTCCGAGTTCTTTTATTTTACGCTATTGCAATTTCAACACAATCCACGTACAATTTGGTTAAGTTTTCGCTAATGGCAATGAGTGCACATTAGGAGAACGAAAAAATAGCTTAGAAAAGTTAGAGGAGACGAGACAGATGAATACAAAAAATTTAGTTTTAATGGCGCTTTTAATTGGTATAGGTACAGCGTTATACGTTGTTGTACCAGGATTTGTACAAGGGATGAAGCCAGACTTCATATTAACGATGATGTTTATCGGTATTTTACTTTTTCCTACATTGAAAGAAACTTTTTTACTTGGCTTAAGTGCTGGTGTACTTTCAGGACTGTTCACTACATTCCCTGCAGGTTTAATTCCGAATATTGTCGATAAATTTGTAACAGCTTTTATCTTTTTAGGACTTGTATTCATCCTAAAAAAATTAACTTCAAATATGGTAGTTTCAACGATTATTGTTGGAGTTGGCACACTCATTTCAGGTGTCATTTTCTTATCAATTGCATTATTTGCAATGGGTACAGATGTAGGTGCACCGTTTGCTATTTTGTTTACAGGCGTTGTATTACCTGCCGTAGCATTTAATGCTGTAGCGTTTTTCATCATCTACCCTATCATTACAAAATTACTAAAGCGTTCAAATTTCAAAACATCTTTATCACAAGCATAATTCGTCATTCAAGAGGATGCATCGTAAGTATAAACTTATGTTGCATCCTCTTTTCACTTCTAACAACATATGACGCTTGACCAGCTATACCTTTTTCATTTTCATAATTCGTGGTTTAATAGATGTAGAATTTGGAAATGGATTTTAGAAACAATTAAATCGAATTGAGAAAGGATGATCCATTATGAAAGCAAAATCATTTCTTTTAGGATTAACAACGGGCGTAATTAGCGGTGCAGCTGTCGTTTTATTTTCAGCCCCACAATCGGGCGAACAACTACGCCAAACTATTTCTTCTAGTACAGCAAAAGCAAAACTTAGTCTTCACGATGTCAAATCTGAATTGCAAAAAGTAAAAGCTTCCATTTCAACATTAAAAGCTGAAGCTCAAAATAATATACCTAGTATAATAAATGAATTGAAGGGCAATTTAACAACTTTCAAACAGGAAATTGAACCAGAAACATTAAAATTAAAACAAGAAATTGAAAGTTTACAGAATTCTATAAAGGAAATCGAGAAAAATATACCTTCAGATAAAAATAACGCATAATGAATAGCCATTCACCTATAGTTGTTTATACCCAAAGTATTTTCGATTACAGTAAATTAAATCCTAATTATACCTTTTTTTAGCACTTTTAAATCAACATTTATTTTTTTGATTTTTCTAACTTTAAAGTTTTTTCTTTTATTGCTATAATATTTTTATAATGCTTAATGAAAGAAGAAGGTGATTGTTTTGACAGAAGATTTATACTCACAAAGAGAGGCTATGTTATTTAGCCAACGTGTTGCACAACTATCCAAAGCACTTTGGAAAGCTATTGAAAAAGATTGGCAAACTTGGATTAAGCCGTTTGATTTAAACATTAATGAACACCACATTTTATGGATTTCGTATCATTTAAAGGGCGCCTCGATTTCTGATGTAGCTAAATTTGGTGTCATGCATGTATCAACAGCCTTCAATTTTTCAAAAAAGTTAGAAGAGCGTGGATTACTAACTTTCTCAAAACGTGATGAGGACAAGCGTAATACATATGTAGAGCTTACAAATGCAGGCTCTGATTTAATCTTACGCATGTACGAACACTATCATGATACTGAACATACAATTTTACAGGGCTCATTACCATTAAAAGAATTATATGGTCGCTTCCCTGAATTTTTAGATGTGATGGCTGTTATTCGAAATATTTATGGTGATGATTTCATCGAAATTTTTGAACGTTCATTCCAAAACTTCAAAGAAACAATTGATGAAGCTGGTAAACCATCATCAACGCCAACACCATAATTCAAAATTTACGAAGGAGTGTGCCTCGCAAAATGTTTTGCGCAAGCTCACTTCTTTTTATTTTATCAAAAATCATTTATAGTATTTTTTATAGGTTTAACTTTTATCACAGAATGGAAAAAACATAGTAATAGAAGTCCGATAAAGCTGATATAATTTAAGCTTATTTTTTATTTAGGAGGATGTTTGTGCACTGCTGGAAAACAATTAATATTGAACGCGAATACGGTACGACACGTCTTTTTTTATTAGCAACAATTATTTTCGTATTAGTATTTTGTTTTTCATATATTACATTTAGCTTTCAATTTACGGGGAGACATATTGACCGTTATTTATGGTTGCTTCTTTTAGTCATTCCTTTTGTGTATCCATTACACAAAGCATTACATTATATTGCATTGTTAAAACATCGAAAATCACTTGTTTTTCGTTTTAAAATTCAATATCTTTTTGTACCAATCGTCCATATGCGTCTTCAACATAGCATCCCGAAACAAACCTATATGATTGCTTTAGTTACACCCTTTTTTGTGATGAACTCTCTCATTATTTGGGGAGGGTTTAATTTTCCAGTGTATGCCCATTATTTTAGTGCATTACTAGCACTACATTGTAGTATTTGTTTAATGGATTTTTTATATGTGAAAAATTTAATGTCTGCACCAAACAATGCTATAATTGAAGAAACGCCAAGAGGCTATGAGATTTTAGTACCGCTCGATATTTAATGAATGACAATGATGTTTTAGAGAGGAGGAATAGTCTTGCTACTACTTATTGTAATTCTATTCTCAGTAATATACTTATTCCAAATCAATCGTATGACTGCCGCACTTTGTATGCGACGTGAAATTCCTGAAGAAAAACAGCCTAAAATTTTCCGAACGATAAATGTACTCATTACAATTTTACTTGTAAGTTTATATGTAGAGGTTTTATTCGCCGTATAGCGTAGTCCTACTGTTTAAAATCACAAAAAGTGGTGTAAAGTTCTGAATGAACTTACACCACTTTTTTCATAGGCACAGAGAAACATTATCATATGTTTCTACTTAATAAATAAATGCTGCACCAACGATAATTAATAAGATGAATAATACTACTAATAACGCAAAGCCTGAACCATTACCGTAACCGCCGCTGCCGCCGTTATAGCTACCGCCACCACTCATACTGCCACCTCCCTTCTCTCATCTATCGTATGCACTCGAATTTGTAAAACTTAGGCAATTCTATAGCGCAACCATTTTGTTTTTAAATCGTTTATGTTATAGTTACAATTGCATTAAAGATTAGTTAGGAGCGTATATAAAAATGAAAAAAACTCTTTTCGCATTAACAGTTGCGGCTTCACTTGGTTTAGCTGCATGTAGTAATCCTGGAGATGAAGTTGTTGTTTCAACGAACGTTGGCGATATTACGCAAGAAGAATTTTATAACACAGTAAAAGACATCGCTGGTGATCAATTATTACAACAAGTAGTAATCGAAAAAATCTTAAACGATAAATACAAAGTTACAGATGAAGAAGTAGCAGAAGAATTAAAAGGCGTTAAAGAACAATATGGTGAAGGTTACGAGGCTGCATTAGCTGAAAGTAAGTTAACTGAAGATACTTTAAAAACGAATATTCGTTTCAGCCTTTTACAACAAAAAGCAGTAGCTGATGTTGAAGTAACAGACGAAGAAATCCAACACTACTATGACCAAGCTTCTAAAGAATTGAACGCTCGTCATATCTTAGTTGAAGATGAAGCATTAGCAAAAGAATTAGTTAAAAAACTTAAAGCTGGTGAAGACTTCGCAAAATTAGCTAAAGAAAATTCTACTGATACAGGTTCTGCCGAAAAAGGTGGAGATCTTGGTTGGTTTACAGTTGGTACAATGGTTCCTGAATTCAACGATGCTGCATACGCATTAGAAAAAAATGAAATTAGTGAGCCCGTTAAAACTGATTATGGTTACCACATTATTCAAGTTTTAGATACACGTGATGTTAAAGATTACGGAACACTTGAAGATAAAAAAGAAGAAATTACTGAAGCAATTAAAGCAACTAAAGGTGACTGGGATACAAAAATGGCCCAATTACTTAAAGAAGCAAAAATTGAAGTTAAAGATGCTGATTTAAAAGGTGCATTTTCTGGCTATTTATCTGAAGACAAATCAGAAAAAAAATCTGATAAATAATCAAGAACTTAACAATAAAAAATGCGAAGTCCCCTTTTGTGAGGACTTCGCATTTTTAATTTTTCTTTACGAATTCTGATTTTAGTTTCATCGCACCAAAGCCATCGATTTTGCAATCAATGTTATGGTCCCCTTCCACTAAGCGAATGTTTTTTACACGTGTACCAATTTTTAGTGTTGAAGAACTTCCTTTTACTTTTAAATCCTTAATCACTGTTACTGCATCACCATCTGCTAAAAGATTGCCATTTGCATCACGAACAACTAAACCATCCTCTTCAATAGCTTCTGCTGCTTGTGTCCATTCATGTGCACATTCTGGACAAATAAAATTTTGCCCGTCTTCGTATGTATATTCAGATCCACACTGTGGGCAATTTGGTAGTTGTTCCATTTAAAAACCTCCCCTTATTTATACTTTAATACTGTCATAAATTAGCAACGCAAACAAGGAGATGCTTATTATATCCAATGATTTCTACAAAAGTAACAGTAATTTCTACAAAACGTCTTATCATTCACTCTTTTGTGCTTTTGTCAGCCATAGCCCAAGTCCTAAAACGACTGCACCACCAAGGATATTACCAATTGTCACAGGAATTAAATTATGTATAGCCCCACTGATAGAAATGATTTCATTATGAGGAATCATCATCGCAAGTGAAAATAACATCATGTTCGCGATACTATGCTCAAAACCAGATAAAATAAATGGATAGATACAGCAAAAAATAAGTAAAATTTTTGCTACTTCATTTTTAACACGGTACCCACACCAAACAGCTAAACAAACTAATATGTTACATAGTATGCCTCTAAATAATAGTTCTGTTGTTGTCGCAGACATTTTTAATATCGTCACCTTCTCAACATATGCAGCCAAGTCACCTACGACATAGCCAGTCATAAAAAAGAACCACGCACAAACAACTGCGCCCACAAAATTTCCTGCATAACCAATAGTCCATACTTTTACTAAATCACGCACAGTCGTTCTTTTTTCAAGCGCGCCAATGGTCATCACTAAATTATTACCTGTAAATAAATCAACGCCCCCTAAAGTCACCATGCATAGTGCGATACCAAAAGATGCACCCTGAAGTATTTTCATTGTCGGTACTTCCGCCGGTGTTAGTAGACCACCAATGACGATAAATGTCAGCATCCCAAATCCAATAAATAGCCCCCCATAAAATGCGAGCATTAAATAGCGGGCAATACTACTATTTATGAGCTTTGCCTTTTTTTCAGCCATGGAAGCGATGGCTTGTATTGTCTCATTCAACTTGATTCCCTCATTCCTATCATTATCACCTAGATTATAACAGTAAAATGATATGTTGTAAGCTAACAATGGAATGTCCCTTCGTCTAAAAAACATACATTTTAACTATAAAACCCCTAAATCATAGTTAAAAACCGAACATTAAGATTTAATATTTTACAAAAATTCGTCTATTTAACATTCTTTCTTCTCTTTTATGTTTTTTCTCGAAATAATTTCACGAATTTTCCCACATTTCTATTAAAAGAGTATATTATCAATTTAGGTATTCATTTTTATTACACAAGGAGTGTTTTTCAATGACAGTAACGACGAAACGCGCATTTAACTTTAATGCTGGTCCATCTGCATTACCATTAGAAGTTTTACAAAAGGCACAAGCAGAACTTGTTGATTTTAAAGGCACAGGTATGTCTGTAATGGAGCTTAGTCATCGCAGTGCAACATTTGAAGAAGTACATAACGAAGCCATTGCACGTTTACGTATGCTATTCGAAATCCCTAAAAACTACGAAGTCCTATTTCTTCAAGGGGGCGCTAGTCTTCAATTTACTATGATTCCAATGAACTTCCTTAAAGAAGGCCAAACAGCAAGCTATATCCAAACAGGCGCTTGGTCAGAAAAAGCGTTCAAAGAAGCGAAACTTTTCGGTACACCTGTAGAAGCGGCAAGTTCAAAAAACAATAACTATAAAAATATTCCTACAGTTTCAGAGATTGAAATTGACGAAGAAGCGGCTTATATTCATTTAACTTCAAATAATACAATCTTCGGTACACAGTGGAAAACATTCCCGACTACTGGCGATATTCCTTTAATCGCAGATATGTCTTCTGATATTTTATCGAAGAAAGTGGATGTTTCTAAATTTGCGATGATTTATGCAGGGGCACAAAAGAACTTAGGCCCTTCTGGTGTCACAGTTGTTATTATTCGCAAAGATTTCCTTGAAAAAGCAAATCCTAACATTCCAACTATGTTGAAATACGAGACATATTCGAAAAATAATTCTTTATATAATACGCCACCTACATTTGGCATTTATATGTTAGGCGAAGTATTAAAATGGGTCGAAGCACAAGGTGGTTTACAAGCAATCGAAAAACAAAATGAAGAAAAAGCAAAATTCATCTATGATGTGATTGACCATTCAAATGGCTTCTACTACGGACATGCTACAGAAGATTCTCGTTCATTAATGAACATTACATTCCGTGTGGCAGATGAAGAATTAGAGAAGAAATTCCTAGCTGAAGCAAACGAAGCTGGCTTCGTCGGTTTAAATGGTCACCGTTCTGTTGGTGGCTGCCGCGCATCTGCTTACAATGCTGTACCAGTAGAAACATGCCAAGCACTTGCTAACTTCATGATGAAATTCCAGCAAGACAATCAATAAACCCAACTAAAATTATATGCTTCAAAATATCATCTCGTACTTTTTAGTGTGAGATGTATTTTTCTGATTTTTTTAATAAGGGGGAACTGAATGAAAAAATGGCATTATAGCTGGAATATTTTAGCGGTAACATTTATAGCCATTATTGTCGCAGGGATTATCCGCTCCTCTGCTGGGGTATTTATTGAACCATTTGAACAAGATTTTGGTTGGAGTCGCCCGTCCATATCCTTTGCCTTTGCCATTAGTTTATTTTTATATGGTTTTTCAGGTCCATTTATGGCAGCTTTTGTTGAAAAATACGGTTTAAAACGTGTGATGCTTATTTCAATGACGCTACTTGCAGCTGCACTAGCTTGTACATTTATTATGCAAAAAGAGTGGCAGCTTGTACTTATTTGGGGCGTTATGATGGGGATTGGTTCGAGTTTATTTTTAACCGTTCTAAGTACGCAAGTGGCAAATCGTTGGTTTGTAAAACGACGTGGTTTAGCTATTGGGATTTTAACGGCAGCAACTGCAACGGGTCAGCTTATTTTACTACCTGTTCTTGCTAAATTAGTTGATCACTATTCATGGAAAATGGCCATTTTATTAATTTTTGTATTAAGTATTTGCATGATTGTACTGATCGCACTATTTATGCGCAATTTTCCGGCTGATAAAGGACTTGCCCCTTACGGAAGGGATGAACTAGTTGAGCCTGTAAAATCCACTGTAGGTAATCCTTTTTCAATGGCTTTTCTGGCATTGTTGGAAGGCTTAAAAGCGAAAGAATTCTGGTTATTAGCGGGAAGTTTCTTTATTTGCGGTTTATCGACAAGTGGTTTAATTGGGACTCATTTCATTTCATACTGTATTAGCTTTGGTATTCCTGTTGTAACTGCTGCTGCGATGCTTTCTTTTATGGGGATTTTTGATTTAATAGGAACAACGCTTTCTGGGTGGTTATCCGACCGTATTGATAATCGGTGGCTATTATTTTGGTATTACTCGCTTCGTGGGCTTTCGCTAGTTGCATTACCTTTCGCTCTAGCTTCTGGATCATATATGTGGTTGATGATTTTTGCAATCTTTTATGGACTTGATTGGATTGCTACCGTTCCACCCACAATCGGCTTAACGCGCCAACGCTTCGGCTTAGAAAAAAGTGCGATGATGTATGGCTGGATGGTTGCCTTTCACCAAGTCGGTGCAGGGGTAGCTGCCTATTATGGTGGTGTTTTCTATGAGGCCTTTGGTTCTTACAAAATGGCATTTTTATTAGCAGGTGGCTTTTGCTTACTTGCAAGTCTGTTTGTTATATTAATTAAAAAGACACCTGTTGCACCAACTAGCGCAACATGATGTTCTTACTTATGTCGATGAGAAAGTTAGATTTTCTATCGACTAAAAACAAAAAACGGCTTGAATCCTTACTTTCATAGGATTCAAGCCGTTTATTTTATTCGAATGTTGGTTTATAGAATGAACGGTTATCCAATGGGAATAAACGCTCTGTAAATTCACCCGGTTGTGTTTTATCTAATGCACGTGTTAACATGTTCATTTTTGCATCAATATTATCAATATAATGTAACATTTCTGCTTCCTGAATCATTGGCTTTTTCGGGCTACCCCACTCTTCTTTCCCGTGGTGAGATAACACTAAGTGTTGAAGTAACATCACTTCTTCACCTTCAATTTTTAATTCTGCTGCTGCAAAGCCAATTTCGTTGACCATAATCGAAATATGACCAAGTAAGTTTCCTTCGACTGTATACATCGTACCAACTGGACCACTTAATTCGATGACTTTCCCGATATCATGTAAAATAACACCCGCGTATAAAAGATCGCGATTTAACGTTGGATATAAATCACAAATGGCACTACTTAATTTCAGCATGGATACGACATGGTCAATTAACCCCGATGCGTAGTCATGGTGATTTTTCGTTGCTGCTGGGAAAATCATTAAGCTTTCTTGATGCTTTTTAATAATATGACGTGTAATACGTGAAATGTTTGGATTTTTAATTTGGAAGAAAAATTCGTTTAATGATTCCATTAATTCTTCTTTAGGAATCGCCGATGTAGGTAATAAATCGCTAATTTGTACGCCTTCATCTTCTCGAACGGGACGAATTTGTTTGACGCGTAATTGATTTTTACCTCGGTAATCATGAATCTCTCCGCCAACTTTTACAATTACTTGTGCACGATATAAATTTTCATGTTCTTCGTTTGTATCCCAAAGCTTTGCCTCAACATCTCCACTTCTATCTTGTAGTAGTAGTGACATAAATGGCTTACCTACTGTCGTTACTCCTTTTTTCGCCTCTTTAATTAATAAAAACTGGTCTACCTGATCTCCAGGTTGGAGTTTTGTAATTCCATTCACAAGCAATCGCTCCTTTATACTCTATTACTATATATTGTAACACGCCTACGTCCATTTTCCGATAAAAAGACATCTTATGCGTTCATGAACATGTCATAAATTTAATTTTTTTTAAAATAAGAATGTGTAGTTTCGTGAATTATCAAACTATTTCTTGTATAATAGATATATCTTGCTTACAAAGGGTGGTTTTAATGGAGAATTATCGTTTTACTGCATTTGAAAAAACAGGGGAAACTTTATTCGATGAAGTATGGACTTTTGAAAACGATGAAGCTGCAAAAATCGAGGGCCAAAAGAGCATCGAAGACAAAGGCATCGCTGAAAAGACACATCGTTTAGTCAATAATTCAGGTAAATTAATTTTATTCCACGTTTAATGTACATACGCAAAAGAGGTGCCAAATTAATCGGCACCTCTTTTTTATCCCAAAATAACTTGATTGAAGGTTCTTTAGGCAATACGTTTAATCACTTCATATAATTCATGATTTGTAGGCACTTGTAAATACATACGCAGTCGTACAATACGATCTAATTCCTTCTCAATCATATTTTTTGCAAATGCCTCTTGATCGTCTGATGCATACATATTGCGTAATTCTTCTGGCATATTATAAATTTCATTGAAATCATGTAATACTTGATGAAGTTCTTGCTCATTTAATAAATAGTGTTCTGTTAATTTTGCAAGTTCAGCATTAAAAATTTCGAGCATTTTTACGGCATCGTCTTTAATAATTAAATCTAGCACTTTTTTTACAACTTTCTTAGTGACCACACTACCTAATATAAGTCCAATAATCCCACCAATTAAACTAATAACCGCCGTACTTACATGTGGAATGGTAAACCCAATCCCGCCACCGATTATTAAACCGATTATACTCCCAGCAACACTTGCTGCTGTTTTTGATATATTTTTAAAAAGCTGAGCTGGAGACATTTCCCCTTTAATCGCACGAACAACGTCCACACTACTCATCACTCCTGTTACAATGGCACCCGTTACAACATTTGCGTTGAGTAATGTTATGGCTTTTTTTGCAGCAATTGAACTATACATCGCTTTTTTCGTTGCACTCCCAGCCATTTTTTTCACGGCTACTTTCGCACCATTTTGTCTAATTGCCCCAACGATTCCTTCATCCAACTGGATATGCTCTACTATATTAACTAATTGAATTTGCTCTTCAATTACTTCCTCGGCAAACGATTCACCGACAACTGATAGGCCTGTAATAACAGCATTTTCAACGGCATCCTCACGTATTGCCCCATTCCATTTACTTTGTGCAAATGAGATTGCTGTACTCATCCCGATTGTTTCTTCGTTAAATGTAATCATCCCTTGCTCATCCATTTGAAGATGATGAATGTTTCCAGCTTGTGCGATATGACGAATTTGTAAGTAAGTGAAGGCACCTTTTTTAATTACTTCATTTTCCATGAAATGGGCGTACACTTCATCAAATTGATCGAATGGTACTTCTAAATATCTTATTTGTTCTTTGTCTAATTGATCTAGTATTCCTTCACAGATTGCTATTGTTTTTTCAACGGTTGGACAGTATGCGTTATGTAATACTTGCCGATGTTTTTTCGAAAGCAAAAGTTGTTCCACGAAGTTACCTCCTGTATGTAAGTCCTCCATTATCATAATGGGATTCATGGATGTTGTACAGAATTTTTAGATTTATATTTTAATCATTGATAATGCTAGTTTCGTTCTATTAAGATTTTCGATAAAAGAGAACTTTTGCATGTACTAGTACGGCGCTGTAGCTAGGCAAAACATGAAAAAAGAGAGCCGTTGTTCAGCTCCCTTTATCTCGATTATTTACCTGTGAATTGTGGTGCTCGCTTTTCGACAAAGGCTTTAATTCCTTCGAAGTGATCTTTTGTTTGACGCATTTTTACTTGTCCCGCTGATTCACCTTCTAGAATACGATCTAGTTCAGGTAAATTGGCATTGTGTAAAATTTGCTTTGTTTCAATCATCGCTAAAATTGGTGAAGCTAATAATTTCCCTACTAATTGATCCACTGTTACAGCAGCTGCGCCGTCGGGTACATTATAATCGATTAGACTTAGTGCAAGTGCTTCTTCACCATTTAGAACTTTCCCTTCCCAAATCATTTGCTTCGCCTTTACTGTACCAAGACGTTGCTTCATGAAGAAATGCCCAGCCCCATCTGGAATCAGCCCAATACCAATAAAGTTCATCGCTAGTTTGCTTGACTCTTCCGCAACAATGATGTCTGAACCAAGGGCCAAACTAAAGCCTAATCCAGCAGATGCACCGTGAATTTGCGCAATCGTAATCATTGGTAACGTATAATAAGCTTTTACTAAACGTGCAATATCGCCCATAACTGTTCCAAAATCGGAAAAATCCTCAGAAGCTGCCATCATTTTTACGTCGCCACCTGCTGAAAATACTTTCCCTTCCCCTTTAATAACAAGAATCTGAACATCAGTCTCGTTATGTAATGCCTCAAAGCATTCAGCTAATTCGCGCATCATTGTGAAATCCATTGCATTCATCGCATGTGGACGATTTAATAATAACGTCGCTTTACGATCAGCAATTTCTAATTTTATTGTTTCAAAATTCATATAGACACCCCTTTTAATGAATAATCATTCATTTCGACATTAGATGCTACATTTCCTCTATTTACTCAAATATTTTCCGACCTGCCGCCCAGAAAATAGGCAGCCTCCAACAAAGGTTCCCTCTAGTGAACGATAGCCATGGACTCCACCACCGCCAAATCCACTCACCTCTCCTGCGGCAAACAACCCATCAATCGGATCGCCAAAATCATTTAATACTTGTCCATTCAAATTCGTTTGTAAGCCACCTAATGTTTTGCGCGTTAAAATATTGAGTCGCACGGCAATAAGCGGACCTGCAGCTGGATCCAAAATTTTATGAGGCTTTGCGGCACGAATTAATTTGTCACCTAAATAATTACGTGCACCATGTATCGCTGTCACTTGTGCATCTTTTGAAAATGAATTTTCAATTTCACGATCTCTCGCTAAAACTTGCTCTTTTATATGCATAAAATCAAGCAAATCATTCCCTACTAACTGATTCATACCATCAACTAGTTCTTTTAATCCTTCTGCGATGACAAAATCCTCTCCGTGCTCTTTGAATGCTTGTACTGGTGCTGGTGGTCCTGGTAACACACGCTTTAAAATATCTGCCACGCTTTTATTTGTTAAATCTGGATTTTGCTCAGAGCCCGATAAAGCAAATTCCTTCTCTATAATTTTCTCGGTTAAAATAAACCATGAATAATCATAGCCTGATTTTTGAATGGCTTCTAATGTACTTAATGTATCAAATCCTGGGAAGTTCGGTGCTGCGAAACGATTGCCTTTTGCATCAAACCACATCGATGAAGGACCCGGTAAAATTCGAATGCCGTGATTTTTCCAAATTGGATCCCAGTTACGTAACCCTTCTGTGTAATGCCACATACGGTCACGATTCACAACACGGCCACCCGCTTGTTCTGCAATTTCCAACATTTTTCCATCAACATAAGCTGGTACACCCGCGACCATGTTTTGCGGTGGATTTCCTAAGCGTGCAGGCCAATTTTTCTTTACAAGGTCTAAATTGGCTCCGATACCACCACTAGCTACTACGACTGCATCTGCTTTATATTCAAAAGCTCCGATTGCTTCGCGAGAACTTGCCTCCCCTCGGCGAATCACACTATTCTCTAATACATTTCCGCGAATTCCAATAACAGAACCTTTTTTTGTCATGAGTTCAGTGACCTGATGACGCGGCTTAAAGTCTATCTGTCCCGCCTCTACCGCAGTTAAAACTTTGTTGACAAATGGCTCTACTAACCCAGGCCCTGTCCCCCAAACGATATGAAATCGAGGTACTGAATTACCATGACCACCCGCTAATGCTCCTCCTCTTTCAGCCCAACCGACTACAGGAAAAAATTGAATACCGTTTGATTTTAGCCAATTGTATTTTTCACTAGCAGCAAAGTCTACATAGGCTTTTGCCCATTTATAGCCCCAACTATCTTCATCTTCTAAACGATCAAAACCAGCTGCACCGCACCAATCTTGCCAGGCCAGTTCTTTATTATCTTTAATGCCCATTCGGCGTTGTTCTGGTGAATCAACTAAAAATAAGCCTCCGAATGACCAAAATGCTTGCCCACCAATTGAATTCTCCGGTTCTTGATCTACAAGCAACACCTTTTTACCCGCATCTATTAATTCACATGTAGCCGTTAAACCAGCTAATCCAGCTCCAATCACGATGACATCATAATGCATTATTTCATCCCCCTTTTTTGACCCTCTACATGTAACATTCGTGCAAATCTACATTTCCCCTTCCATAACTTAGCCAAAGATGAAACCGATTTTTTTATAACGTGACAAAATTATGTCAGAAAAATAAAAGCGAATATCTTAATTAATATGAGGTCTGAATAATTTTCTGTAAATTCAATTAAATTCAGACAAATCAACATGGTTAGCGCTTACATTCTCTTCCCTTAAAAGCGAACAATCAATGGATTATAACCTATAATAGTTCGTATTAAAGGTTTGTCTTGAGTAAATAAGCGAAATAAAATGAAATAAACAGAAAATTCCGTTGACAAAGGTGAACAATCGGGTTTATGATGTTAACAAATTTAATCACGAAAAACTATTGTGATAGAGACATGCTTTTCGATTTGTATAGCAAAGAGAGCTGGTGGTTGGTGTAAACCAGTGTATATATCGAATGAGTTCCACTCTTGAATAGACTAACTGAAAATTCCAAGTAGGTTATTCCGTCCCATGCACGTTACGCATATAGATAAGGTTGCGCAATCATTTTTTAGAATATTGCGTCAACGAATAAGGGTGGTACCGCGATTTGTAAATTATAGCCTTTCGCCCCTTACAGTAACATGTGAGGGACGGAAGGCTTTTTATTTTGAATAAACCAACTAACGGACAGTTAAAAAGGGAGCGAATTTAATTATGGCAACAGAAGTAATCGAAAAAGCAACAAAAGCTATTAACGTATTTATTGCAGATCCACTAAGCGATGATGGTATTTTCCCATTACGTGAAGAAACGGAATTAGATTTAAATATTATTATCGATACAGGCCTAACACCAGAACAATTAATTTCAAAAATTGCTGATGTAGAAGTACTTCTTGTTCGTTCTCAAACGACTGTAACGCGTGAAGTGATTGAAGCGGCGAAAAGCTTGAAAATAATCGGACGTGCAGGTGTTGGGGTTGATAATATTGACTTAAATGCAGCAACTGAACACGGCATTATCGTTGTCAACGCACCTGATGGAAACACAAACTCTGCTGCTGAGCACACGATTGCGATGATGACTTCACTTGCTCGCTATATTCCACAAGCGTTTAACACACTTAAAAATGGTAAATGGGATCGTAAGTCTTATGTGGGTGTTGAGCTGAAAAATAAAACGTTAGGTGTTATCGGTATGGGACGTATCGGTGCAGAAGTAGCATATCGTGCGAAAGGTCAACGTATGAATGTTATCGCTTATGATCCGTTTTTATCAGAAGAACGTGCGAATGAGCTTGGCGTAACAAAAGGGACGGTAGACGACGTATGTGCGGCTGCTGATTTTATCACAGTACACACACCATTACTTCCAGAAACGAAGAACCTGATTAGTAAAGAACGCTTTGCCATTATGAAAGAAGGCGTACGCATTATTAACTGTGCACGTGGTGGCATTATTAACGAAGATGATTTATATGATGCGATCGTAGACGGTAAAGTCGCAGGTGCGGCACTGGACGTGTTCATCCAAGAGCCTGCAACTGATCATAAATTACTAACATTACCACAAGTCATTGCCACGCCACACTTAGGTGCCTCTACTGTGGAAGCACAAGAGTCAGTAGCAGTTGACGTTTCAAATGACATTATAAAATTCTTTAAAACAGGCACAGTAACAAATCCTGTGAACATGCCTTCAATTCCAAAAGAAAAACTTGCTGAAGTAGAGCCGTTCTTCGCTTTGGCAGAAAAACTAGGTAAATTCTTAATCCAAGTAACAGAAGAAAACATTCAAGAATTAAATATTTCTTACGCAGGTGAAGTGGCAAACTTTGATGTTCGTCCATTAACTGCCAACGCAATTAAGGGCTTGTTGTCAACAAATCATGGCTCACACGTAAACGATGTGAATGCGCGCTATTTAGCAGAACGTATCGGCATTAAAATTAACGAACATAAAACAACAACAGCAAAAGGCTTCACGAACTTAATTACGGTTGAAATCGTAACTGAAACAGAAAAACATCTTGTAGCAGGTACATTATTAAACGGTCTTGGTGCACGTATTGTAAAAGTAGAAGGCTTCGTAGTAGATGTCATTCCAAACGGTAACTTACTATACATTAAAAACCAAGATAAACCTGGTTCAATCGGTCGTGTAGCGACAAAATTAGCTGAAAAAGAAATTAATATCGCAACAATGCAAGTTGGTCGTGATCACGTCGGCGGTTCGGCTGTAATGATGTTAGCAGTAGATAATGAAGTAACGACAGAAGATTTAATCTTTGTGGCGCAACTTGAAAATATCGATGAAGTAAAATCTATTTCTCTATAATTATTTACACTCCCCTTGGTAATCTTCAATTTACTAAGGGGATTTTTCTGCAATTGTTCATTTTTCCCTAGTACAAACATATGTATTATTGTAGTCTTCCAATTTCCATATAGTTCTAATTAAGGATTTATAGTGAAGATTATTTAATTTTTATCAAAGGAATTGTATACTTAAAAAGTGATCAAATTTTTACTACTTTTATCCATTTTACTTCAAAGGGGTTATTATATGAGAAAAACAATACTTCGTTTTACAATCCTATTTGTTACGGCCATTGCATTTGTTTCATTCTCAACTTATGCAAGTGCTGAATTGAATCCTACTGTCCAAATAACAACAACTGACATTATTATTTTTGACGAAAACTTGCAGTATGAAATTGCTTCTTTATCCCCAAATAGCATTGTTACGGTGCTATCTAAGTCAAATGGTTGGACTAAAGTAAATTATCAATCTCAAATTGGACTTATAGAAAGTTCAAAATTAAAAAATATAGAAGCACAGTATTTACTCGTTCAATCCAAAAACGATCCGATTGTCCGTGTTTCAAACACACAACAAAGTGAAGTTTTAGGAAATGTTCCAATCAATAGTATTGTAAAGGCCTATGTCATAGATTCTTATGGCTATACTTTCATTCAATATGGGGAATTATCAGGCTATGTTCAAAAACAATTACTCGTTAAACCTACAGTCCAAGCAAGAATTGTTAAAGAACCAAATGGGTTAAACGTTATGCACACTGCTAGCTCTTCTAGCTCACAAGTTGGCCATTTAGCTAATGGAACAACGGTAACGATGCTTACAAAATTAAATGATTGGGTGTTCGTCATAACAAATGAAGTGGCAGGATATGTTCATGGTAGTGGCTTGAAATACATCCCCTCAACTGCCGTTCCCAAAAAAACGACCATTCCAAAGCCTGCTGCATCAACTAAAAGAGTGGCATTAACATTTGATGATGGCCCTCATCCAAAAGTGACACAGCAAATTTTAAAAACATTGAAAAAGTATGATGCGAAGGCAACATTTTTCGTAGTTGGGGATTCAGTGAAAAAAAATCCAAAGGTACTAAAAGAAGTGTCTGCTGCGGGGCATGAAATTGGTAATCATACATTTAATCATGTTAAATTAACGACATTATCAGTGAAACAAATCCAATCACAAATTCAATCAACAGATGCAGAAGTAAAAGCAGTCATTGGTCATAATACAACCGTTTTCAGACCACCGTACGGGGCTTATAACAATAATGTAAAAGGTCAGCTGAAGGTACCCAATGTATTATGGACAATCGATACTCTTGATTGGAAGCATCACAATCCAACCAAAACATTACAAATCGTAAAAGCAAATGCTAAAAACGGCAGCATCATCTTAATGCACGACATTCATCAAACAACAGCCGACGCTTTAGATTCCGTACTTTCAACACTACAAAAGCAAGGTTATGAATTTGTAACTGTTTCAGAACTACTACAAAAATAAGAAAAGTTCCGCTTCGCATCTGAAGTGGAACTTTTTTAATCGTAATTATTAATTTCAACAAATGATACATATTCAGTAGCGATTTCATAATGACTGTTTACTTCAAGCCATGTAGCAAAATCTAATCCTTGTGAAACACCAGCTGCAGCAATCATTACTAAAAATAACGTACCCAAAGCTAAAAATAATGATAATACTTTGTGTGCTTTTTGCATTTCTTTGTTGGATTCTTTCCTACCTTTTTTTCGAACGAGCTGTAAAAAGCGAGATTCATTTTTCGGTAATGTCAATACATGTGTACATGCTAAGCATAATTGTGCTATATGATTATTTAAGACAACTGTTTCAATTTCAACAACTTCCGTGGAGCGCCCACAATTTTCGCAACAACCATTTGTCTCTTCTTCCATTACCAAAACCTCCTAACTTATTAATAATGCTATTTTAACATGAATTGTTAGAAAATTCTCTATATTAATGTGAATGTTTTTGACAATTTAAAAAACGTACAAAAAGTTCTTGTACGTTTTTTAAATCGAGTCGCTTACAGTGATTTTAGAAGTGCTAAAAACTCAGTTAAAGAAGTAACTTCAAATGTAGGGGTTACATCCGGATGTTGTGGTTTGTTTTCACGGTTAATCCATACATTACGCATCCCTACTCGAGAAGATCCTAAAATATCAGTCATTAAATTATCGCCAACCATTATGCCATTTTCTTTCGTTACTTGGGCCTTTTCCATCACATATTCAAAAATCGATGCGGCAGGTTTTCCAATTCCAAAGTCACCAGAAATAACAATATGATCAAAATAAGGTACGATTTCAGGTGTAATTTCTAATTTTAAATTTTGTAAGCTCGGTGCACCATTTGTTAGTAGTACAAGCTGGTATTTTCCTTTTAACGCATCTAATACAGCAAATGTATCCTCATAGAAAAAAGGCGCTTTTTTGCGTTCTTCTACAAAGCGTTCCCCTAGCTCCGCGCCAAATGTAGCATCCTCCACACCAAGTGCCTGTAACCCATTTGTCCAAGCTGCGGCACGATAGCCTGGTACAATTTCTTTCATCCTTTGAAATTGTGGAGTTGGGTCATCGAATGTTCCCCAAAGCCCCTCAAATGGATTAATTCCGATTAATACTGTGTAATCATATGTATCATAGCCTTCGTAAAGTGTTCTTGCCGCTTTACGTACTGCTTCTTCAAACGTCTTAGCATCTATGTTTTTTTGTGTACTCGCAAATTCACACGTTTTTTCAAAAGCAGTTTTTACTGATTTTTGATCAAATAGTAATGTGTCATCTAAATCGAAAATAATTGTCTTGATCGCCATTTTATACGCTCCTAAAATTCATTTCATTGCAGCTTTATTTTAGCATAACAAAACACTAGTGTTCTGATTTTTCTAAAATTTTAGTGGTTTTCAACAAAACAAAACCTCGCTTTTTAAGATTTCCATCAAAATAGCGAGGTCTTTTATCAATCTTTACTTTTTCTCACGGAGTTGCTTCATCAGTTGTTGGATACGCGCTTTTTGAGCATTTGTTTCTTCGTGTAATACGTTCATATTATACGTGATACCATTATCCTCAATACGAACGATATCACCTTCCTTTACGGGTACGACTATATCAGAACGATGGATAAGTAATTGTTCAGTTTCTTCTGGACGTTTTAAAAATATGGCATATTCGCCATCAAATCGATCTAACGTGTAGTTATGGTAACTCACTAACCATTTCCCCTTTCGCATTCAGTAATTGTGCAGCACAATGTAATCGAGCTCGTTGCCCCAATACCTGTCCACTTTGGTGCGTCCATTCCATAAGTATCGCCATCAGTTTACAACAATAGCGCAATAAGCAATGATGAAATTAAAAACACACAAGAAAAGACTAATTATTTTTACTCATCAAAAATAATTAGTCCTTTATAAATAGTTACGTTTTATATAATTCGTCCAAAATTAATATTATTTCATCAAAAAATGAGATGGATTAACCAGTCATCTTATTTCAATTAAAAAATTAAGCTATTTCAAATTGTTTAACCAAATTTTAACCTTTATTACTTATACTGTATATAGAAGGTAGAAGTAACTCATAGTTTTCACTATATAATTTTACATTTTAATGTATTTTCCAACAAACATTGGATTTAAATAACAGAATATTTTATCATTTGGATAATTATCAATTATATTTGGAGGTGTAAGTATGAATCTAGTTAATAAGAAGGCATCCTTTCAATTTACAAACATCTTAAATCGATTGTCGATTAATGTGCAGAACTTTGACTTATCTCGCTGTGACGAACGTACTTTTTACATTACGATTGCGGTCCAACATGTTAATCATTCAACGACTTGTGATTTAATTTTTTTAATTGATCGCGATGAATTATTCGGGGCTATTTCATTAAATAATTTATATGAAAATGTTCAAAATTTCTTTGTAAAACACTTTAATTACAGTTTGCTGTATATCGATGAAATGCAAATTGCACAGCGAGCTTCTGAAAATAAAAAATTCACAGAATGCATGCGTACCTACATGCAAAAGTATCCGAAATACGAAGCAAAGTTATCATAAAAAAAGGGTCACACAAATTGTGTGGCCCCTCTTTTTTATAGTCCATCATATAATGATTGAATCGGTTGTGTGATGACACGGTTTACTTCTTCAATAACAGTACTTAAAGCCATTTCCGCCTCAAGCATAGCTAGAATTTTTACATCTTGCTGTGCTAATTGTGCTGTTTTTTGAAGATATCCATATTCTTCTTCCGTTAGATCTTCACCAGCAACTTGTTTTTGTTGCAGCTTCATTTGAATATCACGGAAGTTTGTAAATAATACTTTGGCTTGCTCATCCGCACGAACCTCATCCACTGCCTTTTGTAAATTAGCAAACTCATCTGTTTTACGTAAAGTTGCTTGTAACTTATTTAAATCCTCATAAATATTAATCATTTTTCCTGCCTGCTTTCTTCATTTTAATTTGTCATTAAGACAATAATCGCTTGGATGATCCCAACAAGACCCCCAATAATCCCACCTAGCCAAGTGATTAACTTGAGTTCTTTACTAATGATTCCTAAAACTAATTCTTCTAGCTTGGCAATAGGGAATGAATCCACTTGCTCACGAACAACATCAGCTAAATTTAATCGTTTTAATACATCTTCAATTTTACCTTCAGCTGCAATAAATAATTTATCGACTACTTTTGGTATTAACTCATTAGTTGTCCACATATTTCCTTGTGGCCAATAATCATTTATGGTTTTATCTAAGCGTGTTTCCAACGCCAATTCACGTTTTGCGTAAGCTTGGACACTGCTTTCAATCGTATCAAAATTCACGTCATTCATAAAGTCCATTGCAGGACGATTTTTAATTTTTTCCCATTCTGAGCTAAAAATACGATTTAAAAGACCTGCTGTACCTGGAGCTTGTAAAAACTTCACTAACTCACGTTGCACTTTGTCAACGAGTGAATTGGAATCTCCTAAAAACATTTGAATCATGCCGCCAAATGAACCTTTTGACGATAAAAAATCATCTAGCATATTTTTAATTGTCATTGTACCTTCAGGTGATAAAAAGTAATCTTCACCTTTTTGTAAAATTTGAACGACTGCATCTTCAATTTTCCGATCTAATACTGGCACTAAATCTTGAGGTAATAACTCGCGAATTGCTTTTGTTGACAGTGTGTTTTTCACCGAAGCAAATTGACTTGCTATCACTTCATCCACTTTGTTTTCAATTGTTTGTGGCAGTTCCTCAAATCCTGCTAAATGAAGCCAATCATTGATTGTTTTGTCATTCGTAAATACTTCCTGCGTGATTTTTTGTTGTGCAAATGTTAAAACACTTGCGCGCACTTCTGGTGATAAAAATTTCTTTTTAATCGTATCTGGAGTTAATAAATATTCCGATACCGTTTTGCCAAGCTGAATCGCTAAATCCCCACGACGTTTTGGGATGAGTCCTGGTGTTAGTGGCAAGCGCCATTTATAAAAATATATTGGCTTGTACGGTCTAAATAACATTTTAATCGCCATATAGTTCGTCGCAGCTCCAACAACTGCTCCGACAACGCCTAGCAATAATAATAACGAAATAAATTCGCTCATAATCTCACTCTTTCTTATTAAGTTCTATTTCCCTATTATTAATAAAATAAAAGAAGAATTGCAACAATGTGCTACTTTCTTGTACGATTGAATAGGGAGGGGAATTTCATGATTCAACATTTCAGCTACAAATCTCTATTTGACAACAGCCAAATTCCAGGCTGGTCAGTTAGTTTCTTCTATCAAAATCAGCGTTACGCTGCAGAGTATTATAAAGATGGACGTATTCAATTTATCGGTGCAGCTCCAAATGAAGAAAGTCGTTCAAACGTAGAAAAAATGATTCACGAATTAATGCTGTTCCATGTTTATGAATAGAACCTAACTCTATAGGGTAAATTAAAAGAGCATCTCACAAACAGAGATGCTCTTTTTATGCGCGTCCGAGCTAATCACAAATCAACATTTCTTTGGATAGAGGTTAAACTGGCGGGTTTTCCCCTCTATTCAATATTGAATTTATCATTATCTACCATTTTACAGTACCATACACTAATTAATATTTCAATATTTCAAAAATTGTTATTTCACTACTATTTTTTATCCATTCTTTTCCTAATACTAATTTCGAAAGGATAATAAAAAAAATAATGATATTTACATAGTAGTTTATTATTTTCGTCCAAGGTAGAAATGTTCGATATAACTCAGCAAATTTTTTTTGTTCCCCAATTACATAATTTGTTTTTTTAACGTAAATATTTTATCATAGAAGTATTAAATTTTTTTTAGGAGGTGTACTCTTTACTTGCCCCGCTCATTTGTGCTGTAAGTAAGGAATATATTTGGACGTAGACATAGGTGGGTTAACCATTCGGCTGGTAGCATTTGCTGCCCTAATTGCCGCCACGGCATTTTTCGTTGCAACCGAGTTTGCAATAGTTAAAGTAAGAACAACAAAGATCGATCAGCTTGTAGCTGAAGGTAACAAAAAGGCCATTCGTGCTAGAAAAGTTTTAACGAATCTCGATGAGTATTTATCTGCTTGTCAGCTTGGGATTACGATTACTTCTCTTGGACTTGGTTGGCTTGGAGAACCGACATTCGAAATTATTCTCCATCCACTTTTCGAACTTATCGGATTAAGTGGTAGTGTTACATCAGTTCTTTCATTTATTCTTGCATTCTCATTCGTAACATTTGTACACGTTGTCGTAGGGGAATTAGTACCGAAAACTCTTGCTATTCATAAAGCGGAAGAAATCACTTTAAACTTATCTGGAGCTATCATTACATTCCATAACGTAATGTATATTTTCATCCGTGTATTAAATAGCTCTGCACGTCTCATAGCTGGCCTATTTGGCTTTAAATCGATTTCTGAGACAGAAGCAGCACACTCTGAAGAAGAGCTTCGCATTATTTTATCAGACAGTTACAAAGGTGGAGAAATCAACTCATCTGAATACGAATACGTAAACAGCATCTTTGAATTTTCTGAGCGTATTGCGAAGGAGATTATGGTACCTCGAACTGAAATTACTAGTATTGAAAAAGATCAAACGCTTCGCGAAGTTTTTGAAGTTATGGGAATTGAGCAATATACTCGTTATCCTGTAACAGATGGAGATAAAGACCATGTTATCGGTCTTGTTAACATGAAGCATTTGTTAACTGCTTATATTAAAGATCCTGCAAATGGAGAGAACAAAGTAGAGGAATATATGCAGCCCGTTATTCGCGTAATTGAAACAATTCAAATTAGTGAATTATTATTAAAAATCCAAAGTGAACGCATTCATATGGCGATCTTAATGGATGAATACGGCGGTACGTCTGGTTTAGTAACAATTGAAGACATTATCGAAGAAATCGTAGGGGATATCCAAGATGAATTTGATGATGATGAAGTTCCTGAAGTTCAAGAAATTTCAGAAGACCACTACATTTTCGATTCTAAAATGTTATTACAAGAAATTAATGATATTTTAGGGACTGACATTGAAGATGAAGATATCGATACAATCGGTGGTTGGTTCATGACGCAACACTTTGATGTTGAAGAGGGCGATACCATTGAAGAACAAGGCTATCAATTTAAAGTTACAGAATTAGATGGTCACCACATTTTATATCTAGAAGTGACAAAACTTCCAGAGTCAGAATTACAAGAAGAACCGCAAGATTAATTGGTTACGACACTCCTTTTCATAATGAGGGGTGTCGTTTTTACGTAAAACAGCAGGCTGCTTGTTAGACATCATCTAAAAAGCAGCCTGCTGTTTTTTATTTCCCACTACCTTCTGTCAAATTATGCTTTACTGCATATAGAGCGGCTTGCGTTCGATCTTGCACATGAAGCTTTGTGAAAATATTTGAAATGTGAGTTTTGACCGTCTTCTCTGTTACATATAAAGATGACGCAATTTCACGGTTGCTCTTTCCTTTTGTCAGCTCTGCTAATACATCTTGCTCGCGAGGCGTTAACGGATTGATGATATGTGGTTTATTTCCTTCTTCCCTTAATCCTTCTTCTAACTGTGATGTTGCCTCTGGATGAATCGTATGTTCACCACGCATGATTTGGCGAATCGATTCTACTAAATCATCTGGCTCAATGTCTTTTAATTGATAACCTGATGCGCCTGCTTCTATCGCTGGTAATACATGGTCTTTATCTGAAAAGCTTGTTAGCATTAGAACTTGAATTTCTGGCCACTTCTTTTTAATTTTTTTCGTTGCCTGAATACCGTCCATTTCAGGCATGACTAAATCCATCAATACAATGTCTGGTAAAAGCTTTTCAACAAGTGCCACCGCTTCTAATCCATTTTTAGCCTCACCAACAACTTCGATATCTTTCTGCGTTTTTAAAAAGAACAATAAACCTCGACGTACCACATGATGATCATCTGCAATTAATACACGAATCATTTTGTATTCCCCCTAATACGGTAAACGAATTAATAACTCGGTTCCTTTTCCTATTTCACTTACCCAATCTGCCGCTCCACCAACTGCGTGTGCACGATCCTTAATTGATTGGATCCCCATTGATGGTATATCATTATGTGCTTCCATGTTAAACCCGCGCCCTGCATCTTTGATGACAAGCAAAATATCAGTAGCTGTCACATTAATATAGATTTTTGCAGTCGATACACCTGAATGTTTGCGCACATTATTAAGCGCTTCTTGGGTGATTCGAAACAGTGTTTCCTCCACGCGCGAAGGAAATTGAATAACGCCTGACACATTCACTGTTAATTTTAAATTCAACATTTCTGCATATACTTTAATCGCTTCAATGAGGCCGCTTTCCAATCCTCTTGGTCGAAGCTGCCAAATTAGTGCACGCATTTCGGTTAATGCTCCTTGCGTTAACTGTTGAATCTCTTTGAAGGTTTCTTTAATTTCTTCTTGTTCACTCATCTCAATTCCTGCTCGTGCTGTGAGTGTAACGGAGAATAATAGCTGATTTACAGAATCATGAAGGTCACGTGCTAAACGGTTTCTCTCTTGTACAAGCGCGATTTCCTGCTGTTCATTCGTCAGGTAAATACGCTTTATTGCAGATCCCATTTGAAAGGCAACCGATTCTAATAAATCCAATTCTTCGTCAGTAAAGCGAATCCTATTTCTTGATGCCACGTTTAGTAAACCAAAGCGCTCTTGCCCTGATTGTAACGGCACAGTTGCATGATGGGTAATTTCATTATTGTCACCTACATTTGCTTCTATCGCACTTTCTATACGCTGACATTCAATAATATTGGATGCTTTCGTTAATTCATCATTGCGGAAGCGCGATACACACCAACAGCCCCCTCGCTTTAAATGCTGGCAATCATTGTGACTAAGTGCATCAGGTAAGTTTTGTTTGACGACAAGCTCCGATTTCCCTTTTTCATCGATAAAGAAAACCCAGCCCGTCTCGAATTTAGTTCCGCTTAAAAATTTGGATAATGCGCCATTTAACATTGGAATCATTTCGGTTTCTTCATTTAATAATTCGGCAATTTCTTTTAAAATTGCGATATTCGAATGGTCTTTTGTCATAGTGAATCGTCCTTTACTACTTACACTTTTCTTTATCATACCACTTCATGAAATATGTTCGCATCGCTATATGTCTCATACTTTTGAATGAAAAAAATCCTGCTACTATTTAAAAGTGCAGGATTTTATAAAATTATTTTAAATAATCCACACGATACACATCATGACGACGATCTTTTAAATGTTTGACCGTTCCATCTTGTCGTTGACGGCGCAGGATTTCTAAATCTACGTCTCCGATTAAAACCATTTCTACGTTTGGACTCGTTTCACCAACAATCCCGTCGCGTGCAAATTCAAAGTCATTTGGTGCGAATATACCCGATTGTGCGTACTGAATATCCATGTTTTCGGTTTCAGGCAAATTACCGACTGTCCCTGAAATAACTGTATAAATTTGATTTTCAACTGCTCGTGCTTGAGCGCAATATCGGACACGCAGGTAGCCTTGTCTATCTTCTGTACAAAACGGTGTAAAAATAATATTTGCCCCCATATCTGTTGCGATACGCGCAAGCTCTGGAAACTCAATATCGTAGCAGATTTGAATCGCAATCTTACCACAGTCCGTATCAAACACCTCGACTTTATCGCCACTACTTATACCCCACCATTTTCGTTCGTTTGGTGTAATATGCACCTTATATTGCTTTTCAATTGTTCCGTCTCGTCTAAATAAATAAGCAATGTTATAAATTTCTTCGTCCTCTTCCTCGACAAAGTGTGAGCCACCAATAATATTGACGTTATAACGCACCGCTAAATTTGTGAACAGCTCAATGTATTTTGGTGTAAATTCCGTCAATTTCCGAACTGCTTGTGAAGGTGACTTTTCATTTAAAAAGCTCATTAGTTGTGTCGTGAAAATCTCAGGAAACACGACAAAATCTGAAGCGGCATCTGAGCCTACATCGACAAAATACTCACATTGCTTTGCGAAATCCTCAAACGACTCAATCGCACGCATCATATATTGCACAACGCAAATACGCACCGGATAACTCGTTTTAAAATGACGTTTTGAATGCGGTTTGTAATCGACATTGTTCCATTCCATCAGTGTCGCATACTTTCCTGATGCTACATCATCTGGTAAATAGTTTGGATTAATACGCATTAATATAAAACCGTTCATCATTTGGAACGTTAACACAGGATCATAAATTTTATGACGGCTCACTGCATCGACGTACTCACGCGGACTCATCTCAGTAGAATGTACATGAAAATTTGGAATCCGCCCCCCGATAATAATCGATTTCAAATTAAGTGAACGAGCCAAATCCTTTCGCGCATCATATAAACGTTGTCCGACCTTCATACGACGATATTGTGGGTGTACCATCACTTCAATACCGTACAAGTTATAGCCATTCGGATCATGATTTGTAATAAAACCATTTGCTGTAATGTCATTCCACGTGTGCCGATCATCGTATTCATCGAAGTTAATACGTAGGCTTGAACAAGAACCAATCACTTCCCCGTCTAGCTCAGCAACAATTTGCCCCTCCGGAAAAATGGATAAATGACTATATAAATGCGCTAGTTCCCAAGGTTCCATTCCTGGAAATGAAAGTCGTTGGATTTCTAAAATTGCTTCGATATCTTCTGTCGTCATATTTCGAAGAATCATTGGTTTTTCAAATTTTGAAATATCTAATGCATCACTCATAAATGCTCCCCCTTTACTTACTACTAAACATTTCCTTTTATAGGTATCCATTAAACGTAAATAATTTACTTTTTCTCGAATTCAAACTATAATCAAGTGAAGTTAAATTCTGAAATTAAGAGGTAGATTTATGTCAAAAAAGCTTGAAAATGCCTTACTTATGACTTGGGTCGTTTCTTTAATGGCAACGTTCGGATCACTTTATTTTTCTGAAATACGTGGTTATGAACCGTGTACGCTTTGTTGGTACCAACGTATATTGATGTACCCAATCGTCATTATGACAACTGTTTCTTACATACAAAAAAATGCGAAGATTGCTTTAACAACTGCTGTATTCTCTATTATTGGCGCTTTAACGTCTTTATATCACTACGGCTTACAAAAACTCACTTTCCTACAAGATTCTGCACCAGCATGTGGACGCGTTCCGTGTACTGGAGAATATATTAACTGGTTTGGATTTATCACCATTCCATTTTTAGCACTTATTGCTTTTATATTAATTGCAATCATTAGTATTTATATGCTTAAGGTTTTAAAGGAGGAAAAGTAATTGAAAAAGCTAGCTATCGTTGGTGTTATTATTGTTGTATTATTTGCAGCGATTATCTTACTAACAAATATGTCCAATAAAAACAAATTAGAAGGTAACCCCTATGGTACCGAAAGTTTAAAACAATCCACTATTGATTTATTAGATGATGAAAATTATCAAAATATTATTCTACCAGATGCGTTAGCAGAAGAAATCGCGTCAGGTGAAGGCGTTGTCGGCTATTTCTTCAGTCCAGAATGTTCACACTGCAAAGCCTACACACCAAAATTAATGCCAATCGCGGATGACTTAAATATTCAGATTGACCAATTAAATGTTTTAGAATTTGAAGATGCGTGGAATACTTATGGTATCGAAGCGACACCAACAATGATTTACTTTAAAGATGGTAAAGAAGTAAATCGATTAGTAGGCGATGCATCAGAAGAAGCAACTCGTCAATTCTTTAACGATGTTGTGTTAAAATAAGATATCGACGTTAAAATCGTGTTCAGTCATGGGCACGATTTTTCATTTGGAGGAAAAATATGTTCACTTATACAATTAACCAAAACGGTCTTACCGTTGAAGAACTGCTACGTACAAAATGGCGATTAGGAAAAAAAATCGTCCATGAACTACGTATGGCAAAGGCCGTTACATTAAACGGCGAACCGGTCTTATGGAAAGAGCCTTTAGATAAAGGAACAAAAATCCACTTTGCTTTTGAAGTACCTGCTTCAAACTACGATCCTACACCAGAGTGCGAAGTGAAAATTCGTTATGAAGATGAGCACTGCTTAATCGTAGCGAAGCCAAAATGGATGGCCACTCATCCAAATGATCCAGGAGACCGTGATACATGTATGAACCATGTAATGCGCCACGTAATCGATAACGGTGGCCATTATGCAGAGCATGTACACCGTTTAGATTCAGGAACAGACGGTTTACTACTTGTTGCAAAGCATCCTATCGCAAAATCAATTTTTGACCGTATGATTGAAGAAAAATCAATTGTCCGTACGTACGCTGCTGAAGTACAAGGTAATATTCGTACAGATGGCGGTACAATTAAAGCACCCATTGGAAAAGACCGTCACCATAATACACGCCGCGTTGTGACACCAGATGGTCAAGGACAAAGTGCTATTACGCATTATGAAGTTGTGAATCGCTACCAAGGTACTTGTGTTGTCCATGTTGTCCTTGAAACAGGTCGTACACACCAAATTCGTGTGCACATGGCGCATTTAGGTCACCCAATTGTTGGGGATACAATGTATGGGGCGCGTATAACAGATTCTGGTGATTATGCACTACATGCCATTCAATTGGCATTTGAACACCCATTTTTAAATGAATATATTGTTGTAAAAGACCAATAAAGCAAAAAGAGTGAGCCCACTAAAATATAATGGACTCACTCTTTTTTTACTTTTCACGCTCAATAAATCTCACATTATATTGACTCGTTAATTGATAAATTTTACTTTTTGCTTCTGAATTAAATTGTCCTGTTTCAGGAATAATAATTTGCTTACCATCATTTGCGGTAAAAATATATTCACCAACATCTCCAATGACATACTCCAGTACAACTTCGTTCACATCATCCCAACGAACAATTTGTTCATCAAATAAATGCTGCTGTACAATTTGCTCATCATTAATTTTCACATAACTTAATGTCGCCATATACAACATCCCTATACTTCCCCCAATTAAAAGCACAGAAGCGATGTATGTTAATACATTTCGTTTATAAGCTAATAAAATACAGAACAATATCACTACAACACACGCAATAGAAACAAGCATAAAATTGATTCCACTTGGAAAAAGTACAAATGCGGATGCATCATATAAAAATGTTTGTACGTGGAATATTGGATAAAATAGCACCACAAGCGGTGTCAATAGTGCAGCCGCAAGCGCAGCCATTGAAAAAAGTAAACCCGGTGAAAGTCTTTTAAACATAATTTTTCCCTCCTCAAAGTGAAATAATATTAAAAATCGAATTTAAAGTTATCTGGATTTTGTCCGAAACGCTCGTTACAATTCAAATCATTTAGCTGTTCCATTGTTTCTTTTGTTAATTCAAAATGAAACAGTTCGCTATTTTCTTTAATACGTGTTGGTGTTACGGATTTTGGAATGACAATTACATCATTTTGCAAGTGCCAACGTAAAATGATTTGTGCTGGCGTTACATCATACTCTTTAGCAATATTCATAATCGTTTTATCATTTAACACATTCCCGCGGCCAAGTGGTGACCAGGCTGTTACCGCGATATTTTGTTCCGCGCAAAATGCTCGTAATGGCGCCTGACTTAAATAAGGATGTAGTTCAATTTGGTTGACCATTGGTGCGATATTGCAACTCGCTATGATTTCTTTTAAATGATGTTCATGGTGATTAGATACACCTGGCACGCGAATTAATTTTTCATCATATAATCGTTCAATGGCACGGTACGTATCTGTAAATTTCCCTTCCACTGGCCAATGTGTTAAATAAAGGTCCACATAATCCATATTTAACTTTTTTAGGGATGTTTCAAATGCTCGTAATGTATTGTCGTAGCCTTGATCACTATTCCAGACTTTCGTAGTGACAAAAATATCTTCACGTCGTACGGATGAATGACGAATTGCTTCTCCAACCTCTTCTTCGTTGTAATAAAGTGCTGCTGTATCTACCGCGCGATACCCTAAATCAAGGGCTGTTGAAATGGCTTGCAAAGTTTCATCACGATTTGTCATTTTATAAACCCCTAAACCAACGCAGGGCATTTCTACACCATTTGTTAATGTTTTCGTAGTTTGTAAATTCATATTTCCCACCTCATTCTAATATTATTTTTATTATATCATTGAATATTCACACCTATTGATTTAGCCTGTTACTTCGTTATACGTAATCATTACTAAATAAGTTTCAAAAAAATGTAAAAAATAAAATGAATGTTTTCTAGATTCCAGACATTATCTTTAGTATAATAAATTAACAGAAAATTCTTTCAACAGCACGAGCACACCACGTTAATTTTTAAATTTTCGTATAGGAGCTGATTGACTATGATGGATACACAGTTAATTTTGACAGGATTTTTAAAACGCGCGGAACGTTATTTTCCCAACAAACAAATCATTTCTCGAACAAGCCCCACAAAAACACATCGCATTCCCTTTAAAGACTATGCAAAACGTACACGAAAATTAGCCGATGCGTTAACAAAACTTGGCATGACACGCGGTACGAAAGTCGGTACATTTGCATGGAATCATCATCGCCATTTAGAGGCGTACTTTGCGATTCCATGTAGCGGTGCAATCTTACACACGATTAATATTCGCCTTGCACCTGAACATATTATTTATATTATTAATCACGCAGAAGATGAAATTTTATTAATAGACGGGGATCTTTTCCCATTAGTAGAACCGGCATTAGTACACTTAAAATCAGTGAAGCATATTATCGTCATGAGTGATGATCCAGTCGCACCAACATCAAGTTTTCCAAATGTGCATAGCTATGAGCAATTACTACAAGAAGCGGATGAGCACTTCGCATTTCCAGATGATTTAGATGAAAATATGGAAGCAGGCATGTGCTATACATCAGCAACAACAGGCATGCCAAAAGGGGTTGTATATACACACCGCAGTATCGTGTTACACAGTATAGCGCTCGGTCTGGCAGAATCATTTGGACTAAATGAAAGTGACGTTGCGCTTCCGATTGTGCCGATGTTCCACGTAAATGCATGGGGCTTCCCATTTGCTGCGCTCAATTTCGGCGCAACGCTAGTACTGCCTGGGCCGATGTTTACGCCTGCTCTTTTACTTGATTTAATGGAACAAGAAAAAGTAACATCTTCTGCTGGTGTACCAACGATTTGGATGGGCGTGCTTGCTGAGCAAGAAAAGCAACCGCGCGACTTATCATCGATTCGATTAATTATCTCAGGTGGCTCGGCTTCTCCTAAAGGATTAATCCAAGCATTTAACGAAAAATTAGGCGTACCATATATCAATGCATACGGGATGACTGAAACGTCGCCACTTGTTAGTATGTCGCATCCAACAACGCAAATGCTGGAAGAGTATGATGCCAATGAATTATTAGATTTACGTGTGACACAGGGTCTTACAGCGTCACTAATTGATACAGAAGTGGTAAATGAAAATGGTCCCGTTCCTTGGGATGGTGAAACAATGGGTGAACTTCGCATTCGCGGTCCTTGGATTGCTTCTGAATACTATAAAGATGATCGTACAAATGAAGCGTTCCGTGATGGTTGGCTTTATACAGGAGATATCGCGGTATTAACAAAAGAAGGCTATATTAAAATTACTGACCGTACGAAAGATCTTATTAAATCAGGGGGTGAATGGATTTCATCTGTTGATTTAGAAAACGCACTGATGTCACATTCAGCAGTGGCCGAAGCAGCTGTGATTGCTGTACCACATCCAAAATGGCAGGAGCGTCCTCTCGCTTGTGTCGTATTAAAAGAGGGTGTAATTGTATCAAAAGAAGAATTGATTGCTTCACTAGAAAAAGATTTCGCAAAATGGTGGCTACCAGATGATGTTGTATTCTTAGATGAGATTCCTAAAACATCGGTTGGAAAGTTCTTAAAAGCAAAACTACGTGAAGAATTAAAGGATTACCAAATTCCAACAAGCTAATGAATACAGGGCAAGCTCAATTTGAATCGAGCTTGCCCTCTTCTTATTCTTTCTCAGCTTCATCTAATTCTTCATCATCAAATTGTTGTGGATCGGCAATTCGGTTTGTTTCATCTAATTGCTGCTCATCCCGCATATTTTCCATCTGTTTACCTAATAGCTTTAATTCCTCTAATGAATTTGCCATATTACCATTTACAATTTCGTCTCTTTTCGTCATATCATTACCTCCATTTTTAGTGTTATTAACTTTCCATTTTTGAACCATTTCTGTCATAAAATTAAGTACCCATGCCCATAATTTGTGCTATACTGTTGAAAGAAATAATTAGAAACATGAGGAGGATACTTCCATGAGATTACTATTAATTCTTGCTGTTTGCGTATCATTTTTAACAGCTATTTTCACTGCTGGTTATGATAGCAAACCATTCTCAAAAGAAAACTAATTTGATTAGCTTTCTCTTTAAAGGCAATCGCATTCATTTGTGATTGTCTTTTTTGTTTGACTTTTTATTTCATTGCCATTATATTAGTTACATAAAGTAAGTTGATTATAAAAAATAACCAATCAAAAGGAGCAATTCATTCCATGGCAACGCATTTTCATAAAAAACCAAATTTATATACATCTCATGTCCAACTAAAAGTATCCAACTTAGCACAATCAATCGAATACTACACAACAATTATTGGCTTTAAAGTGCTAGAACAAACAGACAAAGCCGCCTATTTAACAACCGATGGGAAAACGAGCCTAGTGTCTTTAGTAGAAGTGCAAAACGCACAACCATTAAAACCTGGCTTTACTGGCCTTTACCATCTTGCTTTACTATTACCCTCTCGCAAGGACTTAGGAAACATCGTGCAACACTTTGTCAATTTAAATGTACGTTTAGGCGCTGCCGATCATGACGTATCTGAAGCATTATATTTAAATGATCCCGATGGTAACGGTATTGAAATTTACATTGACCGCGATGAATCAGAGTGGACTTGGTTCGAGGGTGAGCAAGTAAACATGGTAACTGAACAATTAAACTTCCAACCAATCTTAGCAGCTGCGGATGGTAAATGGGACGGCTTACCTGAAGGAACTGTAATGGGACACGTTCATCTTTCTGTTGCAAACCTTGCCAAATCAGAAGAATTTTATACAAATGTACTAGATTATACGGTTGTCACACGTTACGGTGCACAAGCCTTATTCGTTTCAACAGGTAAATACCATCACCATTTCGGCTTAAATACGTGGAATAGCGCAAATGGTCACGTACCAACTGACGATATGGTCGGTTTAAAATCATTCACTGTAGTATTAAAAGATTTAGACTACGCTGAAACAGTTAAAAATAACTTACAATTAAACGGCTATCCAATTGAAACATTCAAAGAAGCTCCTTCTCACGGTGGTAAACAACTATTCTCAACAGTTGATCCAAGTGGCTTACGCATCGTATTCACAGTAGACGGAAATTAATTAATAAAATACGAAAGGCATGGAACACAGATAGTCTGTGCACCATGCCTATTATTATTTTAACCCTGGATAATTTTGTTGGCGAAGCGCTTCGTAAATTACGATTGCCGCCGTGTTCGATAAATTTAATGAACGCACATGATCACTTTGTGGTATACGTAAGCACATGTCCGCGCGTTCCTGGGCAAAGTCTTTCGGTAAGCCTGTAGTTTCACGGCCAAACATGAAATACATGTCACGCGACGTGTCACTAAAATCATGAGTTGTAAACGGCTCATCACTATACGTTTCAATTAAATAAATATCCCCGCCCTTACTATACTCAAGGAAATCTTCTAATGAATCGTGATAAACAACATTAACATACTCCCAATAATCAAGACCCGCACGCTTTAACATTTTATCGTCTGTAGAAAAACCTAACGGACGAATTAAATGGAGCGATGTATTTGTACCAGCACAAGTACGGGCAATATTCCCTGTATTTGCTGGAATTTCTGGTTGATATAAAACAATATGATTTGGCACTTTCATAATCCTTCTCTCTTAAATGTTTAGAAAGACACATGTTGCGTTAAATAGCGCAATAGGTGGTCTTACTTATGTCGAAAAAAAGTAATACTTTCTTATCGACTTAGAAATGCGAGCCCTTTTTCAATTTCAGCTAACACTTCTTCATCTTGTTCTTTCGCCTTTGCAGTAATTAAAACTTCCTGTGCATTTTCTGCACCAATTTTTCCAATTGCCCAAGCAGCCGTACCTCGTAAAACTGGACGTTCGTCTTTTTGTAAAACGTCGATTAAATCAGGCATTGCCGCTTCTTCTTTAAAATGGGCAAGCGCTAAAATAGCATTGCGCTGAATCGGTTTTTTCCCACGCCAAGAGCCAGACACATGACCGAATTTTGCTTTAAATTCTTTATTAGAAATTGATAACAGCGGTTGTAATAATGGCTTTGCAAGTTCTGGGTCTGGCGTAAATTCATCATGTATCCAGTTTAACTTACCTTTATTTTTCGGACAAACGGTTTGACATGTATCGCAGCCGTATAAGCGATTACCGATTTTGGCGCGGAATTCATCTGGTAAAAAACCTTTTGTCTGTGTTAAAAAGGCAATGCAGCGTTGCGAGTTTAACTGGCCTGGTGCAACAATCGCACCAGTAGGACAAACATCCATACAAAGATTGCAGTCCCCACAACCGTCTTCCATCGGTGTATCTGGTGCAAACGGGATATTCGTCATGATTTCACCTAAATATACATAGGATCCGAATTCCGGTGTAATAATGGAACAGTTTTTACCGCTCCAGCCAATCCCCGCACGCTCCGCCACAGCTCGGTCAACTAGCTCCCCCGTATCAACCATTGATTTCACCTTTACATCTGGCACACGCTCAGCTAACCAAGCTTCAAGTAGTTGCAAGCGTTCACGTACTGCCGTATGATAATCGACGCCCCAAGAAGCGCGGCAGAAAATCCCTCGGCGCTCCCCCTTCTTTCCTTGTGGCGCATCTTGCATACGTGATGGGTAAGCAACAGCAATTGCAACAATACTTTCCGCATTATCTAATAATTTTAACGGCTCTGTACGTAATTCAACATCAGACTCTTCAAATCCTGATTGATACCCGAGCTCTTGTTGACGGCGCAATCGGTTTTTTAATTCGTGAAATGGTGCAGATGTTGTAAAACCAATTTTATCAACACCAATTGATTGCGCATATTCGATTAATTCAGCCTGTAGCTGATCAACTTTCATTTCACTCGCTCCTAACAAATGGTACAATTTTAATAACAAAAGCACTAAAGTGCCCGTTTAGCCCCGATAACCGTTGGAGAGCCCGACGCGAAAGTAAATGCTCTACCACTTTCGCACGAGGGATCGAAACGATCGAGGGGCTGGCACTTTAGTCTAGACGTGTAAGACATTGCATTTTATAGTTATCCTTCAATGCAATATGCAAAATAAAAACAAGTTGGTGATTTATATGAACATTTCAATGAATGATTCACTTTTCTCAGTTAATAACCAATTTAAAATTGGCCTTATCCATTATAACAAAATTATTGTCTCAGAATCTCCTCAAATGATTAAAGGTCGTACACAACTTTACCAAGAAAACTTATATTTAGAGTTACAAGAAACACCAGTAACCGAACGCGTGGGAATTAAAGAATGGCGTCAGTTATGGAAAGCATTTGGCGCAGATCCTAACCGTTATCGTCACTCGGCCGAAAGCTTAATGCGACGTATCGCGAAGCAAAATTATTTAACACCATTCCACTCAGCAGTCGATTTAAACAATTTCTTTTCACTGCAATATGAAATTCCAATTGGGATTTATGATGTTGCGAGCATTAAAGGCGATATTGAAATAGCAATTGGCACTAATGAAACAGGTTATGAGGGATTAAATGGCCGTCACAATTCCCTTGAAAACATCATTCATTCAAAAGATTCACTCGGTGCATTTGGTAGCCCGTTTGTTGATTCAATGCGCACAGCTACATCTGAAAACACAACAGAAGCACTGCATATCTTTTATTTACGTCCGTCATTAGGTGAAAGTGAATGCAAACAATTACTTAAAAGTTCTGGTAAAATGTTTACACAAATTAGTGGTGGGGATTTTAACATCGCACTCCTTACAGAAAACAATCGTAAAATAGCCTTTTAAGGAGTGAGTGGATGCGAATCATTTCCTTTAAATAATATCCCCGCAGCAATTAATAAGCCGATTGAGAGAAATAACATACTAACTATAAGCACAAATAAAAGGTTGTCATGTAAGAAAACACTCACATGACAACCTTTTGTAAATTAAAAAATTATTCTACACCTGGTAAGATTCTAAGACTTTTCTCATTGGTATCCAAAATAACATCTACTCCAAGTGGAATGGCGATGTTTGGCTCACAGTGACCGATTTTAAAGCCTGCCAATGAGGGCTTATTTAATGGTTTTAAATAACTTTCAATGACCTTCAGTGCATCCTGTTTGGTATACGTTGCATCTGGCATGTTAAAGTCACCAATAATAAATCCTGCAGCATGCTCTAATTTTCTAGATAAGCGTAATTGATTCATCATTGCATCAATTTGTTCAATAGATTCCCCAATGTCCTCAAGTAGCACCACTTTATTTCGCATATCGATTTCAAACTTCGTGCCTAGCGTGCTCACAATACGATTTAAATTGCCGCCTGTCACCTCGCCACGAACAACTCCTGGAACGATTGTATGGAGTGGAGAAATATGTTCTGCGTATTCAATTTCCATTGGCACAAATAATTGTTGGAACATCTTTTTCGATAACTCATCTAATTCACCATTTGGGCTAGATAACATTGGACCGTGAAAGGTCACAATATTTGAGTATTCATTAACCGGTATATGTAAAGCTGTCACATCCGAAAAACCCCAAACAATCTTCGGATTATCTTCAAGCAATGGATAACTAATTTTATCAAGTAAGCGTGAGATTCCGTAACCGCCTTTTACCAAGAAGATGGCTTTCACTTCCGAATCTTGAACCATTTGATGGAAGTCTGCTAAACGTTCCTCATCTGTACCTGCTAAATAACCCTCATACGCTTGAATGGTTTGACCAAGTTTATAATGTAAGCCTAGCTCATCTAATAGCGCTAATTTGTCCCCAAGCGCCTCTATATTAATTGGACTACTTAAAGAAACAAGTCCTACGGTATCGCCCGTTTGTAATCTTGCTGGACGTATTTTCATCATATATTACCTCCTTTTACTACTGTCGCTATTGTATCATAGCGTTTTATGTAACGTGCATTGTGAATACTCCTAAACAGCTCCTATGAAATTCTCTCTACAGCTATTACTTGCACAAGTAATTCTACGATCAGGAAGTAAAATGCCATGTAAAAAGGAGTACTCGTTGCATGAGTACTCCTTTTCTCTATTTAACACCTGTATAAATAACCGTAACATCATTGTGATTTAATAAAGCACTTGCGGGGAAACCCTCTGTAACTTCACCACTACGTAACTGATCAAATGCTTCTTGCTTTGAAGCTCCTGATATTAATAGTACGATTTTTTTAGCATTCATAATCGTTTTAATTCCCATTGTAATCGCATGTGTCGGTACATCTACCATGGAATCAAAATAAATTTTATTTGCTTCACGCGTTGACTCAGTTAGCGTTACAACATTTGTTCCGTGCGCGAAAGATGTTCCAGGCTCATTAAATCCTATATGACCATTCATCCCAATCCCGAGTAGCTGAATGTCAATATTCCCTGCTTGCTCAATTAATTCATCATAGTGTATAACAGCCTTTTTTAAATCATCTGTACACCCTGAAGGTATATAAATATGTTCACGTTCCATATCAATATGATTGAACAAATGATGATTCATATAGTAATGATAACTCGCCCTATTGGTAGGTCGAATTCCCACATACTCATCCAAATTAAACGACTTCGCCTCAGCGAATGAAATTTCACCAGCTTCATATGCGCTTACTAGTTCTTTATAGAAACCTTCAGGCGTTCCACCCGTTGCCATCCCCAAAACTGTTGTACTCTTTTCTTTTAACTGTTCTATAAAAATCTCTGCAGCGAATCTACTCATTTCTTCATAATTCACAGCTTCAATCCATTTAAAATTTCCGACTGCATTCATTGTAATCCCTTCTCTCTAAATATAAATAGATGGTTCATCACCGTAACATGGGGTTGATTTCCATTCCGGTACGGACGCTTTCCGCGGGCACGGCTCCAACTAATTTTTTGTGCCTCTTACGGCGGCACAAAAAATGGATTTTCCGCTCGTGCTTTTCCTGCAGGAGTCGCCTTCCCTCCATTCTCAATCAACTCGTTTTTCTATCAAGTTTTGTCATCCCTAACTTATGGCGGAGAGCCAAATATATACCGTTAAATACAATAAGTTCCACAATGATATTAATTTTAAAGGAAGTTTAATGAACAAGCTATATTTTGCATGTATAAGTTTCTACTTTTTATAATAAAATTCACTTGATTGAAATACATTTTTCCAATAAAAAAAGAACCCTTGATTTCTCAAGGATTCTTCGCTGTCCAATTTTTCCGAACATGATTAGTAACTATTATGATTAATTGTAAATATTTTCGATAAAATAGAATCGATTCTTCTTTCCGCTGATCTAGCATTCTTTCCGAGTTTTCTACCTTTAAGAGCTTCAGAAATTTTCTTTCGCTCTGTTTATAAATGTTTTTTTCCATTATAAAATCACCTCGATATTCTTCTATCGTGGTGATTTAAAATGTAAACCATAAAATGTTTATTTTATAATAGTAATTTCATTCTTAGGGATTCATCTAGAAAATAAAAAGGCTTAATGTAATAAATAGTTTTTATTAAATATTAATTGATGCATTTACTTACGATACGGTTCAGCGTTACCTATATATTCGGTTTAAGACTATTTCTAAATGTTCGCTCTTGAATCACTCACTACTGAGTATACTTTAATCCGAATTGCTGCTTCAACACTTGTCGCTGCTCCAGGAATTTTCCATACATATCACGGGAATAGTTCATTTGAGAATATTCATTACTCCCAGAGGAACTATAATATTCTCCGTAATAAATCACTAATCTTCCTATTTCATCAAATAATTGCTGTTCTTCTGGTGATAGTGATTGTGTTCCATATGTATTCGAATAACGTTCAACAACTATAAATATTTCGTCCTGGCTCTTTTGACTAATGCCTAATAGATCCTCATTCAAAATATTTAATACTTCATTTGAATCCTGAAATATACCGCCTTCAATATTATTGGTTGTACCACCGTCTCTTAAACTATTTACAAACATTCCAATTATTAAAAGAAATGATAAACCACCTATAACTATAACCATAATCAGCTTTAATAATCCTTTTAAACAACCTATTAATAATTCCTCCTAAGCAACTTTTTTATTGCCAATCATACCAATTATCCCTGCAAGCACTAAAGGTACCGTAGCTATATAGCCAATCGGCTGCATTAAAGAACCTACTACTAACCCACTTAAAATAAGAAGAATCCCACCAAACTTTGGTTTTTTTGAAATGAATAATAACCCTACAAAACCAATAGCTACCCAAAATAATGAGATATTTCCTTGTTCACTTAATTCATTTGATTGAATACCTGATGCAATCGCATGCGCAAATAACGAAACAGCAACACCTAATCCTAATCCTATTATTCCTATTATGGAAACTAAACAACCTTTCATCTTACCACACCTCCTTCATCCAATATTTAACTATACCATATTCCAAAATGATATTACCTAGTATCTTGTGTATCCGACACTAACAACGTAAACCAACTTTTATTTAAGATGTAGTGGGAATGGGCATGAAGTTGTTTTTTTTATAAACCGCACTTACTTATGATACGGTTCTCTTTAACTAATACTATATAAAATTTATTATTTTATAATTGAATTACAATAAGGCTGAAATGAGTACAAAGGAAAAGCCACGAAAGGCGTTATGCTGGAGTCTTTAGGTCTCTTAATACTAAGTCACATATCTTAGCATTAAGAATTTCAATTAATATATATCTAATTAAAAAAAACTAATTAAATTTAATTCTTCATTAGTTAAATTTATACTTCTTCTTTTAGCCATTAATATACCTCCGCATAGGATTCTACTTATCGGATTCATCATTAAAGTGCTTTAAGTCTATAAATACAAAAAAGACTCCTAGTATAAATACTAGAAGTCTTGATGTAATAAGGTTTATGACAGTTAAACCTTAAATCAGATACCGATAACCAGGGTCGAACTGGTACTCCCGAAGGAACCGGATTTTGAGTCCGGCGCGTCTGCCAATTCCGCCATATCGGCAAAATAAAAAAAGGTAAAAAAAAACCGGTTTAACCGATTAGATAAAAAATGGAGGCGGCAACCGGATTTGAACCGGTGGTAGAGGTGTTGCAGACCTGTGCCTTACCACTTGGCTATGCCGCCGTATTTTGGAGCGGAAGACGAGGTTCGAACTCGCGACCCCCACCTTGGCAAGGTGGTGTTCTACCACTGAACTACTTCCGCAAAATAAAAAATGGCTGGGGAACCTGGATTCGAACCAGGGCATGACGGAATCAAAATCCGTTGCCTTACCGCTTGGCTATACCCCAAAATTTTAAGTATTATATATAAATGGGGCGACTGATGGGAATTGAACCCACGAATGCCGGAATCACAATCCGGTGCGTTAACCACTTCGCCACAACCGCCAATATATTATAATTTAATTTTACCTCTTAAACGTAAATAAAAGATGGGGCGACTGATGGGAATTGAACCCACGAGTGCCGGAATCACAATCCGGTGCGTTAACCACTTCGCCACAACCGCCATTATTATTATTTTGTTTAATTAGAATTGGCAGGGGCAGTAGGAATTGAACCCACACTGACGGTTTTGGAGACCGTAGTTCTACCTTTAAACTATGCCCCTATAAAGATGGTGGAGGGGGGCGGGTTCGAACCGCCGAACCCTAAGGAGCGGATTTACAGTCCGCCGCGTTTAGCCACTTCGCTACCCCTCCAGGTAATGGTGCCGGCGAAAGGAGTCGAACCCTCGACCTACTGATTACAAGTCAGTTGCTCTACCAACTGAGCTACACCGGCAAAAATTATCTTTTATATTTATATGGTGGGTCAGGACGGAATCGAACCGCCGACACTTAGAGCTTCAATCTAATGCTCTACCAACTGAGCTACTGACCCATATATGTATTATTTATAAAATGGCGGTCCCGACCGGGATCGAACCGGCGATCTCCTGCGTGACAGGCAGGCATGTTAACCGCTACACCACGGGACCATTTTGGTTGCGGGGACAGGACTTGAACCTGTGACCTTCGGGTTATGAGCCCGACGAGCTACCACTGCTCCACCCCGCGACAATATTATTAAGTTAATTAATGGTGGAGGATGACGGGCTCGAACCGCCGACCCCCTGCTTGTAAGGCAGGTGCTCTCCCAGCTGAGCTAATCCTCCATGCTGGACTTCATAAATGTAAATGGTGACCCGTACGAGAATCGAACTCGTGTTACCGCCGTGAAAGGGCGGTGTCTTAACCGCTTGACCAACGGGCCATTTTTTAAAGTTTGGCTGGCGGAGAGTAAGGGATTTGAACCCTTGATGCAGTTTTACCCGCATACACGATTTCCAATCGTGCTCCTTCGGCCTCTCGGACAACTCTCCAAGATTTAGATGGCTCCGAAGGCAGGACTCGAACCTGCGACCTGCCGGTTAACAGCCGGATGCTCTACCAACTGAGCTACTTCGGAATAATTTTATGTAAGCCTAGCGACGTCCTACTCTCACAGGGGGAAACCCCCAACTACCATCGGCGCTAAAGAGCTTAACTTCCGTGTTCGGTATGGGAACGGGTGTGACCTCTTTGCCATCATCACTAGACCTTTTTGAAAGACACAATTAATTATATCACACTTTACATTAACGTCAAGTGTTTTTAATGAATTTTTGATGATTTTATTCATCTTTTGTTCTTTCAAAACTGGATAAACGTTTCATTGAGTTATGCAATAAAATGTGGTTAAGTCCTCGACCGATTAGTATTCGTCAGCTCCATGTGTCACCACACTTCCACCTCGAACCTATCTACCTGATCGTCTTTCAGGGGTCTTACTTACTTGCGTAATGGGAAATCTCATCTTGAGGGGGGCTTCATGCTTAGATGCTTTCAGCACTTATCCCGTCCACACATAGCTACCCAGCGATGCTCTTGGCAGAACAACTGGTACACCAGCGGTGTGTCCATCCCGGTCCTCTCGTACTAAGGACAGCTCCTCTCAAATTTCCTACGCCCACGACGGATAGGGACCGAACTGTCTCACGACGTTCTGAACCCAGCTCGCGTACCGCTTTAATGGGCGAACAGCCCAACCCTTGGGACCGACTACAGCCCCAGGATGCGATGAGCCGACATCGAGGTGCCAAACCTCCCCGTCGATGTGGACTCTTGGGGGAGATAAGCCTGTTATCCCCGGGGTAGCTTTTATCCGTTGAGCGATGGCCCTTCCATGCGGAACCACCGGATCACTAAGCCCGTCTTTCGACCCTGCTCGACTTGTAGGTCTCGCAGTCAAGCTCCCTTATGCCTTTACACTCTTCGAATGATTTCCAACCATTCTGAGGGAACCTTTGGGCGCCTCCGTTACTCTTTAGGAGGCGACCGCCCCAGTCAAACTGTCCGCCTGACACTGTCTCCTACCCCGCTAAGGGGTATGGGTTAGAAGTTCAATACAACCAGGGTAGTATCCCACTGACGCCTCCTCCGAAGCTGGCGCTCCGGAATCTCTGGCTCCTACCTATCCTGTACAAGTTGTACCAAAATTCAATATCAGGCTACAGTAAAGCTCCACGGGGTCTTTCCGTCCTGTCGCGGGTAACCTGCATCTTCACAGGTACTATAATTTCACCGAGTCTCTCGTTGAGACAGTGCCCAGATCGTTACGCCTTTCGTGCGGGTCGGAACTTACCCGACAAGGAATTTCGCTACCTTAGGACCGTTATAGTTACGGCCGCCGTTTACTGGGGCTTCAATTCGCAGCTTCGCTTGCGCTAACCACTCCTCTTAACCTTCCAGCACCGGGCAGGCGTCAGCCCCTATACGTCACCTTACGGTTTTGCAGAGACCTGTGTTTTTGCTAAACAGTCGCCTGGGCCTATTCACTGCGGCTCTTCATGGCTATTCACCTTAAAGAGCACCCCTTCTCCCGAAGTTACGGGGTCATTTTGCCGAGTTCCTTAACGAGAGTTCTCTCGCACACCTTAGGATTCTCTCCTCGACTACCTGTGTCGGTTTGCGGTACGGGCACCTCTCACCTCGATAGAGGCTTTTCTTGGCAGCGTGAAATCAGGAACTTCGCTCATACGAGCTCGTCATCACAGCTCAACGTTAAAGTATGCGGATTTGCCTACATACACGCCTTACTGCTTGAACAGAGACAACCAACGCTCTGCTTACCCTATCCTACTGCGTCCCCCCATTTCTCAAACGGTGAGGAGGTGGTACAGGAATATCAACCTGTTGTCCATCGCCTACGCCTATCGGCCTCGGCTTAGGTCCCGACTAACCCTGAGCGGACGAGCCTTCCTCAGGAAACCTTAGTCATACGGTGCATGGGATTCTCACCCATGTTTCGCTACTCATACCGGCATTCTCACTTCTAAGCGCTCCACCAGTCCTTCCGGTCTGACTTCAACGCCCTTAGAACGCTCTCCTACCACGCATCCATACGGATGCATCCACAGCTTCGGTGAATCGTTTAGCCCCGATACATTTTCGGCGCAGTGTCACTCGACCAGTGAGCTATTACGCACTCTTTAAATGATGGCTGCTTCTAAGCCAACATCCTGGTTGTCTAAGCAACGCCACATCCTTTTCCACTTAACGATTACTTTGGGACCTTAGCTGGTGGTCTGGGCTGTTTCCCTTTTGACTACGGATCTTATCACTCGCAGTCTGACTCCCGTGTATAAATATCTGGCATTCGGAGTTTGTCTGAATTCGGTAACCCGAGATGGGCCCCTAGTCCAAACAGTGCTCTACCTCCAGTATTCTCAATCACGAGGCTAGCCCTAAAGCTATTTCGGAGAGAACCAGCTATCTCCAGGTTCGATTGGAATTTCTCCGCTACCCACACCTCATCCCCGCATTTTTCAACATGCGTGGGTTCGGGCCTCCAGTAAGTGTTACCTCACCTTCACCCTGGACATGGGTAGATCACCTGGTTTCGGGTCTACGACCACGTACTAATTCGCCCTATTCAGACTCGCTTTCGCTGCGGCTCCGTCTTCTCAACTTAACCTCGCACGTAATCGTAACTCGCCGGTTCATTCTACAAAAGGCACGCTATCACCCATTAACGGGCTCTAACTACTTGTAGGCACACGGTTTCAGGATCTATTTCACTCCCCTTCCGGGGTGCTTTTCACCTTTCCCTCACGGTACTGGTTCACTATCGGTCACTAGGTAGTATTTAGCCTTGGGAGATGGTCCTCCCAGATTCCGACGGAATTTCACGTGTTCCGCCGTACTCAGGATACACTCTGGAGGGAATGAACTTTTGACTACAGGGCTTTTACCTTGTTTCGCGGACCTTTCCAAGTCGCTTCGTCTAGCTCATTCTTTTGTAACTCCGTATAGAATGTCCTACAACCCCAAAGAGCAAGCTCTTTGGTTTGGGCTCTTCCCGTTTCGCTCGCCGCTACTCAGGGAATCGAATTTTCTTTCTGTTCCTGCAGGTACTTAGATGTTTCAGTTCTCTGCGTCTGTCCTCATCACGCTATGAATTCACGTGTAGATACTATCCGATTAAAGATAGTGGGTTCCCCCATTCGGAAATCCCCGGATCAAAGCTTACTTACAGCTCCCCGAGGCATATCGGTGTTAGTGCCGTCCTTCATCGACTCCTAGTGCCAAGGCATCCACCGTGCGCCCTTATTAACTTAACCAAAAGTTTAGTTAAACTTGAACAAGTTCAAGATTTAAGTTTGCACGTCAATTACTTGACGTTTGTGATCTATCATTACTAATAGAAAATTTGTTTATTGCTTTCAATGTCGTTTTATCCAGTTTTCAAAGAACAAAGCAGCTGACTTCAATCACATCGTGAATAAGCTTCGCTGAATTTGCTTCATACAGCTTTGCGACAATAGCGCTAGTGTAAGGAACAAATATTTTATTGGTGGAGCCTAGCGGGATCGAACCGCTGACCTCCTGCGTGCAAGGCAGGCGCTCTCCCAGCTGAGCTAAGGCCCCAATGTTTGTATAAGAGGTATATAAAATAATTTATATGGTGGGCCTAAATGGACTCGAACCATCGACCTCACGCTTATCAGGCGTGCGCTCTAACCAGCTGAGCTATAGGCCCTCTTAGAAGATATAAATTTGTTTCATAAACCTTCAAAACTGAACAGCAAACGTTAATGTTTCATTCCCCGAAGGAATGATTCCGAAAAATCCTTAGAAAGGAGGTGATCCAGCCGCACCTTCCGATACGGCTACCTTGTTACGACTTCACCCCAATCATCTATCCCACCTTCGGCGGCTGGCTCCACAAGGGTTACCTCACCGACTTCGGGTGTTACAAACTCTCGTGGTGTGACGGGCGGTGTGTACAAGGCCCGGGAACGTATTCACCGTGGCATGCTGATCCACGATTACTAGCGATTCCGGCTTCATGTAGGCGAGTTGCAGCCTACAATCCGAACTGAGAACGATTTTATCGGATTAGCTCCCCCTCGCGGGTTGGCAACCGTTTGTATCGTCCATTGTAGCACGTGTGTAGCCCAGGTCATAAGGGGCATGATGATTTGACGTCATCCCCACCTTCCTCCGGTTTATCACCGGCAGTCTCCTTAGAGTGCCCAACTAAATGATGGCAACTAAGAACAAGGGTTGCGCTCGTTGCGGGACTTAACCCAACATCTCACGACACGAGCTGACGACAACCATGCACCACCTGTCACCGTTGTCCCCGAAGGGAAAACTGTATCTCTACAGTGGTCAATGGGATGTCAAGACCTGGTAAGGTTCTTCGCGTTGCTTCGAATTAAACCACATGCTCCACCGCTTGTGCGGGCCCCCGTCAATTCCTTTGAGTTTCAGTCTTGCGACCGTACTCCCCAGGCGGAGTGCTTAATGCGTTAGCTGCAGCACTGAGGGGCGGAAACCCCCCAACACTTAGCACTCATCGTTTACGGCGTGGACTACCAGGGTATCTAATCCTGTTTGCTCCCCACGCTTTCGCGCCTCAGTGTCAGTTACAGACCAGATAGTCGCCTTCGCCACTGGTGTTCCTCCAAATCTCTACGCATTTCACCGCTACACTTGGAATTCCACTATCCTCTTCTGCACTCAAGTTCCCCAGTTTCCAATGACCCTCCACGGTTGAGCCGTGGGCTTTCACATCAGACTTAAGGAACCACCTGCGCGCGCTTTACGCCCAATAATTCCGGACAACGCTTGCCACCTACGTATTACCGCGGCTGCTGGCACGTAGTTAGCCGTGGCTTTCTAACAAGGTACCGTCAAGGTAGCGCCAGTTACTACGCTACTTGTTCTTCCCTTGCAACAGAGTTTTACGAACCGAAATCCTTCTTCACTCACGCGGCATTGCTCCATCAGGCTTTCGCCCATTGTGGAAGATTCCCTACTGCTGCCTCCCGTAGGAGTCTGGGCCGTGTCTCAGTCCCAGTGTGGCCGATCACCCTCTCAGGTCGGCTACGCATCGTTGCCTTGGTGAGCCGTTACCTCACCAACTAGCTAATGCGCCGCGGGCCCATCTTACAGTGACAGCCGAAACCGTCTTTCAATAACTCTCCATGAGGAGAAAAATATTATTCGGTATTAGCTCCGGTTTCCCGAAGTTATCCCAATCTGTAAGGTAGGTTACCCACGTGTTACTCACCCGTCCGCCGCTAAATCAAAAGAAGCAAGCTTCTTCGTCATTCGCTCGACTTGCATGTATTAGGCATGCCGCCAGCGTTCGTCCTGAGCCAGGATCAAACTCTCCATAATAGTTAGTTTGAAAGCTCATTTGCTTTGCTAGCGTATCAACTAAAAGTTGATATCTATTTTTGCTTCATTTAAGAAGCTTTGTTTCATTAACGTTGCTTGTTCAGTTTTCAAGGTTCATTTGATTTCGTGTGTCGTTTTTGCGACTTCTCTAATTTAACATCTTTGTTTTTCTTTGTCAATAACTTTTTTAAAAAAGTTATTTGAGCTATTCTAACAATTTAGAAGTTGTTATTTCGTTTACGTCTTAGCGACATTTAATATATTACAATACTATACACATAAACGTCAACACTTTTTTAAAAATCATTTTCAGAGCGTTATGAAACGCTCTGAAATAATATACTATAATCCATATTCTCTTTCAACAAATTGTCTATCAATATAATAGTTACGATGGAATATAGCCTCATTCTTCGCTATTACCGTTTCCACAAGTATAAGACCTTTTTCAATTAAGTATTCAACAAAAACTTCTAGTTCCGTTGAATAGTAGCTTAGTTCTGGTTGATCATGAAGTTCTTGAATTGTCCAAGTTGGTTGAGCTAGCATCGTTTCTAAAATATGTTGTGCACCATCATTTGTTCTTGAATTAATTAAAAACTCTCCTGCTAAAAATAATAGTTCTAAACGCTTTTCTAAACTTTCATTACTCATAATTAGTTCTTCATATAGTTTATAAATGGCTGGGTCATTTCTTTTTACTTGTGCCCATACTGTTACTTCTGGATAGTTACCACTATCAATAACTGATAAGCGACCTAAATGATGAAGAGATGCAATCACATGATTATATGCATCTAAATAATCACCACTTTCAAATAACTCTTTGCCTTCTAAATAACTACGAATTAATTTTGAAAATTGAATACCTGTTTTTAACTTTCGACCAAAGAACGGGAATTCTTGTAACTCTGAGCGTAATTTAAAAAGAAACTCATTGCGGTCAAACATAATCCTGCCATTAAATAACCAATTTACTAATCGCTTATTAGAACCTATGAAAATCCATTTACGTAAACGTTTTTCAGTTACGATGTGCATAACCATCTTCGACTCACCATATGTATAGTGTTTAGAATATATTGGTGCTTCTGCATCTTTTACTATAATAAGAAGAACAGCATCGAATGTATCTGTCAAAGTAAGTTCATGCTCCCGCTTATTAATTAAAATAACCCCTAATGTATCTGGCTGACTTGCACGTTCTTGATAAATCGGTCTTAAAATGTGTTCCATAATGTTCCCCCTGAATTTTTTCGCTACTATTAATTATTTTATAATTCATTGTAAATGCTCTAATACAAATTAACTAGTCTTCATTATCCGCAAATTCATCGATTTCATGAATTTCTCTACCTTATTCGACACTAAAACGATATAAACCTTTTTAAAATCATAAGTTGATTACATGAAGATCATTAGAATAATATCCAAATTCTTTCACATATTCAAAATTAAATCCAATTTATGTTATAGTATAATTTAGATTGGGAGGCAAACTAAATGAAAAAATATAGCAATAAAATTAATAAAATTCGTTCATTCGCACTTGCGCTTGTTTTTATTGGATTTGTTATTATGTATGGCGCAATCTTCTTCAGAGAAAATCAAGTATTAGTCTTAATCTTTATGACAGTCGGCCTTCTTTGTATTATTGGCAGTACGGTTGTCTATGGTTGGATTGGTTTGTTATCAACTCGTGCTGTACAAGTTGTTTGTCCTGGATGCGGGAAATGGACGAAAGTGTTAGGTCGCGTAGATTTATGTATGTATTGCAACGAACCACTTACGATGGACCCGAATTTAGAAGGTGAAGAATTCGATCAATCTTATAATAGTAAAAAACAATAATCACTTAACGCACATCCACATAAGGGTGTGCGTTTTTTACATAAAAAAACCTAGTAACGAATTTGTTACTAGGTTCGAATGTTATTGTACTTTTTTTGAACCAACTGTAATACAGTCAGGACAAGTTCCGTACACTTCTAAACGGTGCGAATTTACTTCAAAGCCAGTCACATGTGAAGCGAATTGCTCTACTTCATTTAATCCTGGGTAATGGAAGTCAACAATCTTACCGCAGCTCTCACAAATCATATGATAGTGATCCCCTGTTACGAAATCGAAACGGCTTGCTGCATCACCATACGTTAACTCTTTTACTAAGCCCACTTCACGGAATACACGTAAGTTATTATATACTGTCGCCACACTCATATTTGGGAATTTATCACCAAGTGCTTTGTAAATTTCATCAGCTGTTGGGTGTTTCATACATTGAATTAAATATTCTAAAATCGCATGACGCTGAGGAGTAATTCTTACACCAGTAGTCTTTAACGTGTCTAGCGCATCTTTTAAATGCAATTCAGACATCCTCATGCACCTCTTTTCATACATATTATTAATTTATAATTGTTATAAATAGTGTATCGAATTTATCCGCAACTTGTCAACAATTGCTTATGCTATTTGAATTAAAAGTCATTTAAATGGATAGCTAATTGAAAATATGAGGTCTAAATGTTAATTTTACTGACCTGAATTCTCAATTAGTATCCTCGTAAAATATTCATTTTATTTTCTAAATCATGTTCCCCATTTAACCATTTATGTAGATTTGGCTTAAAAATGTCTAAACTGCGTTCCACATAACGTGAAGAATGACTTGAAAAATGCGGTGAAATGGCCAAATTATCTAACTCCCATAATGGACTGTCTTTTGGTAATGGCTCGATTTCGTAGACATCTAATACAGCATATTCAATCAACTTATCTTTTAATACTTGGGTAAGTACATCTGTATCTACTAAGTTACCGCGCCCAAAATTCATGAACATTGCAGTATCCTTCATTGCTTCAAAATGTGCGCGCGTTAGTAAATACTTTGTATCGTTTGTTGATGGTAGCATGGAAATAACGATATCTGCTTTTGGCAATTGCTCCATTAATTGTTCTAAAGCATACGTTTCATTCATAAACGGTGCATCCTCACCTGAACGGTTACAACCAATTGTGTATACGTCAAACGCTTGTAAGATACGTCCGATTTCTCCTCCAATTGCACCTGGTCCAATGATGAGTGCTGTACTACCATTTAACTCAGATAGTCTCGCTTTTTTATTCCATTCTTTTTTCTTTTGCTGTTCGTATATGAATGGCAATGCACGTTTGTAAGCTAAAATATGTGCCAAAATCGATTCAGTCATTGGTTTTTTATGAATACCGCGCACGTTTGAAACTAAAATACCGCGCTTTGCAATAGCTTCAGCTGGCATTTTCTCAACTCCAGCTGAAGCGACAAAAATCCATTGCAGTTTTTCCGCAACGTCTAGATGCTGCTCTTTTAAATCCTCACCATATGTAACTAATATATCCGCACCCTGTAATTTTATTGGGTCTAACTTTGTATCAAATTCAAAATCTGCTTGCGGAAACTCTGCAATAAGCGGCTGCTTTAAATCTTCGCGCGGCTCAAAAGTAAAATAAATCGTGACCATATTGACTCCCCTTTTTCGCACGACTTTAATTTGTGCGATTTTTTAAATAGTTTAACACATCTTCAATATGATTTTTTACACGTACTTTACGCCATTCTTTTTCTACAATACCTTGCTCATTAATTAAAAATGTTGTGCGTTCAATACCCATATATTCTTTGCCAAAATTTTTCTTTAAAGTCCATACACCGTATTGCTCCGCTACTTCGTGATTTGCATCCACTAATAATGAAAATGGCAAGCCGTGCTTTTCAATAAATTTCGTATGTTTATTTGCGTCATCTAGGCTCACGCCTAAAATAACAGCATTTAAATTTGAAAAATCCTCATAGTGATCTCGGAAATCACACGCTTCTGTCGTGCAACCCGGTGTTAAATCTTTCGGATAAAAATAAAGAATGACGTTCTTTCCTTTGTAATCCTTTAAAGAAACGGTTTCCCCAATCTCATTTTGTAGTACGAATAATGGCGCCTGTTTGTTTTCTAATGTCATTTCGTAATTCACTCCCCAATTTTCTTTTTATCGTACATAACATTGCGCGTTGTTTCAAATTCTTTGGCGTTCCACTTCATTACATATTACAATAGAAGGTAAAATATTCAATACAACCCACTTGGAGGAATATATGAATCATTCAAAATCTAAACAGCTTCATGAAGAAGCCCTAAAGCATATTGTCGGTGGTGTAAATAGCCCTTCTCGTTCTTATAAAGCAGTTGGCGGCGGTGCACCTGTTGTCATGGCACGCGGTAAAGGCGCATACTTTTGGGATGTTGATGGTAATCGTTACATCGATTATTTAGCAGCTTACGGCCCAATTGTAACGGGTCATGGTCACCCACATATCGCAAAAGCAATTGCCCATGCGGCTGAAACAGGCGTACTTTTTGGTACACCAACAGAACATGAAGTAAAATTTGCAAAAATGTTAAAAGAAGCGATTCCTACATTAGATAAAGTACGCTTCAATAACTCTGGTACAGAAGCTGTTATGACAACTGTACGTGTAGCACGTGCATTTACAGGTCGTACAAAAATCATTAAATTTGCTGGTTGCTACCACGGTCACTTCGACCAAGTACTTGTAGCTGCTGGTTCTGGTCCTGCTACTTTAGGTTCTCCAGACTCTGCTGGTGTTCCAGAAGCCGTTGCAACCGAAGTCATAACAGTATCGTTTAATAATAAAGAAGAATTTACATTAACGATGGAAAAATGGGGCAATCAAATTGCCGCAATTTTAATTGAGCCAATTGTTGGGAACTTCGGTATCGTTGAGCCGAATAAAGGTTTCTTAGAACATGTACACGCATTAGCAAAAGAGTACGGTGCATTAACCATTCACGATGAAGTTATTACAGCATTTCGCTTCCATTATGGTGCCGCGCACACTATGCTTGGCTTAACACCAGATTTAGTGGCAATGGGTAAAGTTATCGGTGGTGGTTTACCAATCGGTGCTTATGGTGGACGTAAAGAAGTTATGGAAACTGTTGCCCCTATTGGACCTGCATACCAAGCTGGTACAATGGCTGGTAACCCCGCAAGTATGCAAGCGGGTATCGCATGTTTAGAAGTATTGGCTCAACCAGGTGTTTATGAAGAAATGGATCGTTTAGGAGCACTCTTAGAAGAAGGAATTTTAGCTTCTGCGAAAAAATATGGTGTACCCATTACACTGAACCGTTTAAAAGGTGCATTCGCTGTATATTTCACAGATGAAAAAGTAGAAAACTATGAGCAAGCTGAAAATACGGACGGCGAAAAATTCGGTCGTTTCTTTAAATTAATGCTTTCTCAAGGTGTGAACTTAGCTCCTTCAAAATATGAAGCATGGTTCTTAACTACAGAGCATACAGAAGATGATGTACTAGAAACATTAAAAGCTGTCGATTATGCATTCTCTAATTTATAATCAAATAAATAGACTGCTATAAAATAGATAGCAGTCTTCTTTTAACATCTTACAAGAAGGGAAAAACCTTTATATGAAATTAGGTGCACGCGTATTAAAAACCGGTGTCGCCATTGTATTTGCCTTATTTTTAGCTGAATTAGTCCATGCCCCTTCCCCTTTATTTGCGGGAATTGCAGCAGTATTTGCCATTCAGCCATCCATTTACCGCTCTTATCTTACTATTATTGAGCAAATACAAGGAAACTTAATCGGTGCAACGATCGCTGTCATTTTTGGACTTGTATTCGGTCACCACATTGTTTCCATCGGGTTAGCTGCCATTATCGTGCTTGGTCTGATGATGAAATTGAAATTAGAAAAATCGATTTCATTAGCACTAGTAACCGTTATCGTCATCTTAGGTGTACCTGGTGATGAATTTTTAAAGTTTGGTATTATCCGTTTTGGAACTGTGATGCTTGGAGTATTTGCAGCATTTATCGTTAATCTGTTATTTTTACCACCTAAATACGAAGTAAGATTATTCAAAGATATTAATTCTTTACAGGATGATATTATTCGTTGGACGAGATTAGCAGTTCGTCAAGCAAGTGAGCATACATCTACTAAAATGGCGATCAATAAATTAAACTCTCGATTAAAAAAGCTTGAAACGATGTATGGCCTATTTAAAGAAGAACGTAATTATTTTAAAAATCAAAAGCATGTAAAGGCTCGAAAACTTGTTGTCTATCGTCAAATGATTACCACTTCGAAAAAAAGTTTAGAATTGCTCATGCGTTTACATAAACATGAGAATGAACTCGCGAAATTACCAAAACAATTTCAAATAATTATTCAAGAACGATTGGATTTTTTACTCACATATCACGAGCAGCTACTATTAAAATACACAGGTAAATTAAGACCAGAGCATTCGAAATGGACACGTAATGAGGAGTACTTGCAAGGTGGCGAATTAATGGAACAATTCATTAAGCAAATTGCCGTTGCTCAAGAGGATGAGCAATTTTCAAGCTATCATTTACTTTATATCTTATCGCGTATTTTAGATTACGAGGAAAACCTTGAGCATTTAGATACACTCATCGTTTCTTACCGAAGCTATCATAGTAACGAAAAAAATCTCGATTTAGAATCAGATTTCTATTAAAAAATGAGGGGCACAGTTGATATCCTGTACTCCCTCATTTTTTAGTTTTTCATCTTTGGATCAAGCGCATCACGCAAACCGTCTCCCATTAAGTTAAAGCCAATTACAGTAAGCATAATCGCTAAACCAGGGAATATCATTGCCCACGGTGCATTTAGTAAAAACATTCGTGCATCAGCTAGCATTTTACCCCACTCTGGTTGTGGTGCTTCTGCTCCAAGACCAAGAAACCCTAATGCTGCAGCTTCAATAATCGCTGTTGCAATTGCCAATGTCCCCTGTACAATCACAGGTGTCATGGAGTTCGGTAAAATATGTTTCCATAAAATCCGCGAATTTTTCATTCCAATTGCTTTTGCAGCATGGATATATTCTTCTTCTTTTATACTCAATACACGCGAACGAATGAGTCGTCCGAAGCTTGGAATATTAATAATTGCAATCGCTATTAACGCATTACGTAAAGATGGTCCCAAAATTGATACAACCGCGATTGCCAATAAAATACTTGGGAATGCCAGCATAATATCAAAAATGCGTGAGATAATCGTATCTACAAAGCGTCCATAATAGCCTGCAATAATTCCTAAAAAACTACCTACAACAGCTGAAATTAGTACTGCAGATAGACCAACAGTTAACGAGATTCGAGCGCCATGTAAAATTCTCGAAAGAATATCGCGACCTAAGTCATCTGTCCCAAACCAAAATTCAGTGGATGGAGGCTGCAAGCGGAGACTTAAGTTTTGCTCGTTAATCCCTTGTGGTGCAATAAGTGGACCCACAATTGCAAGAATAACAAAGAATATAACTATTACACTACCAACTAAAGCCGATTTACTCTTTTTAAAACTATACCATGCTTCTTTCCATGGTCCATTTACTTTTTCTTCTTTTTCAATCATTAGAGATGGCTTTTGCACGAATTCAGTCATCTTATGCGCCTCCTTCCTAGTTGTACTTTATCCGTGAGTCAATGACTGTGTATAAAATGTCTACGATCAAATTTATCATAACGAATAAAAAGGCTACAATTAAAATTCCTGATTGAATAACCGGATAATCACGGAATCCAATCGCTTCATATATGTAGCGACCGATGCCTGGCCAACTAAATATCGTTTCAGTTAAAATGGCCCCACCTAATAACATCCCTGTTTGTAAACCAATAACCGTCAATACTGGTATTAATGCATTTTTTAATGCATGTTTATAAATAACAACAAACATTTTTTGACCTTTTGCACGTGCAGTTCGTACATAATCTGCTCGCATTACTTCTAACATCGATGCACGCGTCATTCGCGCAATTATCGCTGTTGGAATCGTTGCAAGTGCCAAACCTGGTAATAATAAATGCTTAAACACAACTACAAATTGGTCAAATCGACCTTGCAACAACGTATCAATTAAATAAAGGTTGGTAATTGCCGATACTGGATCACGTACTTCTTCACGACCTGACGTTGGTAACCAACCTAAATTTATACCAAAAACCCATTGTTCCATTAGACCTAGCCAGAAAATTGGCATTGAGACACCGATTAATGCGATCACCATTGCTAAATAATCAAACCAAGAATTTTGGAACCATGCTGAAATAATTCCTGCATTGACACCGAGAATAACGGCTAAGAAAATTGCAAAAAACGCTAGTTCAAATGTCGCCGCTAAATATGGCCAAACCTCTGTGAAAATTGGTTGCCTTGTTCTCAATGATTCTCCTAAATTACCAGTAAAAATACCTTTTAGATATTCAAAATATTGCACATACCATGGATTATCAAGACCAAGCTTGTTACGAAGTGCAGCAATAGATTCTGCCGTAGCTTGCTGTCCTAAAATTACTTGCGCAGGATCCCCTGGTATCGCTCGAATAATAAAAAATACAATAAAAGACATTCCAAGTAATACTGGTATTAAATGTAGTAGACGTTTGCCAATGTAGTGAAGCATGATCTTCACCCCTTTTACGTTTGTATTAAGAAAAAATTAAAAAGGGAGAGGCGTTTTACCTCCCCTTTTTAATCACTTATACCTCGGCATAAGTGCATCCGAATTTGTGATATCTATAAGAAAACTATTCCATTGAAACTTTATCTAATTTATCAGAGCCAGTCGGATGTGGTACAAACCCTTTCACACCAGCTTTAGCTGCAAGAAGAGGCGTTGAGTGAGCAAGTGGTACCCACGGCGCATCATCATGAATAATTTCTTGTGCTTTTTTGTATAAATCATTACGTACATTTTCATCTGTTTCAGATTGAGCCTTAATTAATAAGTCATGTACTTCATCATTTGAGTAAAATGCATAGTTATTTGACCCAATATTGTCTTTATCTAATAATGTGTAGATGAAGTTATCCGCATCCCCGTTGTCCCCGGTCCAACCAAGCATGAATGCATCTGCTTCACCATTTTTTGCCTTTTCTAAATATGTTGCCCACTCAAATGTAACGATCTTAGACTTCATACCAACATCTTCTAAATTCTTTTGAATAACTTCTGCCACTTTTGCACCGTCTGGCATATATGGACGTGGAACTGGCATTGCCCATAATTCAATTTCCTTACCATCATAACCAGCTTCAGCTAATAAAGATTTTGCTTTTGCTGGATCATATGGGTACGGCGATAATGCATCGTTATAACCGCTAATTGAAGATGGCATTGGGTTTACTGCAACTTCTGCGCGTCCTTCAAAGAATGCATCAACAATAGCTTGTTTATCAATCGCATAGTTCACTGCTTGACGAACTAATTTGTTGTCAAATGGTGCACGTGTATTTGTTAAACCTAAGTAACCGATATTCATCGATGGACGCTCGATTAATTGTAATTCTGAATTTCCTTCTACCATTTTACCATCCGATGGATTAACACCATCTGCTAAATCAATATTTCCTGCCATTAATTCATTTAGACGAGCAGAGTTATCAGGAATTGAACGGAAAATAACTTTATCTAATTTTGGTAAACCATCTTGCCAGTAGTCAGCGAATTTTTCAATTGTAATTGAGTCATTACGTTTCCACTCTGTAAATTTGAATGGACCTGTACCTACTGGATTATCACCAAATTTATCACCAGTTTTTTCAAACTCTGTTGGTGAAGCGATACCGAATGGGCTCATCGCTAAGTTTTTTAGGAATGGAGCTTGTGGACGTGAAAGTGTGAATACAACTGTGTAATCTCCATCAGCTGTTACTTCTTTAATAATGTCTTCGCCTTCTGCTTTAAACATTGAGTTGAAGTAGTAGAAGTCGTCCTCTGTTCCACCTTTCCAACGATTAACGTTTTTAATTACCGAATCGGCGTTAAAGTCCGTACCATCGTGGAATTTTACCCCTTCTTGTAATTGGAATGTGTAAGTTAAACCATCGTCACTTACTTTCCATTCTTTTGCTAAACCTGGGTTGATCGTTGTATCTTTCTCTCCGAAGTTTAGTAATGTTTCAAATAAATTTTGCGTAACTTTAAATGATTCACCGTCTGTTACGATACCTGGATCAAGTGATACTGAATCTGCACCACGTCCAAATACTAACACTTGAGGTGTTGAAGAACTTGAATCATCTGTCGTACCTGAATCTGTATTTGTCGTGCCTGAATCTGTATTCGAACCAGTCGACGAGTCTTCATCATCAGAGTTACACGCTGCTAAAAATAATGTCATTGTTAAAAGCATCACGAAACCTAGTAAATACTTTTTGCCTTTCTTCATAAAATACCCCCTATTAATTAGTAATCTATTATCATTGCTGCGCCTCATTATATAAATGACACGCAACAGAATGACCTGATTTCACTTCCTGTAACTGCGGAACAGCTATTTTACAACGCTCCATCGCAAGTGGACAGCGCGTATGGAATGTACACCCGGGCGGTGGATTTGATGGACTTGGTATATCCCCCATTAAAAGAAGCTGATCACGCTCAAATTCTGGGTCTGGTATTGGAACCGCCGATAACAATGCCTGTGTATATGGATGTAAAGGCTCGCTATACAAAGATTCACTTTCAGCTAGTTCTACTAATCTACCTAAATACATCACACCTACGCGGTCACTAATATGACGAACTACCCCTAAATCATGAGCGATAAAAATATAAGTAAGCTTTAAGTCTTCCTGCAACTTTTGCATTAAATTTAAAACTTGTGCTTGAATGGAAACATCGAGAGCTGAAACAGGTTCATCCGCAATAATAAGTTTCGGATTCGTCATGAGTGCTCTTGCGATACCAATTCGTTGACGTTGCCCCCCACTAAATTGGTGTGGATAACGCTTCGCATGATAGGCACTTAACCCGACAATTTCTAAATATTCATGTACTTTCTTTTTACGTTCTTTAGCATTCCCTATCCCATGCACGATGAGTGGTTCTTCTAATATTTTTTCGACGGTGTGTCTAGGATTTAACGAAGCATATGGATCTTGGAATACCATTTGAATGTCCCGACGCGCTTTACGCAGTTGTTCTGAATTTAGCTTCGTCAATTCCATACCATTGAATGTAACTGAACCATCTGTAGGTTCATGAAGTCGCATAATGGCACGACCTGTTGTTGATTTACCACAACCAGATTCGCCAACAATGCCAAGCGTTTCTCCTTCAAATAACTCAAATGACACATCATCTACTGCTTTCACATCTCCTACATGACGAGAAAACATGCCCTGACGAATTGGAAAATACTTTTTTAAATTTTCAACTTTTAACAGCACTTTCGACATATGCAGGACTCCCTTCTACATCAAGTAAGAAACATCGCCCTTGATGCGATGAAGATGTTTCATAGAGCGGTGGATTTTCCATCATGCATCGTTCAAATGCAAATTCACAACGTGGTGCAAAACGACAACCCGTCGTAATGGAACCTGGCTTCGGAACATTGCCAGGAATTGAATAAAGTGAATCCTTTTTAAAACGCATGTCAGGTACAGATTGAATGAGACCTTTTGTATATGGATGCTGTGGGTTTTTGAAGATTTCATTGACTGGTGCTTCTTCAACAATTTGACCAGCATACATAACAATGACACGTTCACATGTTTCTGCCACTACCCCTAAATCGTGAGTAATCAAAAGTACCGCTGTATTAAGACGTTCATTTAATTCACGTATTAATTTTAAAATTTGGGCTTGAATCGTTACATCTAGTGCGGTTGTTGGTTCATCCGCAATTAAAACTTTTGGGTTACAAACGAGTGCCATCGCAATCATGACACGCTGACGCATCCCTCCAGACAATTGATGTGGATAATCTTTTATGAGCTCCTCTGCACGAGGTAATCCTACTAGCTTCATCATTTCAATTGCTCGGTTTTTTGCTTCCTTTTTGGACCATTTCGGATGATGAATTGAAATCGCTTCTACTAATTGATTTCCAATCGTAAACAGTGGATTTAGTGACGTCATCGGTTCTTGGAAAATCATCGCAATATCATTCCCTCGAATTTTACGCATTTGCTTGTCACTAAACTTTGAAATATCTTCTCCTTTTAATAAAACTTCACCGTTTGTAATTTTTCCAGGTGGACTTGGTACTAACCCCATAATGGATAATGATGTTACACTTTTTCCACAACCTGATTCTCCTACTATCGCAAGAACTTCTCCTTCATGAATTGAAAAGCTAATTCGATCCACAGCTGCTACATTTCCACTATCGGTAAAAAAGGTTGTTTCAAGCTCTTTTACTTCAAGAATGGCTTTTCGACTCACACGACCACCTCTTATTATCAGAAAATTAAAAGTATTTTAACATATTTTATTATACACATTGGTAATTTACAACATTATTGTAAAATATGTATATGCATGCTTGATTAAACTACTTTTTTCTATAATCCTCTCTTTTAAAATATTAATGTATTAAAGTGAGGTATAAGTTTATATGTTCATCTAAACAAAAAAAGGTTATCTCTTATCTAAACTTTCAGATAAGAGATAACCCTTTTTTCTTTACGTATACAATTGAAGTATAAATTAGTTTTTCATTTTTGGATCTAGCGCATCACGCAAACCGTCACCCATTAAGTTGAAGCCAACAACCGTCAACATGATCGCGATTCCTGGGAAAATCATTGCCCATGGTGCGTTAATAAAGAAAATACGCGCATCCGCTAACATTTTTCCCCACTCTGCCTGAGGTGCTTGTGCGCCAAGACCTAAGAAGCCAAGTGAAGCAGCTTCAATAATCGCTGTCGCAATCGCTAGTGTCCCTTGAACAATAACGGGTGTCATGGAGTTTGGTAAAATATGTTTCCATAAAATACGCGCATTTTTCATCCCAATGGCTTTTGCCGCTAATATGTATTCTTCTTCTTTAATCATTAATACGCGAGAACGAATGAGTCGTCCAAAAGTTGGGACATTAATAATTGCAATCGCGAGTAATGCATTTTGAAGTGATGGACCTAAAATTGATACAACTGCAATCGCAAGCAAAATACTTGGAAACGCTAGCATAATATCAAAAACACGTGAAATGATTGTGTCTACCCAACGTCCGTAATAACCAGCAATAACTCCTAAGAAACTACCTGCAATGACAGATAAGATTACCGCCGAAAAACCAACGATTAACGAAATACTAGCTCCATATAATATACGTGAGAATATATCACGTCCTAAATCATCTGTTCCAAACCAGTGCTTACTAGAAGGAGATAATAAACGGTCCGCTAACGCTTGGTCATTCATTCCGTATGGAGCAACAAATGGACCAACAGTTGCTAAAATAATAAAGAACACAACAATAACTGCTCCAAACACGGCAGCTTTATTTTTTTTAAAGTTTCGCCACGCTTCTTTCCATGGACCAGCAACTTTTTCGGATTGTGTGCTTTTTGCTTTTGCTGCTAATTCTGACATGTCTGTTCTCCTCCTTCTAGTCGTATTTAATACGTGAATCGATGACAGAATATAAAATATCGACAAGTAAATTGATCATTACAAATATGAACGCAACGATTAGAATACCCGATTGAATTACCGTATAGTCACGATAGCCAATTGCTTCGTAAATGTATCGACCAATTCCCGGCCAACTGAAAATTGTCTCTGTTAAAATGGCACCACCTAGAAGGGAACCAAGTTGTAAGCCGATAATTGTTAATACTGGAATTAATGCGTTTTTCAATGCATGTTTATAAACAACAACAAACATTTTTTGTCCCTTTGCACGTGCTGTACGTACATAATCTGAACGCATTACTTCTAGCATTGAAGAACGAGTCATACGCGCAATAATTGCCATTGGAATGGTTGCTAATGCGATACCTGGTAAAATTAAATGTTTTAGCGCGACAATAAATTGATCCATTCTTCCTTGAATTAACGTATCAATTAAATTAAAGTGTGTAATCGCCATAATCGGGTCGCGAACTTCATCACGTCCTGAAGTTGGAAGCCAGCCTAAGTTAATACTGAAAACCCATTGTTCCATTAAACCTAGCCAGAAAATTGGCACCGATACACCGATTAATGCAATAATCATTGCCACATAATCAAACCAAGAATTTTGGAACCAAGCTGAAATAATCCCTGCGTTCATACCGACAATAACCGCTATAATAATCGCAAAAAACGCAAGTTCAAATGTTGCTGCTAAGTAAGGCCAAACCTCACTCGAAATTGCCTGTTTTGTTCGTAAAGATTCACCTAGATCCCCAGTTAGTAGACCTTTTAAATAATCAAAATATTGCACATACCAAGGATTATCTAGACCTAATTTTGCATTTAATGCCGCTACTGCTTCTGCTGTAGCTTGCTGACCTAAAATAACTTGTGCAGGATTCCCAGGAATCGCGCGGATGATTAAGAAGACAACAAATGTCATCCCAAGTAGTACCGGTATTAAATGTAAAAGTCTTTTCCCTATGTAGTGAAGCATTGTCTTCACCTCTCCATTAAAAATAATTGGAAAGGAAGGTCAGGCAAGAAACCTTCCTTCCTTCACTTAAAAACTATTGAACTGAAACATTTTCTAAAGATTCTGAACCAGTTGGGTGTGGAACGTAACCAGTTACAAATTTAGCTGCACCTAATAATGGTGTAGAGTGTGCTAAGTTAACCCATGGAGCGTCATCTTTAATGATTTCTTGTGCTTGTTTGTAAAGATCATTACGTATTTCTTCATCTACTTCAGATTGAGCAGTAATTAATAATTTGTGTAGCTCATCGTTTGAGTAGTAAGAATAGTTGTTTGCACCAATATTATCTTGGTCTAATAATGCATATAGGAAGTTGTCTGCATCACCGTTGTCGCCTGTCCAACCTAAAAGATATGCATCTGCTTCCCCTTTAGAAGCTTTGTCAATATACGTAGCCCATTCGTATGTCACGATTTTAGATGGCATACCAACGTCTGCTAAGTTCTTTTGAATCGCTTCTGCAATTTTTTGACCGTCTGGCATGTATGGACGTGCTACAGGCATTGCCCATAATTCGATTTCTTTGCCGTCATAACCAGCTTGTGCTAATAATTCTTTTGCTTTTTCTGGGTTGTAATCATAATCTACTAAGTCATCGTTATAACCTGAAACTGAAGATGGCATTGGGTTTTTCGCCACATCTGCACGACCTTCAAAGAATGCATCAACGATCGATTGTTTATCGATTGCGTAGTTTACTGCTTGACGTACTAATTTGTTATCAAATGGTGCACGATTTGTTGTTAAACCTAAGTAACCAACATTCATTGATGGACGTTCGATTAATTGTAAATCTGCATTTCCTTCGATTTGAGATGCATCTGATGGATTAATACCGTCTGCTAAATCGATTTCACCAGTAACAAGTGCGTTTAAACGAGTAGAGTTATCTGGAATTGCACGGAAAATAACTTTATCAAGTTTTGGTAAACCATCTTGCCAATAGTTTTCATTTTTCACTAATGTAATTGAATCATTGCGTTTCCATTCAACGAATTTGAATGGACCAGTACCAACTGGATTGTCACCAAATGTATCTGGATTCGCTTCGAATGCTGTAGGTGATGCGATACCAAATGCAGCCATTGCGATATTTTTTAAGAATGGTGCTTGTGGACGAGTTAACGTCATCACAACAGTTGAAGCGTCTGTTGCTTCTACAGAAGAAATGATATCTTGTCCTTCTGCTTTGAACATTGAAGTATAGTAAGCGAAGTCTTCTTCAGCACCTGCACTCCAACGTGTAAAGTTTTTCACAACAGCTTCTGCATTAAAATCAGTACCATCATGGAATTTGATACCATCTTGTAAATGGAATGTATAAGTTAAGCCGTCTTCAGAAACTTCCCACTCTTTTGCAAGACCTGCTTTTACAGTTGTATCTTCTTCATTGAAGTTAAGTAAAGTTTCAAAAATGTTTTGTGTAACTTTAATTGATTCGCCGTCTGTAACTGCTGCACTATCAAGTGATACTGAGTCGCCACCGCGGCCAAATACTAAAACTTGATCTTTTGCTTTGCCATTATCTTCACCTTTATCAGCTGAGTCGTCTCCACCACACGCTGCAAGAACTGAGATAACAAGTAATAACGTAAGCCCTAATGACCAAAACTTGTTTTTCATCACTGAAAAACCTCCTAATTTCTTTAATTTATATCATTGCGCTTGTTCATCGTATAAATGACAAGCTACAGAATGACCAGGTTTAATTTCTCTTAATACGGGTGCTACTCTTTTACACGCTTCTGTTGCAAATGGACAACGTGTATGGAAGGTACATCCTGTTGGAGGATTCGATGGGCTCGGAATATCACCCGTTAATAACATTTGATTTCCTTTATACTCTGGATCAGGAATTGGAACCGCTGAAAGTAATGCTTGTGTATATGGATGTAATGGTTTTTCATAAAGTGATTCACTTGTTGAAAGTTCTACCATACGTCCTAAATACATCACGCCTACACGGTCACTAATATGGCGTACAACCCCTAAATCATGGGCAATAAAGATATACGTTAGCCCTAAATCTTCTTGAAGCTGTTTCATTAAATTCAGTACTTGTGCCTGAATTGAAACATCCAGCGCAGATACCGGTTCATCCGCTATAATCAGCTTTGGATTCGTCATAAGCGCTCTTGCAATACCGATACGTTGACGTTGACCACCACTAAATTGGTGTGGATAACGTTTTGCATGATATTCACTCAGTCCAACGATTTTTAAATAATCGAGTACTTTCTTTTTGCGTTCAGCAGAATCGCCAATTCCATGTACGATTAACGGTTCTTCTAAAATTTTTCCAATCGTATGTCTTGGATTTAACGATGCATACGGATCTTGGAATACCATTTGAATATCACGGCGCATTTTACGCATTGCTTCATCGGATAAAGCTGTTAAATCTGTACCATCAAAATGGATTGTTCCTTCTGTTGGATTCGTTAGTCGCATAAGTACGCGGCCTGTTGTCGATTTACCACAACCCGATTCCCCAACAATCCCTAATGTTTCCCCTTCAAATACTTCAAAAGAAACATTGTCTACCGCCTTTACATTACCTGTCACTCGAGACAATACGCCCGAATAAATTGGAAAATATTTTTTTAAATTTTCTACTTTTAATAGCACTTTTTCCGTCATGATTGTGCAGCCTCCTCCGCTAAGAAGCAGCGTGTTTTGTGTGTCGCTGAAACATCATATAACGCTACATTCTCTTCTTTACAGCGTGCAGTCGCAAATTGACAGCGTGGTGCAAAACGACACCCATGCGAGATGGAACCAGGCTTAGGTACGCTACCAGGAATTGAATATAGACTATCCTTTTTAAAACGCATATCTGGTACGGATTGGATTAAACCTTGCGTATATGGATGCTGTGGATTTTTGAAAATTTCATTAACTGGTGCTTCTTCAACAACTTGACCTGCGTACATAACGACAACACGTTCACATGTTTCTGCAACAACCCCTAAATCGTGGGTGATTAACATAATGGCCGTATTTAATCGTTCATTTAAATCACGCATTAATTTTAAAATTTGTGCTTGGATTGTTACATCGAGCGCTGTTGTTGGTTCGTCTGCTATTAATACTTTCGGGTCACATACCAATGCCATCGCAATCATGACTCGTTGACGCATACCGCCTGATAACTGGTGTGGGTATTCATCGATTAATTCCTCTGCTCGAGGTAAACCTACAAGCTTCATAATTTCAATGGCACGTGCACGGATTTGTTTTTTCGACCAAGATTTATTATGTATACGAATCGCTTCAGATAATTGATTTCCAATCGTAAATAAGGGATTAAGAGAAGTCATGAGCTCTTGGAAAATCATCGCAACATCTTTCCCACGTACTGTTCGCATCTCCTTATCTGTTAATTTTGTTAAGTCTCGATCACGCAACAAAATTTCGCCGCCTGTTATTTTTCCAGGAGGGCTTGGTACTAATCCCATAATCGATAGAGAAGTTACACTTTTACCACAACCTGATTCTCCTACAATCCCAAGAATTTCACCTTCCCGAATATTAAAACTAACATTGTCAATCGCTCTTACTGCGCCATCGTCTGTGAAAAAGGTTGTCTCTAAACCTTTCACTTCAAGAAGTACATTGCGTGTCATCTAGCTCTCTCCTTTTTCTGACAATAGATTTTAGAATAGTCATAATAATATACTAATAAAATGCAATTTACAATATTCAGAATAATAATAAACTACAGAAAGTTAGTTAAATTGTTAATTTTTGTTCATTTTTACCTTTTTTGTATACTATTTTCGTTTGTATTTATTTTGCGTAAAATACCTTTCTCGCTATTTAAATATAAAAAAAACTGTTTATGTTTGATTTTTCAAACGTAAACAGTTTTTTATTTTTAATTTATTATGTGTTAAATTTTTTTTGCTTTAGTCTAAATGTTGCACTTGGAAAAGGTTATAATAGACCCCTTCTTGTTGCATCAATTGAGCGTGATTGCCCGACTCTACAATTTTTCCGTATTCAATGACAAAAATTTTGTCTGCATGCGTAATTGTAGAAAGTCTATGTGCAATGACAATTGTTGTTCTGTCATGTGCTAAGCGATCTAGCGAATCTTGAATCAATGCTTCACTTTCCAAATCTAATGCTGAAGTAGCCTCATCTAGTACTAAAATTGGCGGGTTTTTCAAGAATACTCGTGCAATCGCAACACGCTGCTTTTGACCACCCGATAATTTCACACCGCGCTCGCCTACCTTTGTGTTATAGCCCTCAGGTAAGTTCATTATGAAATCATGTGCATTTGCTGCTTTTGCTGCAGCAATAATTTGTTCATCCGTTGCACTAGGATTCCCCATTAAAATATTTTGTTTCACTGAATCACTAAATAAAATATTGTCTTGTAGAACAATCCCAATTTGTGAGCGCAATGAATGAATCGTTACATCTTTAATATTGATATTATCAATATTCACTGCACCTGTAGTTACATCATAAAATCGTGGAATTAAACTGACTATGGTCGATTTTCCTCCACCACTCATCCCGACAAATGCTACAGTTTGTCCTGGTTCAATGGTAAAATCGACGTTATTTAAAATCGTCTTACCATTGTCCTCATATTGAAATGAAACGTGGTCAAATTGTAATTTTCCTTTTGCTAGTGGTAAATCAATCGCATTTTCTTTATTTTGTACGTCATATTTTTCATCCATTAATTCAAACATACGGTCCATCGATGCAATCGATTGAGTTAACGTTGTCGATGAACTTACTAATCGACGTAATGGTCCATAAAGTCGTTCAATATATGCATAAAACGCGACCATCACACCAATTGAAAGATCCCCATTTAAATATTGATAGCCAGCGAAACCAATAACGATTAATGGTGCCATATCTGTAATTGTATTCACAACAGCAAAGGACTTGGCATTCCAGCGCGAGTGCGCCAATGCTTTATCTAAAAACTCTCCATTTGTTTCGTCGAAAATTTGCTGTTCATGCTTTTCAAGTGTAAAGCTCTTGATAATGCTCATACCTGCAACACGTTCATGTAAGTAGCTTTGTACACCAGCAAGTGCTTGCGAGCGTTCACGTGTTAGGCTTCGTAATTTACCGAAGAAAAACTTCACGCTAATTGCATAAAACGGTAGCGCAATGAGCGAAACAATTGTCAGTTTTACATCCATCGAAAACATTATGCCGATCACGATTAAAATCGTTGCAAGGTCTAACCATAAATTCATAAGTCCTGTCATAACAAAGTTTTTCGTTTGCTCAACATCGTTAATAACACGTGAAATAACCTCTCCAGCACGTGTATTCGCATAATACTTTAAACTTAATTTTTGTAGGTGTCCGTACAATTCTTTACGAATATCAAATAAAATATTATTACTTAAATTTTGTGCAAAGTATTGGCGGTAATATTCAATTGGTGGACGAATAATAAAGAACACGACAAGCGCGATTCCAATCCACGTAAACAATTTATCTGTTTTTTCTTGTTTTGTTAATACTTCACTTAATAACACATCATCTAAAATCACTTGCAAAAGCCATGGTAAAAACAATGGAATCGCAAATTTCATAATCCCGATAATAATCGTTAAAAAAAGTAAAAACTTATATGGTTTTACAAAACGCATATATCTTTTAATACTATTCAATGCAAAACACTTCCCCCTTCAGTCAATTTTGCAACAGCCACTATCATATCATAATTTTTTATTTTCTAATGGTAGGTACGCTTATATATCTTTACCACGAAACGAAAAGAAAAACACAAGCGAACATTTTTCACGCTCGCTTGTGTTTTCCTTACTCTTTATTTGCTTGAATTTCGCTTATTAACTCATAACGGTTTGTCCAGGATTGAATAAAGTCAGGTGCAAATGGTCCACGTCGTTGTTCAATCCAACTTATTAACGTTTTCACATTGCGTTTTAAGATTTTATCAATCACTTCCGGATAATTCATTTCTTTTTTGTGCTGCTCGTATTCATCTTCGTCTAGTAATGTGTAACTCATATCTGGGAACACTTTTACATCTAAATCGTAGTCGATGTACTTTAAGCAATTATTATCAAAGGCAAAAGGAGAGCTGATATTACAATAGTAGTAAACACCGTCTTCTCTTAGCATACAAATAATATTGAACCAAAGCTCTGCATGGAAATAACAAATAGAAGGTTCTCTAGTCAACCAAGTTCGTCCATCTGATTCCGTTACGAGTGTTTTTTCATTCGCACCGATAATGATATTTTTAGTCGCCTTTAAAACCATCGTTTCTTGCCAGACACGGTGGATACTACCATTGTGCTTGTAACTATGTATTTGTATCGTTTCTCCCTCAATCGGTAATGCCATCTGAAGCCCCACCTTTTCGTCATAGCTAAAAATTCTAGCGGTCTTTATTGTATTATAACAATGCTTTAGCAAAACTTGTAGTTCGAATGCTATTATTTTCAATATTGTTTGAAAAAAATCCGCAATTTTTTGACAAAAAGAAAAAAGCACATTCATATGAATGTGCTTTTCCATAAAATATGCTATACAACTTTCATGTCAACGCCTTAAAAGTTGTTATTATTACGTTTTGCAAATTGCATATTTTGTTGTTCTTGATCGCGTTTTTGTTTTTGTTTTTGTTGCTCTACTTCATTGAAGTTTAGCTCCTGAGCAAACTCTTCATTATTATTTTGCTGTTGGTTTTTCGAGAATGGATTGTTTTGCTTGTTCTGGTTGTTTTGCTTATTTTGGTTGTTCTGGTTGTTCTGGTTGTTTTGATTTTGTCTCATCAATATCACCTCCATGACCATTATTTTGGACTGAGATGAAATGAAATATGCATGAGATTTTGAGAAAAGTTTTAAAATCGTTTTATTTTAGTTTGTCCCAAATTTTTAACATGGGTACGGGCATTGGTAATAGATTGATTTGTTCTTTTGTGAGAAATGCAGCATCTTCAGGTAATGTTCCTTCACTCTTACAATCGACTAAATGACTTTCAATTTGCCACTTTAAATGGGAAAACACATGTTTAAAATCAACAATTGGTACAGCTAATTGTTTGTCTAAAACAAGTCCATATTGCTTTTCAAGTTTTGACAAGCTGTCCTCGCCTTCTAAACGTTCCACCATAATAAACTGCCACATATTAGCAAGAAGCCCTGCGCTTGAGCGCTTCTCCATTAAAAATCGGCCGGATGGATCACGTACAACAAACACATCATACTCGATACTTTTTGTTTTCACTTTTTTTGATTTCACCGGTAATGTTGATGGATCGCCCTCTTGAAAGGCTGTGCAATAATCACGTACAGGACATAGTAAGCATTTTGGTGAAGTCGGTGTACAAATAACCGCGCCTAGCTCCATTAATCCTTGGTTAAATGCGGATGTGTTATTTAAATCGATTAATTCAGTCACAGCATCCTCAAAAATTTTCTTTGTTTTCGGTAAGGAGATATCGGCGTCGATGTTTAATACACGACTTAATACACGCATAACATTTCCATCTACAGCATGCTCGGGTTTTCCGTATGCAATACTTAATATTGCACCAGCTGTATAAGGTCCTACACCTTTTAGTTTTGAAATATCTACGCGATTGTCTGGTACTTTTCCGCCGTACGTTTCGACGACTTCTCTTACGCCTGCTTGTAAATTGCGCGCACGGGAATAATATCCGAGACCTTCCCACATTTTTAAAAGTTCTTCTTCTGATGCATAGGCTAAGTTTTCCGCTGTCGGGTACTTTTCTATAAAACGGTTGTAATAAGGGATAACAGTATCCACTCTTGTTTGCTGTAACATCACTTCAGACACCCAAATTTTATAAGGCTCTTTCGTGTGACGCCACGGCAAATCACGTTGTTCTTGTTTAAACCAGTCGATTAGTGCTTTTCGAAATTGTTTTGTATATTGGTAGTTCACAATGTCCTCCAAAAATTCGATTTTATTTCCTTGAAAAAGGGTATATTATAAAGATAAGAACCATTGTTAAATATTTCCGTTCTATAACGGTTCCACTAACGAGGGGATGATAAATTTGGATTCAGGCACACATTTCGTTATGGGAATTGCTTTAGGTGGATTGGCACTTGCTGATCCTGTCGTAGCAAGTCATCCAATCACTTTTACAGCTGTTATGGCAGGTGCAATTATTGGTTCGCAAGCACCTGACGCTGATACCATTTTAAAGCTTCGTAATAATGCTGTATATATTCGTCATCATCGTGGCATTACACACTCTATTCCCGCAGTCCTTTTATGGCCATTATTGATTACAGGCGTATTATCACTATTCTTATCCACTACGGATGTTTTCCATTTATGGTTATGGACACAACTTGCTGTTTTTCTACATGTATTTGTTGATATTTTTAATGCCTATGGTACACAAGCACTTCGTCCATTTTCGAAAAAATGGGTGGCGCTCGGTGTCATTAATACATTTGATCCGTTTATTTTTGGAATGCATTGCGTCGGTATTTTATTATGGGCGTTTGGTGCAGATCCAGTACTTATATTTAGTATCATGTATATAATCATTGCTTTTTATTATGTGGTACGTTTTGCATTACAAAAGGCGATAAAGGCAGCTGTTCATAAAGAGCTACAAGACGAAGAATTTGTCATCGTGGCTCCGACAATAAACTTCTTTCAATGGAAAATCGCCGCAAAGTCCAAAACGCATTTTTATGTCGGTCGTGCTTATGGAAGATCGGTTAACATTTATGACAAGTTCAAAATCGAACCGATTCCTAAAACCAAACTTGTTGAAAAGGCCTTAAAAGATCCAAACCTTGATGCCTTTTTATCGTTCTCTCCTCTTCATCGTTGGGAAATTGCTGAACTTGAGAACGGCTTAATGGAGCTGCGCTTAATCGATTTACGTTATCGTAGTAAGGATCGTTATCCATTCGTTGCAGTCGCTCACTTAGACGATAACTTACAAATTGTAAATTCTTATACTGGTTGGATCTTTACAGAAGAAAAGCTTCAAAAAAAATTACAAATTGGTGCAGGAAATGAATAAATGAAATAGGCTGTACTGTTAGTTGCCACTTCCAGTACAGCCTTATTTTTTAGTTTACTGTATCTTCACTATCATTTAATAAGTGCGCATATTTCGGGTTCTTCGCCGCAAATAAATGTAGCTTATCCCCGTAGCTTTCGATTAATTGGCTCACTAATTTTGCTGTATATTCTGCGCCTCGGTAATCCATTCCAGCTTTAGCTGAAGTCGATTCGAAGTCACTGCATAATAGCTCCACCCAAGTTCGAGCGCGTCCAATCGGTAATTCAGGATTTTTTTCTACCAATTGCTGCGTTAACTTTTCGTATAATGTTTCCATATTACTTCCCTTCCTTCATTGGTCGTAAAATTGAAACAGGTAATGCTTCTTCAAAACGATCTGAGCCTAAACGGTGCCCCCATGCAAAACGCCCTTTTAAATAATCCACTTGGAAAAAATCGCCTGGTGAACCCGTAATACGGTACATTTCACCTGGAATAATTGTTGATAAATCTACTAAATAAGCTTCTGCTAATAAGGCTTTGCGTTCATAAACTGCGTATTCGTTAACGATACCTAGCTGTTCTGATTTGCGTGCTCTTTCACGTAAGTTCGCAATTTCTTGACGTAATTCTTGTTCTGTCATAGCGCTATAAGTTACTTCATTCATTTTGTTCTTGCTCCTTCTGTTCGATAAAATCATTAATTACTGCTATTGGAAATCCCTTTTGATAAAGAGCTTGCTTTACTTTTTGATGCAGTCCAGAGCTTGTAAACTTTGAAGCATATTTACGCCAAACTTTTTCACCCTGGCTTTCGATTAGTGCCGGCCACTCATCTTCTTGACGTTCTAGCTTAATTTTCTCTAGTATTTCCTTTGCAACTGCAAACGAATATCCTTTACGTAGCAATACATCTTGTATTTTTTGTTTCACCTGTGAGGGTGTTTTATTTTGACTCGATCGGACTGCTTTTTCTGCCAATTCCATCGCGAGCTTCAACTGCTCATCATGGCTAAAGGTTTCGAGTACTTGCTCTTGTAAGCCTTTATCGATTCCTTTTTGCTTTAAATCTTGTCTAATGGCAGCTGGACCCTTTTTGGCCGTGCGCTTTCTAGTTTCCAGTAATGCCTTTGAAAAGCTTTCATCATTTAAAAAGCCTAAGTTCGTTAATTTATATAGCGCTTCTTGTACAACTGCTTCACCATGCCCTGCTTGCAGAAGCTTTGTTTTCACTTCATGCTCACTACGCATTTGAAAGCTTAAGAAACCTAGTGCTTTATTAAATGCCTTGGCGATTTCATCTTCATATTGTATTTCATCTATTTCGATTTGCTCAAGTACTTTGCCTTTTTGCAAGCCGAATTTTATAAGGGTACCTTCATCTACTGGAAAAGCATATTGTTCGTTTAGATAAATATTGTAGCGCTCTTTATTGTTTTTTTGACGTGCAATTTTCGTAATGACTTGCATAGTTACACCTCGCTTTATTCCATTACCTTTCAGTATACATCTTTTTACTTTGACTTTCATTGAACGGTATACTGAAGATACTATATTTCACAAGGAGGGATTTCGTATGAAAATTGCCATTTCAGGTGGGACAGGTATGGTGGGACGTAAATTTAGTGAGCTTTTGTTAGCTACTGGTCATGAAGTGATTATTTTAACACGCGGTGAAAGTCATGAGGCTAGGGGTATTCGATACATACAATGGTTAAAAGATGATGCTAAACCAGAACTCCAATTAGAATCGTTAGATGCGTTTGTCAATTTAGCGGGTGTGTCGTTAAATGATGGACGATGGACAGAAAAGCAAAAAGAAAAAATTTACGCAAGTCGGATGGATTCAACGGATGAAGTATTACGTATATTTCATGCTTTACAACAGAAACCGCGCGTCTTTATTAATGCGAGTGCTGTTGGTATTTATCCTATTTCTGAGACAGCTATTTATACGGAACAATCTCCTGAAAAAGCACATGATTTTTTAGGGACGGTCGTACAACAATGGGAACAACATGCAGTTGAAGCAGAAAAACTTGGCATTCGCACTTGTCTCACACGCTTTGGCGTTATTTTAGCAAAAGATGAAGGTGCCCTACCAATGATGGTATTGCCTTATAAATTAGGTGTTGGTGGTACGATTGGTTCAGGAGCTCAGTGGATAAGTTGGATTCATGTTGACGATGTCGCACGTGCTTTATTATTTGTAATTGAAAATGAAGAACTATCTGGTCCGGTTAATTTTACAACACCAAACGTTAAACGCATGAAAAGTTTCGGTAAAGCGATTGGGACAGCACTTCATCGACCTCACTGGTTCCCCGTTCCAGCTGCTATGTTAAAGCTTGCACTGGGTGAACAAAGTGTTCTCGTATTAGAAGGTCAGCATGTGCTACCTGAAAAATTAATGAATGCAAATTACGAATTTCAATTCGTATCTATTCAAGATGCGATTCGCGACTTATATAAAAGCTGAATAAAATTATTTATTTAACGCAACCTACGTGAAAAGGAGGTTGCTTTTTTTATGTATAAACAGCATGTAGTCGGTGTTTTCTTAGTTATTATGGCTACTTTTATATCGTTTATGACCATTGCACGTGCCGAAGAATTCCATTGGGGATTCAAACCGAGTCGCGATGGGGAAACTGTTGAAATTGGTGAACCACTTGAAGGCCTTTTAAATAAGTACGGAGCGATTTATAAAGATACTGCCGAACAAAAAATTGTTTATTTAACATTTGATAACGGTTACGAAAATGGCTTTACTGAAAGCATTTTAAAAACGCTCCGTGATGAACAAGTTCCCGCAACCTTTTTCTTAACAGGTCATTATTTAACGAGCGCGACTGATTTAGTAAAAACAATGATTGCTGATGGTCATATTATTGGCAATCATTCTTACGGACATCCGAATATGGCGCGGCTCTCGACAAATGAAATGGAAAAAGAATGGAAACAATTTGACAACAAACTTCATGAATTAACTGGTATCGAACGCACCTTTTATGCGCGCCCACCAGAAGGGATTTTCAACGAAGAATTGTTGAAAGTAGGTCAAACGAATGGCTACCGTCATATTTTTTGGTCCATTGCATTTAAAGATTGGCTAAAAGATGAACGTAGAGGTTACGAATATGCCTATAATGCACTCATGCAACAACTGCATCCAGGCGCTATTGTTTTAATGCATACAGTCGCACAAGATAATGCAGAAGCACTTCCAAAATTCATTCAAGACGCTAAAAAACAAGGCTATTCGTTTCAATCACTCGATGATTTAGTACTGAAGAATGTGGATATCACCGTCCCCTAGCATTTCAAAAAAATCCCGATTCTTTTCTTTCCCTCGTTTGTCCGTTATAATGAAAGGATAAAGAAAAACTTAGCAACTCGCACTAATCTTTAGTGTGAGTTTTGTATTTAAAGGACGTGTAAACTTGAGTGATGTAATAATGGAAGTCGGGCAAAAGTTCCCGTTAACGATAAAGCGCCTTGGGATTAACGGTGAGGGCGTTGGATTTTATAAGCGCAATGTCGTTTTCGTAAAAGGAGCCATTCCTGGAGAAGAAGTAACCGTTAAATTAACAAAAGTAGAGAATAAATTCGCAGAAGCTGAAATTTTAAACATTCGTAAAGCAAGCGAATTTCGTCAAGAGGCACCTTGCCAAGTATATGCAGAATGTGGTGGTTGCCAATTACAACATATGACGTATGAAGCACAGCTCATCAATAAACGTGACATTGTCGTGCAAGCTTTTGAAAAGTATGCAAAAGATATTGCCGCAACTGCTGAAATTCGTCCAACAATAGGCATGGACAATCCTTGGAACTATCGCAACAAATCACAATTCCAAGTACGTAAAGAAGGCAAACGTGTATATGCTGGCCTTTTTGCTGAAGGTACAAATGAATTATTAAACATTAATGACTGCTTAGTGCAGCACCCACTTACATCAAAAATCACAGTGGGTACGCGTAAAGTATTACAAAAATTAAATATTACCATTTATGATGGAAAAAACTTAAACGGCTTAGTACGTACAATTGTCGTTCGTACAGGGGTCAATTCTGGTGAAACACAAGTTTGTCTTGTCACAACACGCAATGAATTACCACATAAAGCTGAATTAATCGAGCGTATTAAAAAAATCGACCCATCTATCGTTTCAATTACACAAAACGTGAACCGTGATAAAACTTCATTAATTTTCGGTGATGAAACATTCGTATTAGATGGTAAAGAAGCGATTCATGAAAAATTAGGCGAGTTTGCATTTGATTTATCAACACGTGCATTCTTCCAATTAAATCCTGAGCAAACGATTCATTTATATGATGAAATTAAAAAAGCTGCCGCGCTTACTGGGAAAGAAGAAGTTGTCGACGCTTATTGTGGTGTTGGGACAATTGGTATGTGGCTAGCTGATGGTGCACGTGAAGTTCGAGGCATGGATAATGTTGATGAGGCAATTGCCGATGCGAAGTATAATGCACGTAATAATGCCAACTTACAACATGTTCGTTTCTTCCCAGGCTCAGCAGATAAATGGTTATTCCGTTGGTCAAAAGAAGATTACCGCCCCGATGTTATTTGCGTAGATCCACCGCGTACTGGCTTAGAGCCTGGTTTCATTAGAACGGTATTAAAAATTAAGCCAAAACGTTTCGTATATACTTCTTGTAACCCATCGACTTTAGCTCGTGACTTACAAGATTTATCAAAAGCATACAAAGTTGAATACATTCAACCTGTAGATATGTTCCCACAAACAGCTCAAATTGAGTGTGTTGTGAAGTTAACGCTTAAAAAATAATTATTGTTGCATCTTCATTGTATGAATTTTTATTCATCAATGAGGGTGTTTTTTTATAAATATCAACTTTGCATAAAGTCGAGATAAGCTTAAAGTGCAATAAATTGCAACCATTCTGAAAAGAATTCTTAAAATCATTACTGTATATTTAACATTATCTCCAAAAAATAATTTACTTTCTTATTATAAAATGGAAATAACTACTACACTGTAGTTAATACTTAATTTGGAGTGATTTTAATGAAAGCAGCACGTTGGTATAAAGCAAAAGATATTCGAGTAGAACAAATCGAAGAACCACAAGTAACAGCTGGTCGTGTAAAAATTGAAGTGGCATGGACAGGTATTTGTGGTAGCGATCTACATGAATATATTGCTGGACCAATCTTCGTACCAGTAGATGCACCACATCCAGTGAGTAAAGATATTGCCCCTATAGTTATGGGTCATGAGTTTTCAGGTACAGTAGTAGAAATTGGTGAAGGTGTTTCTTCTGTAAAAGTAGGAGATCAAGTCGTTGTTGAGCCGATTTTAGCTTGCGGTGAATGCGCTGCATGTAAAAAAGGAAAGTATAATATTTGTAAGCATTTAGGATTCCACGGTTTATCTGGTGGTGGTGGTGGATTCTCTGAATTTACAGTAGTTGATGAGCGTTGGGTTCACAAAATGCCAGAAAGTCTATCATTAGAACAAGGCGCATTAGTAGAGCCAGCAGCCGTTGCTTTACATGCTGTACGTATGAGTAAATTAAAAGCTGGTGACAAAGCGGTTGTATTCGGTGTAGGCCCAATTGGATTATTAGTAATCGAAGCATTAAAGGTTGCCGGTGCTTCTGAAATTTATGCAGTTGAATTATCAAAAGAGCGCGGTGCAAAAGCATTAGAACTTGGCGCGACAGCTATTATTAACCCTGCACAAGAAGCAGATGTTGTCGGTAAAATTCAACAATTAACAAATGGTGGTGCGGACGTAGCATTCGAAGTTACTGGTGTACCCGTTGTATTAAAACAAGCAATCGATTCTACTTCATTTGAAGGTGAAACGATTATCGTTTCGATTTGGGAAAAAGAAGCTTCGATTCAGCCAAACAATATCGTGTTATCAGAGCGTAGCGTAAAAGGAATTATCGCATACCGTGATATTTTCCCTGCAGTTATGCACTTAATGACACAAGGTTACTTCCCTGCTGACAAGCTTGTTACTAAACGCATTACATTAGATGAAGTTGTAACAGAAGGCTTCGAAACATTAGTAAATGACAAAAACCAAATTAAAATCTTAGTTGCTTCTAAATAAGATTTCAAAAGCTTGCGAATCCAAATCGATTCGTAAGCTTTTTTCATTTCCAATTGGTACTAATTTTCATGTATGATAGAAAGGCTAGGAGGCATAAACATGAAAAACTTTCTTTTTGTAGCAGTTACTTTTATCATTTGTTATTTCGGGCTTTCATGGTTAGGTGGATTAATTTTTGCGAGTGAAACTGACAGTTCAACAACTTCAGTGAGTTCGTTACAAGCAGCCGTTACATTCGGTGGTGTGAACTACTTAAACGTATTCATATACATAATTTTATCAATGATTGTAACCACAATCGTATTCTTTTCAGCAAAAAGCAGACGTTCAAACTAAATTGAACATCTGCTTTTTCTTACGCTATTAATTTTCTATTTTTTCCACTTAACAGGACAATGAGTCCGACAGCTAGTAGCATCAGTGAAACTAAAACTAAGAAGCCATTGTCAGGAAATACATCTAAATACAATCCACCTAAAAGCGGGCCACTTAAACTACCTAAACTAAAGAAAATTCCACACAGTAAATTTCCAGTTGGTAGTAGTTGTTTTGGCGTTAAATCCGCCATATATGTAATTCCTAACGAGAACATCGAACCTACGCACATACCTCCGATTAAGAAAATGACCGCAACAAGTATTTGGGAGTACTCAAGCAGATTCCCTATGAAGAAAAATACACTGCCCAAAATGAGGCCTCCGGTAATGACTTTTCGCCGTCCGATTTTATCACCTAGCGTTCCAAGTGGAAACTGCATCGCAATCGCACCTACAGAAAATGCCGCCAAAATGACCGACACAAACTCTAGATCAAACGATTTACGTAAAGCATATACAGGAAATAATGCATTTAAGGAAGATTCTAAAAATCCGTAAACAAACGGTGGTAAAAATGCGACCCATCCGTATTTGATTGCCAATTTATAACGTGTAAAGCCCGTTTCATTGGCATCACCTACTAGTGCTTCTGGTTTTTCATTTTTCACAAAAAACACAAGCGACCATGCGACTAAACAAAGCGCTGAAGAAACAATGAATGGCAAGCTTTCAGATATTTTTATTAGCTGTACAAATAACGGGCCAACAGCAAAGCCTAAACCAAACGAGATGCCGTAAATCGACATGCTTCTACCTAGCTTATGCGCGGGCGTTGCTGATGTAATCCATGTTTGTGTTGCAAAATGGAGTGCGTGGTCACCAATCCCGATTAACATACGTAACACAAACCAAAACATGACACTTTTCCATAATGGAAATAAAAATAGTGAAACAAATACTACCGCCCCACCAAGTATAATAATCGGCTTATAACCATACTTACGCAGTGGCTGCTCAATAAATGGTGAGATGAGTAATGTCCCAATATAAAGTCCAGTTGCATTCATGCCATTTAATATAGAGGATACACCATCTCTTTCAAAAATAACGGAAATGAGTGGTAACAGCATCCCTTGTGAAAAACCTGATATCGATACGATAATAACTAAAATTAAAAATCTTCGTTGATTGTAACTCATCATCTATCTCCTTTAATTCATAAGTTACATCGTATCATAGCAAATCTATAGTTTGTTAAATATTTTGCATATTTAAAAGCCCTAGCCAACTTTATCTCTAAAAGTTAACTAGGGCTTTAAATTTCACTTAATTCCATTAAAATTTGCATAAACTAACATCCCGGCAGATTTGCCGAAAAACGTTTAAACTTCCTCCTTTTCGTGAGTTTATCTACACATTGTTTTTCCGACCATCTCCTTAAATTTAATGTAAACTAAATTTATCACATTCCATCAATTTTGTAAATATTCTAAATATAAAGAAATATAAAATAATTATTAAGTTCTATATATTTCCCTTCTTTTTATAATCGAAATAATAAGATCTAATCCATTTGGTCCGTAAGTTGTCGATTAACTTTTTAAAAAGAACATAGTATAATAAACGTATGCAAGCCAAAAGGAGAATCGCTTATAATGAATCCCATTACAAACAAAGAACAACAAGTGACTTATTTAAAAGAACGCTTAGAAATCTTCCTTCAGGTTTTAGATGCTATCGATCCAGAAACAACTGAACTAGAAGATATCGATCGTTTAATTCAAATGATGGACGATTTAGAAGAAAAAATGGATCAATTCCAAGCTCGCGAAGAAAACAAATAATATCCAAAAGCATTGCTCGATTAGGAGCATTGCTTTTTTTATTATTACTACTTTTGTGCTTTTGATTTCTTTTTATAGGTTTTTCGTTTTTGTTACTTGTAAGCGCTCTTTTTTTTCTACATTAAAAGAGTTATAATGTAAGATGATTTTACAAAGATACATTTTACGCCCAATAGCGGGAAATGATGTCCTTACTTATGTCGATAAATACCTTATCGATGCAAAAATAACTATATTTTTTCTGGGGGGAAAAATAAGATGGCATACTTAGAAACTTTAGAAAAAAGTCTTTATAACTTAATTACAGAGACTTCTACAAACTTACCAAAAGATGTTCGTCGTGCGATTAAAGCCGCGAAGCAATCCGAAAACGCTGGTACTCGTGCAGCAATGACATTAGGCACAATTACAACAAATATCGTCATGGCGGAAGATAATGTATCTCCAATCTGTCAAGATACTGGTCTACCAACATTTAAAGTATATACTCCAGTTGGCGTAAACCAGATCGAAATTAAAAAAGCAATCCAAACTGCAATCGCTGCAGCTACTGGTGATGCGAAATTACGTCCAAACTCAGTTGATTCATTAACTGGTAAAAACTCTGGCAACAACATCGGTGCTGGTTTACCGGTCGTGAAGTTTGAACAATGGGAAAACGACTACATCACAATTAAGCTAATCCTTAAAGGTGGCGGCTGTGAAAACAAAAATATCCAATACTCACTTCCTGCAGAACTTGAAGGTTTAGGCCGCGCTGGTCGTGACTTAGACGGTATCCGTAAATGTATCTTACACTCTGTATGGCAAGCACAAGGTCAAGGCTGTTCAGCTGGTTTCATCGGTGTAGGTATCGGTGGCGACCGCTCTTCTGGATATGATCTTGCAAAAGAACAATTATTCCGTCATGTAGAAGATGTAAACCCTATCGAAGACTTAGCTAAATTAGAACAATACGTTGTTGAAACTGCTAATACATTCGGTATTGGTACAATGGGCTTCGGTGGTGAAGCTACATTACTAGGCTGTAAAATCGGTGTAATGGACCGCTTACCTGCATCATTCTTCGTATCTGTAGCGTACAATTGTTGGGCTTACCGTCGTATGGCAATTGATATCAATCCAGAAAACGGTGAAATCATCAAATGGCACTACCAAGAAGGTGAAAAAATCACTTTCCGTAACGAAGAAAAACAAGACAACTCTAAAAACAAGGTTGTTGAATTAGTTGCACCAATTACAGAAGAAAAAATTCGTTCACTTAACGTAGGTGACGTAGTTAAAATTTCTGGTCGTATGTATACTGGTCGTGACGCAATTCATCATCACTTAATCGGTGAAGGCGTTGAAGCTCCAGTAGACTTAGATGGTCAAATTATTTACCACTGTGGTCCAGTAATGGCGAAAGACGAAGCAGGCAACTGGGTTGTTAAAGCTGCTGGTCCAACAACTTCAATTCGTGAAGAACCGTACCAAGGCGACATCATGAAAAAATTTGGTATCCGCGCGGTTATGGGTAAAGGCGGTATGGGACCAAAAACACTGAAAGCTTTAGGCGAACACGGTGGTGTTTACTTAAACGCTATCGGTGGTGCGGCTCAATACTACGCTGACTGCATTAAATCAGTAGACGGTGTAGACTTAATCGAATTCGGTATTCCTGAAGCAATGTGGCACTTAACTGTTGAAGACTTCACAGCTGTTGTAACAATGGACTCTCACGGGAACTCTTTACACGCTGATGTAGAAAAATCTTCATTAGAAAAATTAGCTTCTCACGCTGAACGCGTATACTAATTTTCACTTAATAAAAGCGACTCACTCCAATTAACTTGGAATGAGTCGCTTTTTTATGCTTCTGCAATTTCTTATTGCTGCTCTTTTCGGATGGTTGCTTGCGGCCTTCCCAATACAAGACCCAATTGATTGTTAGTTTCACTTTATTATTGCGCATCATTTTTCCAATTGTTATGATGAAAAAAAGGAGAGATTGCATGATATATTTTTTGAAGATTGTTATTAATGCTCTATTAATCGGATTTCAAATTCATGTTAGTACAAAATATCAATACATACGGAGCTTTTTAATCGCACTCATTTATACCGTTTATGTCCTTTGCGTAGCACCTTATGTTACTTTCCTATACGTCTATTGGTTTATTTGTCTAATGTTATGGCTATTTGCCGTCGCAAGTTATAGCATGCGTCATAAATTGACATATGAAACGAACAAAAGCGGTAAAGCGCCCGTTCAGCCCCGACAAGCTTTGGAGGACCCGACAAGAAAGTAAATGCTCCACCACTTTCGTAGGAGGGTTCGAAAAGCTCCGCATTTATAATTTCCTTAACAATAAAAAAAGCAGCACAAACGAAATTACTCGTTGTGCTGCTTCTATTTTTCTATTAATTATTATTGAACTAAAGGTGCTTTATCCGCTGGTTGGTTATAAATTTCTGTATCCAACTCATGAGTTGCGCGACTTGCTACAACACCAGAAACCATAGATCCACTTACATTAAGTGCTGTACGACCCATGTCGATTAACGGCTCTACTGAAATTAAAATACCTGCTAATGCAATTGGTAAGTCCATTGCTGATAATACGATGATTGCTGCGAAAGTCGCACCACCACCAACACCAGCTACGCCAAATGAACTGATTGCTACGATTAAAATTAATGTGGCAATGAAGCCTGGTGATAATGGGTTAATCCCTACAGTTGGTGCAATCATAACCGCTAACATAGCAGGATATATACCCGCACATCCATTTTGACCGATTGATAAACCAAACGAACCTGCAAAGTTTGCGATACCATCTGGCACACCTAAACGTTTTGTTTGTGTTTGAATATTAAGTGGTAAAGCACCCGCACTAGAACGAGATGTGAACGCGAATAGTAATACTTCCGCCACTTTTTTCACATATGTTAATGGGCTTAAACCAGTTAATGCAACGATTACTAAATGAATTAAGAACATGACAATTAATGCTACATATGAAGCAATGACAAATTCACCTAAGTCTAATATGGCACCTAAGTCAGATGTTGCAACAGTACGAGCCATAATTGCTAACACACCATATGGAGTTAAACGTAAAATGATACGTACAACGCCCATAATTAAACCGTATAGCGCATCGATTCCTTTTTTCACGTTTGTTGCTGTTTCTTCCTCTTTACGACGAAGTGTTAAAAAGCTAAATCCAAGGAATGCTGCGAAAATAACAACACCAATTGTTGATGTTGCACGTGCACCTGTTAAATCAGAAAATGGGTTTGCTGGGAACATTTCTAAAATTTGATCAGGTAAAGTTGTTACTGTGGCAGATTTTTCTACCATTGCTTCACCACGTGCAATTTCATTATCACCTTGCATAATTTGAGTTGCATCTAAATCAAATACAAGTGCAGATGTAATACCTAAACTAGCTGCTACAGCTGTAGTACCGATTAATACAGCTAAAATAATTGCTGCCGATTTACCAAAGTTTTTACCAATCGTTACTTTAGTGAATGCAGCTAGAATTGAGATAAATACTAATGGCATTGAAATCATTTGTAATAATTTCACGTAACCTGAACCAACAATGTTATACCAAGGTACAGTTTCAATCAGATTATCTGATTCAACCCCGTAGATTAATTGTAAAACTATGCCTAGTAAAACCCCTAAACCTAACGCAATAAACACGCGGTTAGAAAATTTAACATGCTTAGTTTTTAAGAAATATAAAAACGCAATAAGTAATGCCAATACAACGACATTAAGTAGCACTATGAAATTCAAAGTTAACTCCTCCAATAATTTAAATTGTATATCCTATATTAACCTATAATTCTTATTAGTCAAGTAGGGATTAAGATTTTTATTGATTTCTTGTTATTTACAAAATCATCAACCTAGATTATAATAATTATAAATTAGAAATTGTTATAAAATAAATGAAATTCATTATCAGTTGAATTAACAATGATATTCATTATCAAGGAGGTACTTATGAGTAAATCTAATCGAGAAAACTTATCATTAAATGAGAAAATAAAAGAACATAAAGAATTAATAGCAGCACTTGTTTCAGGCATAATTATCCTGCTAGCGTGGCGCATGGAATCTACAGGTCTAATGACATCCGCGATTATCGCCTACCTTTCCGCCTTTATTATCGGTGGCTATGCGAAAGCAAAGGAAGGCATACTCGATACATTTAAAAATAAATCATTAAATGTAGAAATTCTAATGATCTTAGCAGCAGTAGGTTCAGCAATTATCGGTTATTGGACTGAAGGTGCGGTCTTAATCTTTATATTTGCACTTAGTGGCGCACTTGAAACCTATGCTATGAATAAAAGTCACCGTGAAATCTCTTCATTAATGGAATTACAGCCCGAAGAAGCCTGGTTAATACGCGGGGGATTTGAACCTATTAAAGTTAATGTAAATGATTTAAAAATAGATGATCACATTTTAGTGAAACCTGGCGAACGTATTCCAGCTGATGGTGTGATTTTCAAAGGAATTTCTACAGTAGACGAAGCGGCTATCACTGGTGAATCCATGCCTGTCACAAAAAATAGCGGCGATGAAGTATTTGCAGGAACAGTGAATTTAAATGGTGTTTTAACTATTAATGTTACAAAACCTAGCTCTGAGACATTGTTCCAAAAAATCATTACACTTGTTCAATCGGCACAAAGTGAAAAATCGCCTTCTCAACAATTTATCGAACGCTTTGAAGGTGCCTATGTAAAAGGTGTTTTACTTTTCGTTGCCCTCATGTTATTCCTTCCGCACTATTTACTTGGATGGGATTGGACGACTACATTTTATCGTGCCATGGTACTTCTTGTTGTTGCTTCACCTTGTGCACTTGTTGCTGCGATTATGCCAGCAACCCTTTCTACGATTTCGAATGGTGCAAGAAACGGGATTTTAGTAAAAGGTGGCATGCATTTAGAACATTTAAGTATCCTTCGAGTGTTAGCTGTCGATAAAACAGGAACATTAACACAAGGTACTCCGGTTGTAACAGATTTTATCGTTCGCGATGGATTAAACAAGGATGAAACTTTAGCGGTTATTGCTGGGATTGAAGCACAATCAAATCACCCCCTAGCACAAGCCATTACACACTATGCAAAAGAACAAAATAATGTGTACCCAAGAAACATCTTAATAGAAGATATTCCAGGATACGGTTTGAAAGCTAACGTTAATGAACAACAGTATATAGTTGGTAAACCTGATTTTGTTGGAAAAGAAAATGCTGATATATTTGCAAATGGTGCTCTAAAAAAACTTGCGAATGAAGGAAAAACCGTTATCTTTTTAAAAGACAATGAAGGAATTGCTGCACTTGTTGCGATGAAAGATGTTGTACGTGAAGAAGCAAAAAAAGCGGTAGCTGAACTAAAACAACTTGGCATCGATGTTACGATGTTAACAGGTGACAATGAGACAACTGCTAAAGCCATTGCCAAAGAAGCTGGTGTGACAAACTATGTAGCTGAATGTCTTCCTGAAACAAAAGTAACACATATTGAAGCTTATAAAACTACTTATGAACATGTTGGTATGGTTGGAGATGGGATTAATGACGCTCCTGCACTTGCCACTGCATCTGTTGGAATTGCAATGGGTGGCGGGACAGATGTAGCTCTTGAAACAGCGGATGTCGTATTAATGAAAAATGATCTTTCTAAAATTGCATACGCCATAAAGCTTTCTCGAAAAATGCAGCGTATTGTAAAGCAAAATGTCATCTTTTCATTATCGGTTATCGCCTTATTAATTATCTCAAATTTCTTCCAAGCGATTAGCCTACCATTTGGTGTCATCGGTCATGAAGGAAGTACGATTTTAGTCATTTTAAACGGGTTACGTATGTTAAGTAAAAATGTATAAAGTGAAAGCTTATATTGGCATTTCATAAGAGATAACAAAAAGCCGCTCCTAAAGAAGCGGCTTTTTCGTATTAAAATACAGGTGATTTCCGTGATTTATTACTCTTTTTGGCAAGTTGCCATTTTTGGAAGCTTGCATTTAAGAGCCCTCCAAATATTAATATCATGCCTGTAAAATACAGCCATAACATTAATATAATGACACCCCCGATACTTCCGTAGGTCGCACTGTAATTTCCGAAGTTATTAATATAAAATGAGAACCCGTACGTTAGCGCTAGCCATCCGACCATCGCAAAAGAAGCCCCAGGGAATACACTAATAATCGTTAGACGTGGATCTGTATTCGGGACGATCCAGTACATCACCGTTAATACAATTAATATAAGTACTGGTGGTATAATCCAACGAACAGAAGTCCAAATTATTTCAAACGATTTCTCTACACCGATATAACTAAATATGACATTGCCTATTTGATGACCAAAGATGGGCAATACAAGCGCAATTAAAATAACCGCGACTAAAGAAATTGTAAAAATTAAAGACCAAATCCGATTTAAAATGCCTGCTTTCCTTTCAACATCATATGCACGATTTAACGCTTTCATCAATGCGTCCACGCCTTTAGAAGCTGACCAAATTGTCCCTAAAATACCGATAGAAAGTAAGCCACCATTTTGCTTATTTAACACGTCTGTCAGTGTACCCTCTATCAAGCCATACACTTCTTCTGGCATAATATCACTCATGAAATCGAATATTTGCCCTTGCTCTAAATTTAAATACGGTAACAATGTCACCATAAAAATAAGCATTGGGAAAAAGGATAGTAAAAAGAAATAAGCCAGCTGTGCACCCATTCCTGACATGTCTACAGTTTTCGTGCGATGGATTAAATCTTGAATAAATCCTTTCGTCGTTAACATATTAATCGATGAGGGATCGGGTGCTATATAAGATTTAATTAGTGCCAGTTTTTCACTTTTCACTTGTTTTTTATTCATATAGCCACCACCTTTATGAGGTTATTAGCCGATGGAATCATCCTTTTTCGAAAAGGCCTCAACTGTTTCAGACACTAAACTTTGAATGGTACTTGGTAATGACTTAATATCATTACCATTTTGCATAAGTGCTTGTACATTGTCATTAACTTTTCCATATATACCTTGTGCCTGCTCTACTTTGGATTCAACTAGAGCCAATAACTCATCTCGGTTTTCAGCATAATAACTTACTGTATCTTTTGCTTTTTTCGTTGTTTCTACAGTATGCTCACGTGTTTGTTTGTCCAACATACTTATCGCTGCTCCAACAATCGCCCCAATTGCAATAAAAGGTAGTAATTTACTTTTCATTATAATCTCTCCTCCTGTACTAGTTTTATATTCCCATAAAAAATTGCGATAAAACTAAATCTAATTTCATTTTAGCTAATCTTCCATCTTTTTGAAAGTAGATGAACTAATCAATTACACTTCAGCGAAACTTTCGTCTTAATTTCCCTTTGTAGTTGTTGAAAGAAGTTAAGGTATTGACAAGAACTTACCGACATGAAATGATATTTCCGTATACTTTGAAAGGTAGGTTAAAAAAATGGACTTATCCACTCCATCACTAGAAAATGTGATTTATATGATTGAGCAAATTAAAGAAAAGCTTCGTATGGTAAATGGTGATGCAATGCAAGCTGATGCATTTAATGGCGATAAATATGAAGATCTACAATATTTATATGAAATGGTTATGAAACGTGATTCATTCAGTCCCAGCGAAATGAATGCAATTGTTGCTGAGTTAGGAACACTACGTAAATAATGGAAAAGGAAGTTCACCGTTTAAATAAATCAGTGAACTTCCTTTTTTATTCGCTATTATTCCCTAGGAAATAACAATTATTTTTGTAATTCTACAGCGATTTTAGCACCTACACGAGCATTGTTTTTAACAAGTGCGATGTTCGCTACTAATGATTTACCTTCTGTTAGTTCTTTCACTTTACCTAATAAGAATGGAGTTACATTTTTACCTGCAACGCCTTGTTCTGCTGCTTCTTTTAAAGCACTTTCGATAATGCCATTAATGAAGCTTGCTTCCATTGAATCTTCAACAGGAATTGGATTTGCTACTAACGCACCTCCGCGTAACCCTAAATCCCATTTAGCACGTAAAATAGCTGCAGTTTCTTCTGGAGAGTCAGCACGGAAATTTACGTTAAAATCACTTTCACGTGTATAGAATGCTGGTAATGAGTCTGTACCATAACCGATTACTGGAACACCTTTTGTTTCTAAGTATTCTAAAGTTAAACCGATATCTAAAATTGATTTTGCACCAGCACATATTACTGCTACGTTTGTCATCGATAATTCTTCTAAGTCAGCTGAAATGTCCATTGTTGTTTCAGCACCACGGTGAACCCCACCGATACCACCTGTTACGAATAACTCGATACCTGCTAATTCAGCACAAATCATTGTAGCAGCTACAGTCGTTGCACCAATTTTTTTTGTTGCTAATAAGTAGCCAAGGTCACGGCGGCTTGCTTTTGCTACACCTTGAGCGTTACCGAACATTTCTAATTCTTCATCTGATAAACCGATTTTGATTTGACCATCGATTAAAGCGATTGTTGCAGGAACAGCGCCGCCATCACGAATAATCTGTTCAACTTCACGAGCAGTTTGTACGTTTTGTGGGTACGGCATACCGTGTGAAATAATTGTAGATTCTAATGCTACGATTGGTAAGCCTTTCTCTTTTGCTTCTAATACCTCTTGTGAATATGATAAATATTGTTTCATTGTAAATTCCTCCAATTTGCTAAATTTTCTTTTGTTAAGTCTTCACGGACTGTTTTGTCTGACTGTAATGTTTTTGTTGCACTTACTAAAGCAAGCTGCACTGCTTCTTCTAGCTCTTCATTATTTAAAACACCATGTAAAAAGGCACTCACAAACGCATCTCCTGCACCTGTAACGTCAACAATATTATTCGTCAAGACAGCCTTAAAGTGAGTTACTTTACCTGCATGACCTACCATAACACCATGTTCTCCTAATGTTAGCAATGCGTACTTAGCACCTTTTTCTAATAAGGCTTTTACTGCTTTCTCATAGTGACCATACGTTTCAAGCTTTACATTCAAATAAGTTTCAGCTTCATCACGATTGCAGATCAAGTAATCGACACCGTGTAAATCCGATGGCATATTCATCATTTTCGGTGAAGATACAGGCACAATAACAAGTGGTACTTCACGCTGATATGCAAAGTCTTTTACGTATTGAACCGTTTCTGCTGAGCAGTTTAAATCAATAATTAAGCAGCTGGCATTTTGCAAAATTACTTCATGCTTTTTTAGAATCATTGGTGACAATTTACTGTAAATGGACATATTCGCCATCGCCACTACCAGTTCACCATGATCATCAAGTACAGCTGTATACGAACCCGTTGTATTACCTTTTAACTTTTCAACTAAATCAAAATTCATATAAGCCTTGCTTGATTGTTCAATTAATCGCCCGTCATGATCATCACCAAGTGTTGTAATTAATGAAATACGGTTTCCTAAGCGTCCTAAGTTTTCGGCTATATTTCGAGCCACGCCTCCTACACTTTCAGATACTTTTGCAGGATTCGATGTACCTAATTGTACATTTCCTTCAATTGAAAATTTCCGATCGACGTTTGCACCACCAATTGTGATAATCTGATTTTTCTCTGGTAATACATATGCACGTCCCAAAATTTCACCACGCTTTATTAATGCAGAAATGATATTGGCAAGTGCAGGTCTAGACATTCCTAGCTGCTCTGCCATTTCTTGCTGCGATAAAAATGGATTTTCCTTAATCAATTTGAAGACTAATTTTTCTTTTTCATTCAATAGTCTCACCTCGAATCAAACATTTGTTTTAAATTATAAACTTTTGTTTTGGATAAGTCAAAAGTAATTTGAAAATCATGGTAAGTGGAAATGAAATATTCGAACTCAAATAGAAGTATGTCCTTTCGAAATAGAAAAGGGCTTCATAAAAAGTATAAAACTTTTTATGAAGCCCTTTAATTATTCTGTAATTACTTTTCCATCTTCACTAATACGAGGTTGTACAAGTACTTCAACTCGACGGTTCTTTGCACGACCTTCTTCAGTATCATTTGAAGCAATCGGGCTAAATTCACCATAACCTTTTACACTAAAGTATTTAGAATCTAATTCGGCGTTACTTCCAATGACCTCTTTCATAAAGTTCACGGCACGCATTACAGATAAATCCCAGTTTGAATCAAAATCTTTTGTTTTAATTGGTACATTATCTGAATGACCTGTAATTACAATATTACGAGGTGGATCAAACATTAAAAGCTGAGATAATTCATCTGCAATCGACTTATACTCTGACTTTACATTTGCTTCCCCCATATTAAATAACACACTATCACGAATGGTAATTAATAAACCTTCATCCGTCATTTTCGTTTCAAATTGCTTTTCAAGCTCATTTACTGCAATAAATTCGTCCACACGATTTTGTGCTTGCTGTAATGCTTGTTGGTCTTGCATATACTTTGAAGCCCCTGATTGCACATTCGTTTCTGAACCGTTTGGTGTTTGAATAACAGCGGGGTTGTCCATAACTCCGGTACCACTAGTAAAGACTTCATTAAATACAGAAGACATTTTTTCTAATTTCGCTTGATCGACCGTACTCGAAGCAAACAATACGATGAATAGGGCTAATAATAACGTTAAAATATCCGCGTAAGGAACTAACCAAGATTCGTCAGTGTGTTCCTCATGCTTTTTATGTCTTTTATGCTTCTTTGCCAAGGCCACCCGCCCCGCTTTCCGTAATTTGCTTACGCTCTTCCATTGGTAAGTAAGAAGCTAATTTTTGCTCGATTACTCGAGGAGCTTCACCTTCAAGTACAGATAAAATCCCTTCAATCATCATTTGCTTTTGTTTTACTTCTACAGAAGATTTACGTTTAAGTTTGTTGGCGAATGGATGCCATAATACATAACCCGTGAAGATACCAAGTAATGTTGCTACAAAGGCTGCAGAAATTGCATGTCCTAGTTTATCGATATCAGACATATTTCCTAATGCTGCGATTAGACCAATTACCGCACCGAGTACCCCTAAAGTTGGGGCATATGTACCTGCTTGTGTAAATATACCAGCTCCACTTGTATGACGATCTTCCATTGCTTCAACTTCTTCCGTTAATACATCACGAATGTAGTCTGCATTTTGACCATCGATTGCAAGTGTCAAACCATTTTTTAAAAATGGATCTTCAATTTCTGAAGCTTTACTCTCAAGCGCTAATAAACCTTCACGACGAGCTAAATCCGCCCATTGTGAAAACATTTTTATTAAATCAATATCGCTTGCTAATTTTGTTTCTGTGAATAAAATTTTAAAAAGCTTTGGAACTCGTTTTAATTCCTTCATCGGGAATGCAATTGTTACTGCGGCAATCGTACCAAAGATAATGATTAGAATTGCGGCAGGGTTAGCTAATGCTGATAACGATACACCCTTTAAAACCATCCCGGTTAAAAGTGCAGCGAACGCAATAATTATCCCAACAACTGATGAAATATCCATATGTAGTACCTCCAATTACTCTGTCTTTTCTTATTTCGGTCTATTTAACTTTTTATTAACTTCCTATACACTAGTATAATGGCATTTATTTTTTTTTCGATGCATTATTGGATTTTTCTGTTCTTTTCACTAATTTTGATTATAATGTATCAAAAATGTCCATTTTTTTCAGACAATAATTGGAGGAATGATTCAAATGAACTTGAAATTTGAAAGAAATTTAACAAAATATGCCGAATTAGCAGTAAAAATCGGTGTAAATATCCAACCTAATCAATACTTATACATCGCTGCTTCAATCGAATCGGCACCATTTGTACAAATTGTTACAAAAATTGCATACGAAAGTGGTGCAAAAAATGTTTTTGTCGATTACACAGATGATCAAGTAACACGTACTCGCTATGAATTAGCTCCAGAAGATTCGTTTGATTTCTTCCCACCTTGGAAAATTCAAGAGCGTGAATGGCTAGCAGAGCAGGGTGCTGCATTTATGAGTATCGTCTCTCAAAGCCCTGATTTACTTTCTGGTATCGATTCTAATCGCATTGCAGCGTTCCAAAAAGCAGCTGGTACTGCATTGAATAAATACCGCCAATACGTACAATCAGATAAAATTAGTTGGACGGTTATCGCTGCACCATCTAAAAAGTGGGCTAATAAAGTATTCTCAAATCTTCCTGAAGAAGAACAAGTAACGGCACTTTGGGATGCTATCTTCAAAGCAACACGTTCTGATTTAGAAGATCCTGTACAGGCTTGGGCAGATCACAATAATAACTTACATGAAAAAGTAGATTATTTAAATGAAAAGAGCTATGCAAAACTTCATTACACTGCACCTGGTACAGATTTAACAATCGAATTACCAAAAGGACATTTATGGTGTGGTGCGGGCAGTGTCAATGAAAAAGGCGATGAATTCATGGCCAATATGCCAACTGAAGAAGTTTTCACTGTCCCGCATAAAGATGGTGTAAACGGGTATGTATCTAGTACCAAACCATTAAGCTATGGTGGTAACATTATCGACAATTTTAAAATTACATTTAAAAATGGTCGTATCGTGAATGTTGAAGCAGAGCAAGGTGAAGATGTATTAAAAAAATTAGTGGCAACTGATGAAGGCTCTCATTATTTAGGTGAAGTAGCACTTGTACCATTCCATTCACCTATTTCACAATCAAATATTTTATTCTACAATACATTATTCGATGAAAATGCATCTAACCATTTAGCAATTGGTAGTGCATATGCATTTTGCTTAGAAGGTGGCAAAACGATGTCACGTGAAGAGCTTTTAGCGAATGGCTTAAACCAAAGTATTACACATGTTGACTTTATGATTGGTTCGGATGAAATGAATATTGACGGTATTACAGATGATGAAAAATCAGAACCTGTATTCCTTAAAGGAAACTGGGCGTTCTAAATCAATCATCAGATTTCAATTTGTCGCCATATTTTCCAATCTTTCTTCCTTTTTTACACAAATTGCCCTACAATGTTCCAAAATGATAGGTTATAATTGTTTAATGATTCTTATTACTTAATAGAGAGGAGTTATTACAATGTTTGATCACCATCATCCATTTGCGTCTGATTACTACACATTAGTTTTCGGATTCTCAATCGTAATTCTTGTATGTTTAGCAATGTTCATACACTATTTACGCGCGGGTTTACATTCTCATGATTCTGTTGTAATTGATTCAAAAGCAGCGGCGTTCGCGCCAAACGAAAAATCAAAAGATGGACACCATCATCACTAATTTTTCACAACCGCTAAAATTTAGCGGTTGTTTTTTTGTCTCTTAATAATCTGTTTAGTTTAAACTTTCCATTAGCAGGAGATGCCCCTGCTAACTGAAGTTCACATTATGCTTGTTTGAATCATTAGTTCTCCTTATTTTCATAGTGATTTCATTTAAATATGCTAATTAGTTTGAATTCTCTAAGTAATATTCTAAAATAGATTTAGTAACGAAAGGGGTAAATTACATGACTTCATTACAAGAAATTTTAAAGTTTAATGAACAATTCGTTTCTGAAAAGCAATACGAAAGCTATATAACAACTAAATATCCTGACAAAAAAATTGTCATTTTAACTTGTATGGATACAAGACTAGTTGAATTATTACCAAAAGCACTGAACTTACGTAATGGGGACGTAAAAGTTGTTAAAAGTGCTGGTGCTATCGTCAATCATCCATTTGGAGGCATTATGCGTAGCTTACTTGTCGCTGTGTATGAATTACAGGCAGATGAAATTTATGTAATTGGTCACTATGATTGTGGTATGAGTGCTGTAGACCCTAATCTTATGATTGGACACATGCTTGAGCGTGGTATTAAGCAAGAAACACTTGATGTGATCAATTTTGCTGGAATGGATTTAAAAGAATGGTTACGTGGCTTTGGCGATGTCAAAACGAGCGTACAAAAAAGTGTCGACTTAATTCGTCGCCATCCATTAATTCCAACTGGCGTACCTGTACATGGTCTAGTTATTGACCCAGGAACAGGGCAACTTGATTTAGTTACAAATGGCAATGAAATTTCAGATAATAAATAATCCTTATAAAAAATGGGTGAAGAGGCTTCTATAATAAGCTTCTTCACCCCTTTTTATAATTGTCCGTAAAATTCATTTTTCAAAATGGCATACATATAGTGGTCTACCCATGCACCATTAATAAATAATAACTCCTTTAACAATCCTTCTTGTGTGAAGCCAGACTTCTCTAATACTTTTACAGAAGCTAGATTTTGAGGTGCCACATATGCTTCAATACGGTGAAGATTTAATGTTTGAAAAGCAAACTTTAATAGGAGCTGTACGGATTCAGTTGCAATCCCGCGCCCAAGAAAATTTTGATCGATTGAATAACCAACAAAACCACTTGAATACGGTAATCGTTTTATCGAGTACAGCGAAATGTATCCGATTAATTGCTGTGTTGGATTATCATATATTCCGAATGAAAATTCTCGATTTGCTTGTAGTAATTGTAAGCCTTCTAAAATCTTTTGACGCTGTGTTTCTTCTGTATAAAATTCATCACGATGTAGTGGCTCATGGATCGACCAGAAAAATTTATTGTCTAAAAGTAACTTTGCAAGTGCTTTTGCATCCGCTGGTGTAAACGTACATAATGAACATTGTTGCCCAATAAGTCGAACCATTGGATCCTCCTTTTTTTGAAAAAGCTTCAATAACCCTTTCATTTTCATTCACCTACAATAAGCCAAGAAACATAACTTGTTATTTTGATTTTTTCTTATTCGATTTTTTAGTAACCTTTACTTCGACCTTTTCTTCATCTGTAGCTGCTTCTTCTAATGCTTGATTTTCAAAAACATTTGTTAGCTGTAGTCCGCGACGAGCTACTTCTTTTTCGATATGCGCAATGGCTTCTTTTAACACTTGTACGCGCGCATATAATTTGTCATTTCCTGGAATTAAACACCATGGTGCATTCTCTGTATCGGTTTTCTCGAACATTTCGTCTGCCGCTTCCCCGTATAAATCAAATTTATCACGGTTACGCCAATCTTCATCTGTTAATTTCCACGATTTATATGGATCAGCAGCACGGTCATTAAAGCGTTTTAACTGCTCTTCTGAATCAATATGAATCCAGAACTTAATGACTATATAATCTCCGTCTGTTAATTGCTGTTCGAAATCATTAATTTCATTGTAAGCGCGTTTCCATTCTTCTTCTTTTGCGAAACCTTCAATACGTTCTACTAAAACACGGCCGTACCAAGAACGATCGAAAACAGCTATTTGTCCGTGTTGAGGTAGCTTTCTCCAGAAGCGGTGCATGTAATGGTAGCGCTTTTCGTGTGGCTGCGGTGCAGAAATCGGCGTTACCATTAAACCACGTGGGTCAATGTGCTCTGTTAAACGCTTAATTGCTCCCCCTTTACCTGCTGCATCCATACCTTCAAATACCAAAATTAATCCAATTTTATTATTAAATAGAAATTGTTGGGCATTTAGCATTTCGTATTGTAATACTTTTAATTTCTTTTTATACATTTTTTTGTCTAATTCCAACGATAAGTCCAAGTCTTTTAATTTCTTCATATCATGCATCCTCTCTACAATTAATTACTCCCTATTTTACTTTAAATTGTATGGAAATGGTAATTTATGTTTGACCATTATTGTAAGCTACTTGATACTATATGCCTTTTTTTGAAAAATAATAAAAAAAATCGTGGTGACCATGTAAACATGATCCCACGATTGATGTATTAGTCTTCTAATGAAGTTAAAATAATTGGTTTACCTTTTGTGACAATAATTGAATGCTCAATTTGTGCTACTAATGATTTGTCTGGTGTTACAAATGTCCAACCGTCACCTGATTCAATGATGTGTTCTGCTTTTGCTGAAATGAATGGTTCTACTGCTAAAACCATACCTTCCTTCATGATTGTTGTATCCCAAGCATCATAATAGTTTAACACATGGTCTGGTGAATCATGTAGGGATTTACCTAAACCGTGGCCTGTTAAATTCATAATAACTTTTAAGTCATTTGCATGCGCTTCACGTTCTACTGCTTTACCGATTTGGTTTAATTTTGAACCGGCTTTTACTTTTGTCATTGCACGATCAAAAGAAGATTTTGCTACGGCACAAAGTTTTTCTTTGTCTTCATAGCCTTCACCGACTACGAATGAAATACCTGTATCTGCAAAGTAACCGTCTAAAGAACCTGATACGTCGATATTTACTAGGTCTCCTTCATGAATCACTTTGCTGCCTGGCATACCGTGGGCAACTTCATGGTTTACTGAAATACATGTATAGCCAGGGAAATCATACTCCCCTTTTGGACCTGAAATAGCTCCTGCCTCAGCAAACATGCGACCCGCAATTTCATCTAATTCTTTCGTCGTAACGCCTGGAACCGTCGCCTCTTTCATCGCTTCACGGATTTCAGCACAAATACGGCCGATTTTTTTAAATGCTTGAATTTCTTCTTGAGTTGTAACAATCATGTTAAACTTCCTTCCTCATTATTAACAAAATCTATAATTAACTATATCACAATTAAAAAATGTTGTAAGGGTTGAAGGCTTTTCAATTCACCGATTTACTTGGGGATTTTTAGTGGATGTAACAAAAAAGACGTTAAAATACAATCCATTTGTTACGATGTATACAATCGGATTTAGCACTTTAAATTCAATGTCCCTGATATTACATTTAGTATATGTAATCATTCAAAAACATTGCAAAATTCCACCATATCATTATTTACCATATGCACTTTATATCCTTTTGCTACTTTCGGGGCTAATAAAGATAAAACTGCTAAAGGGAGACATATTAACGTAAAAAGGGCCGCCTAAAAGTTCTGTTACTTTTAAGCAGCACTCTATCTATTTTTTTACTGTTTGTAATAATCGAGGTGCGGATGTAAATAATAGTACAGCGATAACTACTGTAATAATTGTTGCTGGCAACATAAATGAGCTATTATAAATAATTGAATATGCCCATACATTGTCATCGCCAGCGTATTCTTTAAAGAACACAACGCCCGCTAATAAATGGCATATAAAACGGAGTACACCACCGATTAATGTGCCCAATACAATGTAAAAGGTCATTTTCTTTTTATTAAGTGCTTCCGTTGCTTGTAGTAAAGGTCTACGTACAATTGCAGCTAAACCAACAACTGTAAATGCGAGTCCATAATCAAGAATTGCTTGTAGCCAGTGTACAATAAATGCGCCAAACATCATTTGTAATACACCAATGATAAATCCAGTTGCAAGGCCTGCCGATAAGCCCCATCGAATCGCCATTAAAATAATTGGCACCATGACAAAGCTAATGGATCCGCCTTGTGCCCACATTTTAAATGAAAATTGGTCTAATACTAGACCGATAGCAGCAAATATTGCAATTTCTACCATCATTAATAACCTTTTTTTGTTCATAACAATGCTCCTCTCTTTTTTCGATGCCGAAGATAAAGAAGGAATAGAACGCAAAAAACGATCATCAGGACAAAAGCCTGACCATCGCATCATAGTCGGTTTCTATCCACATCCCTACGCAAGTGTTAACTTACAGGTTCAAAGAGTCAGCGCAAATTCGTGCGCAATCTCAGCCGACTAACTCGGCCCCCCTTGTGGTACATCTAAATTATTATTGTTTGAACATGCCCATTGTATCGAATTTTTTTAAAACTTTCAACCCTAAAAAGTTCGCCGTTAAATTTGAAACTTCTTTATAAATCAACTCGTATAAGAGAAAAAGGAGTGATTTATTGTGGACCAATCAAAAGGATTAAGTGCCATTAGTTATTTGAGCTATTATTTTGCTCCATTTATTTTTTCGTTAATTGTCTTTTTTGTAACGAAGGAGCCATTTGTAAAACATCATGCAAAGCGCGCTTTTATCTCTCATCTTATTCCTATCATTTTCGGTATTATTTTTGCCATTGTCTTTATCATTTCTGCGTTTTCGGTCGAATCGAGTATATACGGAGAGCTTTACGTAGGAGATATTTTTACTGGTACATTTTTGATTACGTTGGTACTTTTTATTATCGCGACAGTGATTATTGGCATTTGGAATTTAATTCAAGCTATTAAAGTATTACGCTAATGTTTACCAAAGCTTAGTTAATGGGTATATTTTTAATACAATTGTGATGCATTAAGGAGTGGGAGACATGAATTTTAGTAAAATTATTAAAACAGCAATTAAATACGGACCGATTGTATATCCAATCATAAAAAAAGTACTTGCTAGCAAATCCACAGCAAAAGTAACTAGTTCCCCACGCTCGCCTAAGAGATAACTGAAAAAGGAACTTCTGAGTAGTCTTTCAGAAGTTCCTTTTTTCTTATTTCACGATAATCTCTGTTTTACTATGTCCCTCTTTAAGTTTGTGAACTTGTAATATGGCAGGCATGGCCGCTTTCAATTCTGCTACATGGGAAATGACACCGATTAATCGTCCGCTTTGCTGCAAGTCAATTAAGATATCAATTGCTCTACGTAACGCTTCTTCATCCAAGGTTCCAAAGCCTTCATCGATAAACATCGTATCAATATGCACACTGCCTTGTACACTTTGAATAACGTCAGCCATCCCTAAAGCAAGAGCTAATGAGGCATTAAATTTCTCACCACCTGATAAAGTTTTCACGTCACGTGTTTGACCTGTATTGCTATCAAATACATCAATACTTAGCCCACTTTGTGCATTACCTTCTTTTCTACCTGTTGATTTCAAGAAATATTGCCCATTCGATAAAATGCGAAGACGCTCGTTTGCTGCATGCGTTACTTTTTCTAAATAGCCAATTTGTGCAAAGCGTTCAAAGGAAATTTTCGCTTCATTTTGACCACGAATTAAATCATATATATGTTCTACTTGCATTAATTTTGATTTATAATCTTCAATTTGTTCCGCAACTTGTGCTAAATTTTGCGCTGTTGACTGACATTGTGCGACGTAAGATTCTGCTAGTTTGTAATCTGCATAATGTTTTTCAACTTGTTCATCTAACTCATTAATTTGTTGTTGCCAAGAAGTTAAATCAATGAGCACTTTGTTTTCAAGTTGCGGTGTATCTTCTGCAATTTGAACCGTTACTGTATGCAAGCTTTGTTTAAATTGCTCAATTGCTTGGCGAATTTTTTGCTGTTCAGTTGTATCTAATAGCGCACGTCGGTAACTTTCTACGTCAAAATCTGCATTTACTAAAGCTGTTTCAAACAGTTCAAATGATGTATTTTCATGCTGTTGCTGCTCTTGCACACGACTTGTTGCATGCTGTAAATTAACAGCACTCGTTTTTTCATCTAACTGTGTTTGTTGGAGGCGATGTGCTGCCGTTTCGATTTGTTGCTTTAATAAATGATACTTTTGTTGTTCCTGTAAAAGCGCTTGTTGCACCTGTTCGACAGTTTCAAACTGAGGCATTAGTGATTTTTCACTTTGCTCTAACTTCCCTTTTTCTTGTGCAACCTTCGTATTAATTTCTGTTACATAATTGCGTCCTTTTTCAAGCCTTGCTTCGACAATTTCCAACTGTTGCGTCATTGCTTCAGACTTTTGCTTTTCTTGCAATAATTGCTGTTGCTGTTGTTTTATTTGTTGTAAGTCCTGTGCCAATTCATCGCGACGTTCTACATAAAACGCAAGCTGTTCTATCGACAATTCATCTTTTACAAGTTGGCTTTGCTTTATTTGGAGTGTCGCTACATCCATTTCTAATTTTGAATGGACTTGATAGTAATTTTGCATCGCGAGTTGGGATTCTTTACGAAGTTCTTCTACTAAATGTTCTTCTACATCGGCTGTCTCTTTATTATGGATGGCTGGATGCTCAAAGCTACCACATACTGGGCAAGCTTCTCCATCATGTAAGGTCGCTGCTATAAATGCCGCTTGATTAATACGTATTTGCGCTTCTACTTTTGCTAAAGCTTGTTGAGCTTCATCTGCTTTTTGCTTTTTACTTTGGGATTCAAGTGTTAAGTCATGAACGCTAACTTCGTATTGAAGCGTTTCTTGAACAAGCTCTGCTTTTTTAGTAAATTGTGCATGTTGCTCATGAATTGTTTGATATTGAGTAATTTCTTCCATTAATTGCTTCACAGCGTTTAATTGTGTTTTATGCTGAGCTTTCAGTGTTTTTTCTTCTTCAGTAAGCTGGTTAAATAGCAACTCACCTTTTTGTTGCTCTTTCAATAATGTTGCTACATTAGTTCGTAGTTGTGTGATTGACTGATAGACAGGGACAATTTGCTCAAGTTGGGAAATATTTTTTGTATACGTTGCAAGTAATGGTTCATTTTGTCGTTGCTCATCATCTGCAGACTTTGCCATTTGTAACTGCTGTAATGCCTCGCTATTTTCGAAAGAGGCCTTTTCAAGTGCTACCTTGGCTAATTTATTCTGTTCTTGTGCCTTTATATATTCACGTTCTATTGGTTCAATTAAATTAGCTTTCATTGCTAGCTCAATACGCTGTTGTTGGTTATCAAAGAACAATTGTTGCTGTTTTAATTCAGCAAGCTGTAATTGGCGCTGTTGGAATTTTTCAATTCGCTCATTTAATTGCTTTTGCTCACTATATGAGTCATTTTGAACTTTTAATTTTTGCTTTAACTGTTCATAGCTTTCATGTAATTGCGTAGATTGCTGTTCATAATACTGCTGTTCAATGGTTAACGCCTGTTCTACCTGGTACATGTTAATAACATCACTATTAATAATTAAAAATAGCTCTGATTCACGTTCAGGTAAACGTGATTTAATGTCAAAAATTAAATGCTCCTGCTGTGATTTTGCTTGATCGAACATTTTTTCAGATATCCGCTTTTTATCCCGCAAAATTTCCACCATTTTTGTAAAGCGTTCAGTTTTAAATATTTTACGAAAAATCTCTTCTTTATGCTTGGATTCAGAAGTAAGTAACTTTTGGAACTCCCCTTGTGGCAGCATCACAATTTGGTTGAATTGCGATTGTGTCAGGCCAATGAGTTCCTCTACTTTGGACTGTACGAGCTTTACTTGAAATTTTTCAACAGCTGGCTCATTGATTCCACCTGTAATATCATAAAATTCACGTTTTGCATTTGCACCATCATGTCCAAATTTACGCAAAATACGGTATAAACGGTTGCGCACTTCAAAAATCAATTCAACCTCTGTATCCACTGTATCGTCAGCAAAATCACTGCGTAAAAAGGATGATTTTTCACGGTCTTCCCCGCTACCTGTATCGTAAAGAGCAAACGTAATCGCATCGAAAATAGTCGTTTTCCCCGCACCAGTAGAACCTGAAACAACAAAAATACCATGCTCATGTAACTGAGTAAAATCAATAACTTCTTTATCTTTGTATGGCCCAAATGCGGTCATCGTTAATTTTAATGGCTTCACGTTACTTCACCTCCTGCATTTCACGTTCGCTATCAGCTAATTGTTGTAATACTTCCGTATAAATCGCTTTTGTTTCATCACTAAGTGTTTGACCTGTCATTTCGATATAAAACAATTCAAATAGTTCCGAGTCATCCATTTGTACACGGCTCATCGTTGTCGTTTGTTGTTCAATTTGACGATAAACGGCTGTGCGTTCGATATGCAATGCATTTGGATAAACAGTACGTACTAATTCAACAGCACCTTTTACATAACTCTCATCGGATAATTTCACAAATACATAGTCTTCATTGCGAGGGTGTTGTTGGATTTCATCTAATGTGCCCGTTACGATACGCATTTCTCGAATCGGTGTTAATAACCTTTTTTCAAGCTTAACGTTCCCTGTTTCATCCAGATCCACAATTAAAAAACCTTTTTTATGTGTTACTTCAGATTCTGAATATTTCAAGGGTGAACCGGCATATTGAATGGTTTCATTCCCCACAAAATGCGCTTGATGAAGATGTCCTAATGCGGTATAGCAAAAAGGCTCAAACAATGCTGAATTAATACATTCCGTTCCACCAATCGTCAATTTACGTTCAGAATCACTCGTATTTTGCTCTGGCATGCCGTCTTTCGTTATAAAGGCGTGTCCGACGATTATATTACGCTTTGTATCATCTAGGTTTGCTTTCATTTGTTCAATAATTTTAGCCATTGCCGCTTCATGTGTTGTAATCGTTTCATCTTCATAAATTGCACGAACCGTAGATGGTTCTGCAAACGGTACTAAATAAAAGCGCACTTCTCCGTGTTCATCATGTAATATGACAGGCTCAATTATTTTATCTAAGTGCCCCACCATATGTAGACCACTAGCTTTCATCAAATCACTACCAAAATTTAAACGTGTGGCGCTATCATGATTTCCAGCAATTGCAACGATTGGTGTTTTTTCATCAATTAATATTTGCTTCAATGTTCGATTTAATAATTGAATTGCATCTGTCGGCGGTACAGAGCGATCATATAGATCCCCTGCAATAATGACGACATCTGGTTTTTCTTTTTTTATTTCTTCGATAAATTGTTGCAAAACATGTTGCTGATCTGCTGTCATCGAAACACCTTGTACAAGCTTTCCTAAATGCCAATCTGCTGTATGAAAAATTTTCATGAAAACGCCTCCTATCTCAATTAACCATAGTGTACACGACCTACTAAAAAAAAACCACAACACACGAACAAGCATTCGCGCATTGTGATTTTAACGAAGTAAAAGAGCTGCAACAAGTGAACACTTATTGCAATACTCTTTTTTGTTCGTTCATTTTATTAATTAAAATGCCCAGTTTCCTTTACGGAAAATTGGTTCTACAGTTCCGTCTGCTAAAATACCATCAATATCCATTTTCGCGCTACCAATCATAAAATCTTCGTGCGTAATCGACGTATTAATGCCTAGTGCTTCTAGTTGACCTTTTTCTAACTCTTTACCGCCTTCATAGCATGTTGGATAAGCTTCACCAATTGCTAAGTGGTTTGATGCGTTTTCATCAAATAATGTATTGTAATATAAAATATTTGATGAAGAAATTGGTGATTCGTGTGGAACTAATGCCACTTCACCTAAATATGATGAGCCTTCATCTGAAACGATTAATTGTTGTAATAAATCACTGCCTACTTCTGCTTCTGCTTTTACAATTTTACCTTTTTCAAATGTGAGCTTGAAGCCATCGATAATATTACCTTTATAAACAAGTGGCTTAGTGTTTGATACATAGCCGTTTACACCAAATTTTGCTGGTAATGTAAACACTTCTTCTGTTGGCATATTAGCGATAAATGTTGTGCCTTCAGGTGCTTTACTACTACCACTTTTCCATAAGTGCTTGTCTGGTAATTCAATCGTTAGGTCCGTACCAGGGCCTGTGTAATGTAACTTCGCATATTTTTTCGTGTTTAATTGAGCAGCACGAGTGTGTAAATTTTCTATATGTGCTTGCCATTTTGTCACAGCATCGCCCTCACCGATTCGTACCGTTTTAAAAATTGCATCCCATAATGCTGACACTTGTTCTTCTGCTGGTAAGTTCGGGAATACTTTTGCTGCCCATTTTGGCGATGGTACAGCGATGATTGACCAAGCGATTTGGTCATTCATTACTGCTTTACGGTAGTTTACTAATGCTGTACCTGCTGCTTTTTGCTGCGCACTAATCACGTCAACATTGATACCTGAAAGTAAATCTGGATTTTCTGCATCGATCCAAAGAAGTGCCCCTTTACGTTCGATTAATTCCTCACGCTGTGCCACTGTCCATTTTGGAAAGTTTGCTGTCTCCTCAATTGATACATTTTCATAGTAATCACGTTCAAAGCTTGCATCCGTTAAGTTCACATGTACTCGGCTAGCACCAGCCTCATACGCTTTTTTAACAACGATTCGTGTGAATTCCAATGTCTCTGTCGAAGTATTAATTAATAAATATTGTCCCTTTTGAATGTTTACACCAATTTTTACTGCTAATTCTGCAAATTGCTCTAACTTTTCTTGGAATGTCATTTATTATTTCCCCTTTTTGGATTTACTGAATGTTACACCTTTATTACCAGATTTTGATTTGTACGTTTTTTTCTCAGTTGCTTTTTTAGGCTCTTCTTTGGCAGCTGAAATAGTTTTTGAATTGCCTTCAACTAACTCACCTTTAGCCCAAATTTTTTGCACTGCTTTTTGAGATAAATCACGTACCCATTTTTTATACGTTTTTTCGTCTTTATAAGAAAGTAATGTTAACACTTCTCCGTCAGCTCCCGCACGACCAGTACGTCCTGAACGGTGCGTATACTGCTCAACTGTACGCGGAACATCAACATGTATAACATGTGTTAAACCAGAAATATCTAAACCACGTGCAGCAATATCTGTTGCGATTAATACACGAGCTTCCCCGTTACGGAATGCATCTAATGCTTTTTTACGCTCATCTTTTCTCATTTCTGAGTGAAGTGCAACGATTGGCGCATCTTTATACGATAATTTGTTTTGCTTCATTAATACTTGGTCGATATTGTTGACGAAGGCCAAACCGCTCATACCTTCAATATTCGCTAAACGGCGTAATAAATCTGTTTTATCACGCTCATCCACTTTAACAAATGAATGTACGATTTTACCTAATGATTTTTCAATATCTTCAGGCTTGATTGTAATCATAATCGGTTCAAACATTAAACGCTCTGCCACTAATTGAATTTCTTCTGTAATCGTTGCTGAAACAACCACTACTTGACGTCCATGTGCAGCCTTCTCGATAAATGATTTTACAACAACGCGGTATTCGCGGCTAAGTAATTGATCGCACTCATCTAAAACAACTGTTTCGATATCTTTTAATTTTAATTTTCCTTGGTTTGCTAATTCATTAAGTCTACCTGGTGTACCTACAACGATTGTTGGCTTTTTCTTTAATTTCTCGATTTGGCGTGCTGAGTTTGCGCCACCGATTAATTGTTGTACGGTAATGTCTGTACCTGCTGTCCAATCACGAATTACTTCAACGATTTGCATGGCTAATTCTTGTGAAGGGGCTACGATTAAAGCTTGTGTTTGTTTTTTATTGCCATCCACTTTATTTAAAATTGGTAATGTGTATGCAAGCGTTTTTCCTGAGCCTGTTGGAGATTCTGCGACGATATCTTTCCCTTCAAGCATTGCAGGAATCATTTCGTCTTGAATTTTCATTGTTGATTCGAATGACCATTTATTTTGTAATGTTTCATTTAATAAGTTAATTACTGTCATGTTTTTGACCACCTTTAGTTCATTGGCTTTAGTGTACCATATTCCCATGTTTATTTACGTTTTATTCGAATTGAGGTGTGAAATTATCTTTACAAGGGTATTTTCAAAGCTAGTCATAGAGGCTATGGAGGTGTATGCGGTTTTGGCGGGCTAAGCGCATGAATCGCACAGCTTTGTTGCATAAATCTGTACGACTCATCTTTGCGCTTTATGCAAGGCCCGCCAAATAAAGCATAGTCTATTAAATTTATTTAAAGAGGTAAGGCGCTGTTGCAAGCAAAGGCGCCATTTGTTTAAATAAAGCGGATTTGCTAAACATAGTGGGGCAAGGGATTTATCATAGCTAGTCTTGTTTTAATTATAGAGGCTAAGGAAGGTGTACGAGTTTTGGCGGGCTAAGCGCATGAATCGCACAGCTTTGTTGCACAAATCTGTACGACTCATCTTTGCGCTTTATGCAAGGCCCGCCAAATAAAGCATAGTCTATTAAATTTATATTAAAAAAGTTAGGCGCTGTTGCGAGCAAAGGCGCCATTTGTTTAAATAAAGCGGATTTGCTAAACATAGTGGGGCAAGGGATTTGTCATAGCTAGTCTTGTTTTAATTATAGAGGCTAAAGAAGGTGTACGAGTTTTGGCGGGCTAAGCGCATGAATCGCACAGCTTTGTTGCACAAATCTGTACGACTCATCTTTGCGCTTTATGCAATGCCCGCCAAATAAGGCTAGTCTATTAAATTTATTTAAAGAGGTAAGGCGCTGTTGCGAGCAAAGGCGCCGTTCTTTTAAATAAAGCGGATTTGCTAAATAAAGCAATTGAAATGCAGTGACAATCTCTTTAACTGGTTACATAAGAATGGTAGCTATCTATAATAGAAGACCGGCGCCTTGCGTAGCATAGCGCCTACGATATTTAAAAAGGTTCGTAACGATACACCTTATTTCGGCGGGCCTTTCACACAGCACAAAGAACATTCGCAAAAGACTCTTGCAAAGAGGCTTTGTGAATGTGTGCTGCGCCCGCCGAATGACTATCCCCAAATATCCACTATTTTAGAGGGGAAAATGCTTTGATATTGAAAAATGTTTTACCCAATAGTATAGAAGCCCGGCGCCTTGCGATAGCATAGCGCCTCGCTGTATTTAAAAAGGTTCGTAACGATACACCTTATTTCGGTGGGCCATTCACACAGCACAAAGAACATTTGCAAAAGACTCTTGCAAAGAGGCTTTGTGAATGTGTGCTGCGCCCGCCGAATGACTATCCCCAAATACCCACTATTTTAGAGGGGAATGCTTTGATATTGCGAAGCGGTTCACCCTATATTATAGAAAGACCTGCGCCTTGCGATAGCATAGCGCCTACGGTATTTAAAAAGGTAGGTAACGATACACCTTATATCGGTGGGCCTTACACACAGCACAAAGAACATTCGCAAAGACTCTGCAAAGAGGCTTTGTGAATGTGTGCTGCGCCCGCCGAATGACTATCCCTAAATATCCAATATATTAAAATGCTTTGATATTGCAAAACATATCGATTAGATATTACACACGCTCTATAATTAGTGCAATCCCTTGGCCTCCGCCGATGCAAAGACTTGCGACTGCGTACTTTCCATTACGACGTTGTAGCTCGTAAGCTGCTGATAAAATAATCCGTGTTCCACTTGCGCCTACTGGATGGCCAAGTGCAATCGCACCACCATTGACATTTGTTTTTTCACGGTCTAAACCTATCTCTTTTTCTACAGCAATATATTGAGCGGCGAATGCTTCATTAATTTCAAATAAATCGATGTCTTCTCTTGTTAGATTTGCACGTTCAAGCGCTTGGCGAATTGCTGGTGCTGGTCCAATCCCCATAACCGTCGGATCAACGCCACAAATCCCCCATGAAACGATTCGTGCGATTGGTTTTGAATCATTGCTATTCACAAAATCTTCACTCGCCACAATGACCGATGCTGCACCATCATTAATGCCTGATGCGTTCGCTGCTGTTACCGTCCCATCCTTTTTAAATGCAGGACGTAATTTCCCTAAGTTTTCTAGCGTATTTCCTTCTTTAATATGCTCATCTCTATCTATGATGAGTTCACCTTTTCTGGTACTCACAACAACAGGTACAATTTCTTTTGCAAATTTTCCTTGTTCTCTTGCAGCGGCCGCGCGATCATTTGAAAGAATTGCAAACTCGTCCTGCTCCTCGCGTGAAATAGTATATTGCTCTGCTAATTTTTCTGCTGTTAATCCCATGCCACTACCAGTATATTGATCCGTTAATGTCGCCTGGAGCATATCAACAAACTGAAAATTCCCCATCTTTGCAGTTGTAAACCGTTGCTCAAAATTTGAGTATGGTGCCTGTGACATATTTTCTGCACCACCTGCTAGCACGACTTCCCCTTCGCCAAGCTGAATCATTTGTGCAGCAGAAACAACGGATTGCATACCTGAACCACATAAGCGATTTAATGTAAGCGCAGGGATTTCCTTTGGTACCCCTGCATAAAGTCCGATATGACGCGCTAAATAAGCCGAGTTTGTACCTGTTGCAATGACACCACCATAAATAACGTGATCGACTTGCTCTGGTTGAACATTCGAACGCTTTAATGCTTCAATTGCTGTTTTTGTTCCTAATTGTACCGCATCCATCGTTGTAAAAGGCCCACCAAACGCAGTGAAAGCCGTTCGTGCACCGTCAATAATATATACATTTTTCATTTTCCCAATCCCCTTTGTAAAAATGATTTATTTTAAGACTTGCTTAGCAATAATCCCCTTCATGATTTCCGTTGTCCCCGCATAAATCGCAGCAACTGGTATATCACGATAGCGTCGCGCAATTTCATATTCTTCCATATAACCGTAGCCACCATGAAGCTGTAGACATTCTGCTACAACACGCTTGGCCATTTCACTAATCCACCATTTTGCCATCGATACTTCTTTTACGATTTCTTTGCCTGCGATATGTTTTGCAACAAGTGAATCTACATATGTACGACCAATCTCAATTTCTGTGGCCATTTCAGCTAACTTAAATTGAGTGTTTTGAAAATCTGCGATACGACTCCCAAAAGCTTTGCGTTCCTTCACATAATTCACCGTTAAATCAAAGCTACACTCCGCTTCGATTTGCGTTTCAAGTGCGACAATAATACGCTCTTGCTGTAATTTCTCCATTAAATAATAAAAACCACGATTTTCTTCACCGATTAAATTTTCTACAGGTACGCGTGCATCTTCAAAAATGAGTTCTCCCGTGTCAGCACTATGCATCCCAATTTTATCTAGCTTTTTCCCACGTTTAAAACCAGGTGTTCCTGCCTCAACTACGATTAAGCTAATGCCTTTATAAGCTGGTGTTGCTTGCGGATTTGTTTTACATACAACGACGACTAAGTCAGCATGAATACCATTCGTAATAAACGTTTTTTCGCCATTTAAAATGAAATAACCCCCATCGCGTATAGCAGTCGTTTGAATACCTGCTAAATCGGAGCCAGCACCAGGTTCAGTCATTGCAATCGCTGAAATAAATTCCCCCGATACACTTTTAGGAAGCCATTTTTCTTTTTGCGCTTTTGTGCCATATGCTTCAATATAGGGTGTCACAATATCTGAATGTAGCGCAATGCCACTCGCTAAACCTGCACCGACTCGTTCTAACTCCTCTGTTAAAATAGCCGCATAACCAAAGTCTAAGCCCAGTCCACCATATTCCTCACTTACCATTGGACATAAAAAGCCATTTTCGCCTAACTTCAACCAAAAATCGTGCGGAATATCGCGGTCCCTTTCCCATTGGTCAAAATATGGGTACGCTTCTTTATCTAACATTTTCCGCAAAGCTTTCCGAAACATAGAATGTTCCTCTGTGTACATTTCCAAATTGCCACCCCTTAATTTTCAGAAAATTAATATATTTAAATTGTATCAGTCATAAAAAATGGAAACAACGGTTTTTCGAGAATCATTATTACAAAATATGAAGTAATTTGTTATTTTATAGAAAAAGAACCTGCTTTTTAAAGAAAAATTATTAGGAATTTCGAAAAAAATCCGTTAACATATGGAATAGAAAAAATCACTTTTTCAGTTATTTAAATTAATTATGGTGGTGAATTTTTTGCAGTACGCGATTTTGAGTGATTTACACTCACATTATAAAAAAAACGAAAAAAGTTTTAAGCCATATAAGCACGGTGGCTCCAACGGCTGAAATTATCGGTTTAGGCGATTTATTTGAATGCACCATTAGCAAGAAAAAGGCGAAGACAACTCGAAATGCGAAATTGAAGGATGCAGCCATTATTGAAGAAAAATTTTTAGACTTATTAACATTCCCTTCAATCATTGGAAATCAAGAAGAACGTATTGCTCTTGTTACGGGAGACCAGCGTTTTTTACAATATGAACTTGAGAAAAATATTGATCATGCCACACTCATTCATGGGCATCAAATCGATTGGGATGAATCATTTCAGCCCACTTTTCCTCCTATTAAAACGCCGTTATTATTTTTTGGTCATAGTCACGAAGCTGCCATTTATGCGGATGGCATCAGGCAAAAAGTTCCTTATAATATTCCGTTAGCTATTGGACAAAGAAGCTACCAAATTAATGTTGGGGCTGTTGTTGATAATAAAGAATGGTGTTTATATGACAGTGACGCTATGACAGTTACATTTATGCATGCATAAAAAAGGCTAGGACGTGAGAAAATTCACGACCTAGCCTTTATGTTATTTCATGTATTGTTGTTTTGATTGAACTAAAATGTCTTGTAATTGCTGTAATTTTTCGATGACAATTTTTGATACTTCTGTTAGCTCATCTAAGTATTTTTCCGCTGATTCCTTGTCACCTGCTGTATGGGCACCAACCGCTTTTTTGGCAATATCATATACTTTTAAGAACGGTGCTTCTAATTCACGGTACACCTTTTCATCCCCTAAAAGTTCATGACCTTTATCGTAATACCACTGACCTAAATTTGAGTCACGAGGTGATTCAATATTTAAGCTTGTAATATCTTCGAATCCTAATAATAAGTTATAAATTTTCCAACGCCATAATAAGTGGTCCGTAATAGCAACTTCAATAATATCTTCTTGTGAGATGATAAAGTTTTTCGAAATCGTTTTAGAACGGTAGTTATCAATCATTTTACTTAATGAATAAATCGCTGTCCCTGTTTCAAACGCAATCTCTTGGCTACGAATGGTACTTTCCGTCATGCTGCGGTTACGCTCAGCTATTTCAGAAGCCGATTCTGCTTGATGTCTTGTCGTTGAAGCGATTTCTTCAAAACGTGCACCTTGTGTTTGAAGTGTGTTATTAAGCTCTGATAATGTATTGGTAATTTGAATAACATCGGAAACACCTACGTGTAATTCTTCTGTTGATTTTTTCGTTAAGTCATCAATATTTTCTGTAATATGTAATAACTCTTTAATATCGGTATCTATCGATTGAACTGAACGCTTTGTATCATCAGCTAATTTACGAACTTCTTCTGCAACAACCGCGAAGCCTTTACCAGATTCACCAGCACGTGCTGCCTCGATGGAAGCATTAAGTGCAAGTAAATTGGTTTGGTCTGCGATACCTTGAATTAGCTCCATCACTTTAGATACACTATGTACACGTTCTACTAAATTGGCTACATTTTGACGAACCGCATGTTGACCTTCGTCTGTATTTTGTAAGATTGTAGAAACTTGTTGTAATGATGATAAATCATTATTTAATTCTGTTAATGAAACTTGCGTATGTTCAGAAATATCTCCAACAGAAGCTGCAATTTCCTCAATACTTGAATCAAGATCAAGCATTAAATCACTCGCTAACTTGACATCATTATGTTGCACTTCTTGGAATTGAATTAGTTCTTTAATTTGATCTAACTGCGTATTATATTTAATAATTTCACCTAACCCATTTACTACTGAACCACCTTGAATCTCAATATAGGTTTCAACAATAATTTGGAGATCAAGTGTTACTAAACTATCGTAAGCAAGTAATGTATCCAACATTTGTTTATAATCACGACCACATTGTTTTGCAATGAGAGGAATGATCAATTGGTTAATTAATGTATAGGCAGAAATCATCCAGTTTGGTAAAACACCTATACGCGCATGTGTATAAGCAATACGACGACGTTTAAATACGTATTCAATATTCAATTCATCTTGGAAAAGGCTAGAGAAATGGTGGTCAAATGTTACCTTTAATCGTTCAACACTAGAGTTCGAGACAATAATCTCTTTGAATTCTGGAATTGCTAATAATCGTGTATAGAAATTATCTAAAATTTCATTGCGGTTTTCACTATAAATTTTATTTAATAATGAAACAGATTGACGTCGAACTTTACTTAGTGCTAAAAAGTCTAGTTTTTCTTTAAAGCGTTCGTTTGTTTCAATATCTGAATCTGTAAGTTGACCAAAATACTCATAATTTTGAATTTTACTTTTACCAAACATAGCTATATATCCCCTTACTCACACATAATAGTAACTAATTTACTCAATAAATCTCCGCTTACGTGTCACTTTATTGGATATAATATACTTATCTAATATCAATACGCAGAAATTTGAATCATATCTCTTCATATAATACTATATTCTCATTTTATATCTATGCTTATAATTGAATTTTTTCTTACTTTTTCCTTTATTTTATACTTCTGGTAACTCGGAATCCATGCCAAACTTTTGGCGGAACCCACATTTTTTGCATAATTCTTCTACAGCTTCTCGACGTGAAAAGCCATCTACTAAATTTTTGGCACGATTGCTTTCAATAATGTCACCGAATTTTTGTTCATGGACATTACCAAGGTTAATGACACCTTCTCCATCTAAACAACAAGGTACAACCGAACCATCAACTAAAATGGCTGCATGTGTACGCAATGCATGGCAAAAACCTTTTCCTTCGTCAGCTTTTTCAAGCAAGCTTGGCCAACGGAATTCATGATCTTGATTTAAATAGATATTTTTGGCTATTTTTACGCCTTTACCCATCTCGACACGCTCTTGAATTTCGTAATCTAAATCATATTCTTTTTCGAGAATTTCTAATGTTTCTCGGTTTCTACGATTCGCATCTTCTGAAATATTCGTACGTTGTAAGTTCCATAAGCGATAAGAAATAAGTACATTCTGTTCACGCACATCACGTACAAAGTCTAAAATATCACCTAAATACTTTTCGCGATTTTCAGAACCTTCATGTCCATCAAAACTGTGAAGTGAAAAATTAATTTGACGAAGCGCCGGTTTTCCAAGTAACTTCTCGCGATTTTTCTTAATTAATGTACCGTTCGTTGTAATGTTTACTTTAAATCCTTTTTCATGTGCAATATCAAGTAGCTGGCCAATTCGAGGATGCAATAACGGCTCGCCTTTTACGTGTAAATAAATATATTTTGTGTAACCACTAATTTCATCTAAAATATTGGCGAATTGCTCTACTTTTATTAATCCTTTTGCACGCTCTGTTGGCGGGCAAAAACTACAGGCTAAATTGCAAACGCTCGTAATTTCAATATATACCTTTTTAAATGTTTTCAATGTTCTTTCACCATTCCTTTTTAACTATATCCACTGGAGACTTAACTTCATTAACAAACTGTTAGAAGTTAAACAATACTGTTCATTGTATCAAATTTCATTTCATAATAGGAATGGGATGCCTTTTAATCGTAAATGAATAGCATACCCATAGAAATCTATACTTTCTTATCCACTAAAAAAATAGGACGCCTATTTAGACGTCCTAATCTCATTACTTCTGTATCGAATTGATAAGCCTTTTAAAAACTTACGTGCAAAATTATCGCCACACTCTTTATAATTGCGATGTCCTGGTTTACGCATGATAGCACCAAGCTCGCCTTTAGATACGGCAATACCACCATCATCTAATACATCAAGCATTTCTTCAGTTGTTAGCTGACAAGCAACTTTCAATTTTTTTAAAACCATATTATTTATATGATCTGCCTTTTCTTGAACTGGTACGGCTTGCCCTTCTTTTTTTGGCATCGGTCCACGTTTAAATGTAATAAGTCCATTAAAGAACGACTCTAAGTTTTTGTTATTCACTTTAATTTGATCATAATCTGCGGGTACTTCTTCATCTTTTTCAAGTGATTTAATCAAGTACTTTGGCATTTCTTCGGGTGATACACGAATGCCACCAAGCTTAAAAATTTCAATCATTTCTCTATTTTTTAAATCTAGTGCATAACGCACGCGGATTAAAATATCATTATTATCCATCATAACCTCCAACAATGTTTGCTAAAAATATTATAACAGAGGTTGGAGGTGGAATGTTAGCTTGTCACTTCGTATTTTATTATCTTTCTTTGTCACATAAGTATAAATAACTTTTTGACATCTAACCATGTCCTGAAAATCCACTAACAACCGTTAAAGCTACTCTCTCAAAATAACTTTATTTTCAGAATTTTCAATAACAAATACTATTAATATACAATACTATCCCTAGATTTATATGGTATAAATTATTTTGAAATACTAAAATCTGCCTTTTCACAATAGTCATTTCCAAAAAACACATTTAGAATAAAATCATATAAATAACATTAATGCTCGAATAGGTTATTTTTTTCTTACAAAATACAAAAATTCTATTTATTATTACTTTTGTATTTGATATAGTTTATATGCGTTACAATTTTCAGAATTTTTTAAAAGAAATCGGAGGTTTGACAATGAAATTTAACAAGTTTCTTACACTTATGATGGTGCTTGTACTTTCTGTGGTACTAGCAGCATGTGGTGAAGATGACAGCAAGAAAGACGATACTTCTGAAGGTACTACAGAAACAGGCACTGAAGGTACTACAGAGAGTACAGATACAACTTCAGAACCTAAAGAGCTTAATTTATTATTTGGGTCTGAGCCACCGTCATTACACCCTGGTTTAGCTACAGACACTACTTCAGCTACTGTTATTCAAAACATTTTTGAAGGTTTAATGACAATGGAAAACGGAGTAGCTACAGAAGCTGCAGCTGAAAGCTATGATGTTTCTGACGATCTATTAACGTATACATTCAAATTACGTGATGCGAAATGGACGAACGGAGACCCAGTAACTGCTGAAGACTTCGCTTATTCTTGGAAATGGGCATTAGATCCAGTTAATGCTTCTGAATATGCATCGATTTTATACGCAATCAAAGGCGCTGAAGCTTATAACTTAGGCTCAGGATCAGTTGATGATTTAGGTATTAAAGTAATTGATGAAAAAACAATCGAAGTTACATTAGAAGTTCCAACACCATACTTCTTAGAATTAACAGCTTTCAAAACAATGTACCCAGTTCACCGTGCTACACAAGAAGCAAATGCTAACTGGTTTGCAGAAGCAGATTCAATCGTTTCTAACGGTGCGTACACATTATCTGAGTGGGTTCACAGTGGTAACTTAGTATTAACAAAATCTGATTCTTATTGGGATGCAGAAAATGTTAAAATCGACACTGTTAACATCGCTATCGTAGAAGCAGAATCTTCTCAAATGAACATGTTTGATAATGATGAAATTGACTTCTTAGGCACAAACTTCGGTTCAATCGCTTTAGATGCTATTGACCGCTTAAAGTCTGAAGGTTCATTAAATGTAGAACCGTACTCAGGTATCTATTGGTACAAATTCAATACTACGGACAAAGTTATCAGTAACGTAAACATCCGTAAAGCATTAGCATTATCTATCGACCGTGCAGGTTTAATCAAAAACATCACTAAAGGTGAGCAAGAGCCGGCTTTAGGTATCGTTCCTAACGCAGTAGAAGGTTTCGGCAATGATGAAGGTTACTTCAAAGATGCTGATTACGCAACTGCAAAAGAATATTTAACTAAAGGTTTAAAAGAATTAGGTTTATCAGATCCATCTGAATTAGAAATTACGGTTTCGCACAATACTTCAGAAGCTCACGCTGCGATTGCACAATTCATTCAACAAGGTTGGACAAAAGAATTAGGTATCAAAGTTAAGCTTGATAACGCTGAATGGCAAGTGTATTTAGACAAACTTTCTAACTTAGATTACCAAGTAGGTCGTATGGGTTGGATCGCTGACTATAACGATTCTTACACATTCTTAGAAATGTACAACACTGCTGCAAATGGTAACAATGATACTGGTTGGGAAAATAAGGATTATACTGCATTATTAAAACAATCAGTTATTGAAACAGATCCAGCTAAACGTATTGCAACATTATTAGAAGCTGAAGCAATTATGATGGATGAAATGCCTGTTGCTCCAATTTACTTCTATACGAATCTTTATATCTCTAAAGATTATGTATCAGGTATGGTTCCTGATGGCTTAGGTAACATTTCACTTAAAAACGTTGATATCAACAAATAATTTTCATAACACATACGTATTTTTTGTGTAGTTTTACACGAAAGGCTGCTCATAAATCCTTGTGATTTGGAGCAGCCTTTCATAATATTACCGAAAATTCAAAATAATCAAAAAGGAGGTCTGTCCAATGCTAAACTACATATTAAAGCGAGTACTTTACATTATTGTGGCTCTATTCATCATCGTTACAGCCACATTCTTCTTAATGAAGTTAGCACCAGGTAGCCCATTCGCTAGTGAACGTCAACTTCCAGTAGCAATTGAACAGCAACTGAATGCGAAATACGGCCTCGATAATCCTTGGTATATTCAATACAAAGATTATTTAGTATCTACACTTACATTTGATTTTGGTGAATCAATGAAATATAAAGGTCGTACAGTAAATGCCATGATTTCAGAAGGGTTCCCTGTGTCATTAGTATTAGGATTAGAAGCTATGGTTTTAGCAATAGGATTAGGTGTTCTGTTAGGTGTTATTTCTGCACTTTATCACAACAAAGTTCCTGACTATGTGTCGACTGTAATTGCCATTTTAGGTATTTCTGTACCTTCATTCATCCTTGCCGGGCTCTTACAATTATTCTTTTCACTTAAACTCGGATGGTTCCCTGTAACAGGTTGGAAAGGCTTTATTTACACAGTTTTACCTGCAACTGCTATTGCCCTAACACATGTTGGGTTCATTGCAAAACTTACTCGTTCTAGTATGTTAGAACAAAATAATAGTGAGTATGTAAAACTTGCACGAGCAAAAGGTATTGGTAAGTGGACAGTCGTATTCAAACACTCCCTTCGCAATGCTTTGTTGCCAGTTATCACATATTTAGGACCTTTAACAGCCGGCGTATTAACAGGTAGTTTCATTATTGAACAGATTTTCGCTATCCCTGGTATCGGACGTCACTTCGTACAGTCAATTACGAACCGTGACTATACGACCATTATGGGTGTAACCGTTTTCTATTCAATTATTTTATTGCTTGCTGTATTAATCGTAGATATTTTATACAGCTTTATTGACCCTCGTATCAAACTGAAAGGAGCAAAAAAATAATGACACAGCACAATTCAAATATTGACAACATTGCTCCTGAACGTTTTAAAGTTGTTGGGGCACGTACACAAGAAGCAGATTCTCTCAATAAAAAACAAGTTTCATTTTGGCAAGAGGTTATATATCGCTTTTCCCATAACAAGCTAGCGATTATTGGGCTCGTTATTTTAGTATTGATTGGAGTAATGGCCATACTTGCACCAATGTTTTCTTCTTGGAACTATGAAGAAAGTACGGGACTATACAATTCCGCGCCTTCTGCTACACACTGGTTTGGAACAGATGACCTTGCACGTGATTTATTCGTTCGTGTATGGCAAGGGGCAAGAATTTCATTATTCATCGGTATTGCTGCCGCAGTTATCGATTTAATCATCGGCGTTCTTTGGGGAAGTATTTCTGGATTATTAGGTGGACGTGTCGATAACATTATGATGCGTATTGCCGATGTTTTAACTGCAATTCCTTACATGCTAGTTGTAATTATCTTATTAGTTGTTATGGAAAAAGGTTTAGTTCCAATGATTATTGCCTTATCCATTACTGGTTGGGTAAATATGGCACGTATCGTTCGTGCAGAAGTTCTTTCAATTAAAAGTCGTGAATTCGTTTTAGCTTCTCGAACATTAGGTGCGAATAGTTGGCATTTAATTAAACGCCATTTAATTCCGAATGCGTTGGGTGTTATTTTAGTAACAATGACATTAACGATTCCTGGTGCTATCTTTACAGAATCATTCTTAAGTTATATTGGTTTAGGGGTGCAACAACCGATGGCAAGTTGGGGTACGATGGCTTCAGAAGGTAATAAGGCCATTCAATCTGCACCTTGGCGTTTAATCTTCCCAGCCCTCTTCATTTCGTTAACGATTTTTGCATTTAACGCTGTTGGAGATGGACTTCGCGATGCATTAGATCCTAAATTACGTAAATAGAAAAGGGTGTACGATATGAAAAAGAAAATTTTAGAAGTTAATGATTTACGTATTCATTTCAAAACGTACGCCGGTATTGTACAGGCCGTACGAGGCGTAAATTTTGAATTATTTGAAGGTGAAACGCTCGCAATCGTTGGCGAATCAGGCTCAGGTAAAAGTGTTACAAGCAACGCTTTAATGAAGCTAATTCCCGAGCCACCTGGTATTTATGCTGGGGGCGAAATTAAATTTAATGGTCGCGATATCATTCCTCTTTCTGAAAGAGAAATGTTATCTATTCGTGGCAATGAAATTGCAATGATTTTCCAAGATCCCATGACGGCATTAAATCCAACGATGCGTATTGGCAAACAAATTATGGAAGTTTTATTAAAGCACAAAAAAGTTTCTTCTAGAGGCGAAGCCAAAACTCGCTCAATTGAATTACTAAATCAGGTAGGTATTCCACATCCTGAAAAACGTTATAGTTCTTATCCGCATGAGCTATCTGGAGGGATGCGCCAACGTGTTGTTATTGCGATTGCACTTGCTGCAGATCCAAAGCTATTAATCGCAGATGAACCAACAACAGCACTTGATGTAACGATTCAAGCACAAATTTTAGAGTTAATGAAGGAAATTCAAAGAAATTCAAATACGTCAATTATTTTCATTACACATGACTTAGGTGTTGTAGCGAATGTAGCTGATCGTGTTGCAGTTATGTATGCTGGCCAAATCGTTGAGTATGGCACTGTAGAGGATATATTCTACAACCCGCAACACCCTTACACTTGGGGCTTACTAGGTTCAATGCCTGACTTAAACAACTCAACAGATGAGCTATTACGTGCCATTCCTGGTTCACCTCCAAATTTAATCAATCCACCTAAGGGCTGTGCTTTTGCTCCTCGAAACGAGCTAGCTTTAGCAATTGATTTTGAAGAAGAACCACCAATGTTCCAAATTTCTGAGACGCATTTTGCGAAAACGTGGTTACTTCATCCGAATGCGCCAAATATTCCACTGCCAGAAGTGGTTGCTCGCCGTATTGAATCCGCAAAAGGAGGCGAGGCATAATGCGTAAAAAGATTTTAGAAGTCAAAGGATTAAAACAACATTTTGGTACTGATAAAGCACCGATTAAAGCGGTTGATGGCATCAGCTTTGATATTTATGAAGGTGAAACACTTGGACTTGTAGGTGAATCAGGTTGTGGTAAATCGACTACTGGGCGTTCTATTATTCGCCTTTATGATATTACTGACGGCGAGATTTTATTTAACGGGAAAAACGTAAATTCTTATTCTTCTCGTAAAGAAGCGCTGAAGTTTAACCGTGATATGCAAATGATATTCCAAGATCCATACGCATCGTTAAATCCGCGTATGACGGCTGGCGAAATTATTGCGGAAAGTTTTGATATCCACGGCCTTTATAAAAACAAAAAAGAGCGTCGAGAAAAAATTGGGGAGCTGCTAGAATCGGTTGGTTTAAACCGTGAGCACGCAAACCGTTATGCACATGAATTTTCAGGCGGTCAGCGTCAACGTATCGGAATTGCCCGTGCACTTAGCTTAGATCCAAGCTTTATCATTGCCGACGAGCCAATTTCTGCACTTGATGTATCGATTCAAGCACAAGTTGTTAACTTATTAAAGCAACTTCAAAAAGAACGTGGACTAACCTATTTATTTATTGCTCATGACCTATCAATGGTGAAATATATTTCTGACCGAATTGCGGTAATGTATCGCGGAAAAATATTAGAGCTAGGGGCTGCGGATGAGATTTATAATCACCCTATTCACCCATATACGAAATCTTTACTTTCAGCTGTACCTCAGCCAAACCCAGAGTATGAGCGAAAACGTGTACGTATTCCATACACACATGAAGAAACATCAGAAAATGTACAAGTTTTAGAAGCACGCCCTGGCCACTTTGTATTAGCTACAAAAGAGCAACTTTCTAAGTGGTTGTAAAAATGAATTGCCGAACATCCAAATTGGATGCTCGGCATTTTTATTATAACGGACCTGTTTCCTTACTATTTTCAATTGCTTGCTGCACAGCTTCATCGTTTTTTGCATTGCCGAGTGGGCCCGAATCTGGATTATTCGTTGCGTGTAAATTATCACGTAAGCGGCGTCCGTATTCTGCATCTGCTTGTTCGGCATAGCGAATAATCGTTTCTTGGATAACTGGAGCACACTTTGCTAAATCGGTTGTTAAATTCAGGATTAAATCATCCTGCTCCCATTTTTCAAAATTACGATAGGTCTCTCCAGCTTGCTTCGTATCATTCGTTCGATCAAGTGGTGCACGAACGAGATGCCCTTCGACAAAGGGGGTATGTTCTTTTCCAACTTGCTTTGCTTCTTTCAAACCACCTAATAAGGAAGGTTCATAATTAATATGTGGATTTTCATGCGTATCGACTTTGTATTGCATTTGTCCACCACGTTGATTCGTTGCCACATACTTTTTCGGCGCATTGATTGGCAACTGTAAATAGTTTGGTCCAACACGATAACGCTGGGTATCCGAATAGCTGAAAGTTCGTCCTTGTAGCATTTTATCATCTGAAAAATCAAGTCCATCCACGAGAACCCCTGTCCCAAATGCAACCTGCTCTACCTCTGTAAAATAATCTTCAGGATTTTTATTAAGCGTCATTTTACCGACTGCCTTCCATGGGAATAATTCCTCTGGCCAAAGCTTTGTGTCATCTAACGGGTCAAAATCAAGCTCTGGATGTGGTCCGTCTTCCATGATTTGCACAAATAACTCCCACTCTGGATATTCCCCTTGTTCAATTGCATCATGTAAATCCTGTGTCGCATGGTTGAAATTTTTTCCTTGAATTTCTTCTGCTTGCTGTTGTGTTAAATTGCGAATGCCTTGCTTCGGCTCCCAATGGTATTTTATGAGCACACCTTTTCCTTCTGCATTCACCCATCTATACGTATTAACCCCTGAGCCTTGCATCATGCGATAATTCGCGGGAATCCCCCATGGCGAATAAATAAGGGTTACCATATGAAAGCTTTCAGGAGACGCCGCGCAAAAATCAAAAAAGCGTTCTGCATCTTGCCGATTCGTAAGTGGATCAGGCTTAAATGCATGAATCATATCAGGAAACTTCATCGCATCCCGGATAAAAAAGATTTTTAAATTATTGCCGACTAAATCCCAGTTCCCATCCTCAGTATAAAACTTCACCGCAAAGCCACGTGGATCGCGTAATGTTTCAGGAGAATGTCCACCGTGAATGACGCTCGAAAGGCGAACAAAAACAGGTGTCTGTTTTCCTTTTTGTTGAAACAACTTCGCCCTTGTATACTTTGAAATTGGTTCATCCCCTACCATTCCATAAGCTTCAAAAAAACCGTGTGCCCCTGCGCCTCTCGCATGTACAACACGTTCTGGAATTCGTTCTCGGTCAAAATGACTAATCTTCTCAATAAAATCGTAATTTTCTAGTGTCGCAGGACCACGATTTCCAACTGATCTTAGCTGTTGGTTATTTGTAATTGGATGTCCTTGTCGATTCGTTAATGTTTTATCTTCCATACTGCTCACTCCTTTTGTGAAGCATTGGAAATATAATGGAATTTTATACGTTAGGAATTCATTTTCAAATGGATTATTTTTTTGATTTCAAACAAATAAAAAGGAAGAATCTCTACTTAGAGACCTTCCCTTTTCTTGATTTCAATTATTGTAACGGATGCTTAAAACTGTCTCGCTTTTGCTTCAGTTCTCAAAATACGGTTATGAAGCGTAATTTCTGTTTCGCCGTTTTGTTGAGCTTTTTGATGCTTTTCACTTGTCCAGTTTTGGTGGATTTTTTCAGACTTTTGAATTGACTTTGGATCTTTACCCATCTGCTTCCGCCTCCTAATCATCAGCGTTAATAAATGAAATCAATCCTAGTATTGTGCATATTACGTTTTCTATTCAGGAAATTAGCTAAACCAATCAACTAATTTAACACGAATACCCCACGAAAACCTCTTGCCCCGTAGTACGAATCCGCACCATTATGATAAACAAATACGGTATCATAGCGGCGATCGCAGAATAATGCGCCACCAAGCTTTCGAATGTTGTCAGGAGTAGCAATCCAACTTGATGTTTTCAGATCAAATTCACCTAACTCTTGAAGCGCACGATATTGTGCCTCCGTAGCTAATTCAATTCCCATTTCTTTCACTACATCCATCGCACTTGTTGCAGGCTTATTATTTTTTCTTGCATCTAATGCTTCTCGGTCATAACAAATACTTCTTCTTCCCTTTGGACTCTCTGCAGAACAGTCCATGAATAGATAGCCGCCTGTATTTGCATCAACACCAATTACATCTGGCTCACCTTCTGTTTCTTCCATTTGCTGAAGTGACCATAACTTTTCTGGACATTCTTCCAGCTTTTCCAGTACTTGCTCCCACTGTATTCCTTCATGTCGATTCATGTTTTTTTCAAATCTTTGTTTTAAGGTCTGTAATAATTGTGCAAGTTGTTCTTCTGTTACCGTTTTACTTTTAAGCATTATTATTCTCCTTTTCCAATTGAATTCTTGTCTTTAAATTAACGAAACAGCTAGTATTTCGTCAACATAAAGCTTAGAAAAGGAGATTCATTCGTTTGAAAATAAAAATCCGCCAATTGGACAAAATAAAATTTGAAGAATATAAAAAGGGCAATTATTGATTATCGCCTTTTTCTGTATTTTTCAGGATTAATCAAATCAAAGAGGAGGAAAGCTATGCCCACTTTAGAGGTAAAATGTACTGTGTCCAACTGTTTTTTTCATGCAAAGGGGAATGTTTGTGGCGCCGAAAAGATTGAAATCAATATGAATGATCAAACCAACAAAAATGATCTGACAGAGTTTGCTTCTGATTTTTTTCATGAGGTAAAAGGGAAAGCCGCACACTCAACAGATACGTGCTGTAAGACGTTCATATCCAAAAAAGATAAGGCTCATCGTCCTTAAAAAAGCACATTTCGCGCCAAATCATGCGAAAAGTGGATTACCTTGAATTACCTTAATTAATTCACAGAAGTATTCGCTAAATCAGCGTTACTTCTGTGAATTATAACATTTGTATTTATTTTTCCTTTACTAATTAATCATTGCCTATGCTTTCCCTCTTTTGCCTTTTGTAACTTCTTCTTTTATTTCTTCTTTAAGTTCTTCTATTGAGTATTTGCGTCGCTCGTTTTTTTCTCTTATAATTTCACGCTGCACAGGATTTACGAATTCCTTGCTAAATTCGGCGTCCATAAGATTGCCTTCAGTGTTTTTAATAATATCGCGTATTCGGTCGACATTACTCGAGTTGTCATTTGGTTTCCCTTTACTTGAATTAGACATGTTAACCTCCTAGATGAGTGAATTTTGAATTTTACCTTAGACTGTTACGATCTAAATTGATACTGCCAGGTATTTGATTTAATTTGTAGGCATTACTGTCTACTTCTAACTTTTCCTTTAGTGGTTTAAGCGGAATTTCATCGACCGTTTGAACTTCAGATTCTTGTGCGAGTAACGCTTTTGCATCGTTATAAGAAAGACCAGAAGCTGCATTTAATCGCTTCACTTCATCAATATCTGTCCCAGCTTCCGTAAACTTTTTTTCTTCCATTCACACACCTCCTCTTAGCTATAGGATGCACGAAGTTATGAAGGTTATGTAATAAAAACAGTAGCTATATGTAAGTAACGATCGTTTGAACTTCAACTTCATCTCGACTATTAACTAAACCATATACATTGCATAAAATAGATATGAAAGATTTGTAAAAAAGCGGCTGTATAAAATAACTTTTTTTAGATGAGGAGGATTTCAGTGGCAAGAATATGTCTACTTCCAAATGCCGAAGAAATATCTGACAACTGGATTCATGATGACTGCGATATAGATCGGTGGGAAAATGATGGTGGCACATACCACCTTACGTTTTATTAACTACTTTTAGGTTGTTTGGACATTTCTTTGGCGTCCTGTCGCTTTTCCTTAAAACAACTTGCTCCAATCAATCCAATGATGGAGAAAATCACGGGCGTGATGAAACTGTAGTAGTAACCTTCAGTGATACTGCTTGTGGGGGACTGAAAATGATCCAGTATATTTCCAAAAATAATTGGTAGCAACACCGCACTTAGAAATCCACCCGTATTTGCAAACCCCGATACGATACCTGATTCTGTTATTTTAAAAGATTGACGAACGGCAGCGAAAGTTAATGCACTTGCCCCATATCCATAGCCAATGATAAAGAAAAGTATTAGTAATAAGACGTATGGTGGGTGCGCCTTAAATAAGAGGAAGCAAGACCAGCAGAATAAAACAATTAATTGCACCACAACATAGGGGCGTTTAATCGTTTCTAATCGACTTGAAATCCAACTAGTTAGAGGAGCTCCAATCAATGCGCCCACTAGACCAATCATAACCAACCCGCTCGCATCCGAACGTGTCATTCCATACACACTAATTCCGTAAGGCACTGCCCACGAACTGATAAATCCAACATACGCCCCAACAACACCAAAATGACAAAAGAATAAACTCCACGCTTGCCAACTTGAAAATATTCTTCGTAGTAAAACTGATGTTTTTTCACGCTCGCCATTATTGGTTACAACGTCCGGCTCATTGTGAAAAATTTGTTTTGGTTTTTTTAAGAGGACAAAATAAAGCAAAATGCCACATAAGCATAATAAAAATCCCGCTGAAAAAAATGCGCCTCTCCAACCAAGTAAGTCAATCCATGCAGAGAAAGGGACGGTTGCCAAAAGAAATCCTAAACTTCCTGTCATGCCGGCCAGACCAATTAATCGAACAAATTCCTTTGTGCTAAACCATCCGCCCAAAATCAACACAAGGTTAACCCAGATGGTCGCATCCCCCATCCCCGTCAGCATTCTGGCAAAGAATAAGACAAACTCATGCGTACCAAGACTGTAAATAATTGTTCCAATCCCTGTTAGAGTGGCCCCGACAATCAGAAAATAATTGGGCCCAAAACGGTCAGCCAAAATCCCCATAGGAATTTGCAAACCCGTGTATATAAAAAATTGTATACTTGCCAGAAATCCAATCGTAGATGCCGTTACATTAAAATCCCTCATCACTTGGTCCGTAATCAATCCCGGAGCTGTTCGTTGACTCGCCATTAACAAATACGTAAGCATTACAGAAACAAATACAACCCATCTATATTTGCTATTTTGTTTATCCAATCTCTCGACTCCTATAACCTTTTACTCTATATATGAAATTTTGCTAACGGTAAAGACCAATTGATTAAAGTAATTTGCTATTTAACGTTTACTAACGATGTACACCGAACAAGTTGTAAGTGCATAACCTACCTAGAAGATTTGTTATCAATAATGTATCGAGGTGAAAAAATTATATGTCCTCTTTGGATTACACATCTCCATCTGCTCAATTCACATTTGATGTAAATAAGAGTCCGCTATTCCAAAAAGATAGCAACAACTTTATTAACGTATTAGGTGTACAACAATTAAATACACTGGATCAGGTATCACTCTTAGATATTTCCCTAAGTGCTAATAATGTCATAGAACCGCACTATCACCAAAATGCGGCCGAGTTAATCTATTGTATCGCGGGCGCTGTTGTTGTCTCAATCCTAAATCCATTCACAAAACAACTTCTCGATTTTCCGATTACCCCTGGGCAAGTGGCAAATATTCCACAAGGCTGGTGGCATTATATCGTAGCAACTGCTGATAACACGCACCTATTAGCCATTTTTAATGCGCCAACGCCAGAAGTAATTTCAGGCTCTGATATTTTAAAATTTACACCTGCATCAATCATGGCTCATACGTATTGCATGGATGAAAATCTATGGAAGCAAGCCATTGCACCAGTTAAGCCTTCCACATTTATTGGTCCCCCTGTGGATTGCAACAAAGTAGTAGAATGTGCGCCTCATCCATATATAAATCAAAATTATCAATGGCCACATTATCAGCAATTTAATTATGTTCCTCAGTACCTGCACTATTGAGACTAAAGGAAGATTTGGTTAGCCTTTACTAAAATGACGCATAATAAAAAGCATCAAATTCAAAAAAGAGTTAAACAGCTCTTTCTGAATTTGATGCTTTCATTTTTATCTAAGCTACAACCTAGCACTGTGGTAAGTGGATTTGACAAGATTTAAGTTGTTAGCCCATTATTTATATGTCATCACTCAACATTGTCTAATTCAAATTGATCGAGCAATGTACGCACTTCATCCGTTGACTTTGTATTCATCAATTGATTTCTTAATTCGCCTGCACCACGGAATCCTTTAACATAAATTTTGAAAAAGCGATGAAGTCCAGACATTGCGCGTGGCAATATTTCTGCGTACTTGTCTTGTAGGTCCAATTGTAATTTTAAAAGATCAAGATATTCTTTTGGACTATGCTCTTTTGGCTCTTTTTCAAAAGCAAACGGATTTTTAAAAATACCGCGCCCAATCATAACCCCGTCAATACCGTATTTTTCAGCAAGTTCTAAGCCCTTTGCACGGTCAGGAATGTCGCCATTAATAGTTAATAACGTATTCGGTGCAATTTCATCTCGTAATTTTTTAATTTCTGGAATCAAATCCCAATGCGCATCAACCGCACTCATTTCTTTTCTTGTACGTAAATGAATCGAAAGGTTGGCGATATCTTGTTTTAAAATATGTGTCAGCCACTCTTTCCACTCATCGACTTCTTTATAACCTAGTCGCGTTTTTACACTGACAGGTAATCCGCCCGCTTTGGCTGCTTCAATTAGTTCTGCTGCCACTTCTGGTCGTAAAATTAAGCCACTACCTTTCCCTCTTTGTGCTACATTCGGTACAGGACAGCCCATATTAAGATCAATGCCTTTAAAGCCTAGTTCCGCCATCCCAATACTCATTTTACGGAAATACTCAGGGTTATCTCCCCAAATATGTGCAACAAGCGGCTGCTCATCTTCTGTAAAAGATAAACGCCCACGCACACTTTTAATACCTTCTGGGTGACAATAGCTATCTGAGTTTGTAAACTCCGTAAAAAATACATCTGGTCTTCCTGCTTCTGCGACGACATGACGAAATACAAGATCCGTCACATCTTCCATTGGTGCTAGTACAAAAAATGGCTTTGGTAAGTCCTGCCAAAAATTATTTGCCATAGTAATATTCAAATCCTTTCATTAATGGGTAAGACAACTACTTATCCCAAAATGCAAAAGTAACATGCTCTTACTTTTAATCATTATTATAGTATAACCTAGCTCTTTTAATTTTTCTTCACACAACTTCGGATTCCACTAAATTTTCATTTAACCATTGAAAATAAGAGCAAATGGTTCAAAAAAAAAACGAATTCCACCATCGGGAATTCGTTTTTTTATCATTCTTAATAGCTTTAGGCTAACGTCTAATTACGCATTAATGCGCCATTAGGCTTTGTTAACTCTTGGGCTGTAATTTGATTCATTTTGCAAAAATATTTGAAAAATTGTTGTGCCAGCTCTCGTTCCTCTGGGTCAGTCTTTAATGAAACGATATCTAACAAAATTTGAGCCATCCAAGAATTATCGAAATAACGGTGTTTACCTGTATTCCATGTCATTTTATGGGTGAATTTTTCATTTACGTAATATTCCCAGAAAAGAATCTTATTCGATTCTTCTTCTGTAAGTTGGATTCTGTATTTTGAATGAGCAGGAATATATCCGTCTTCACAAAGCTTACCGATAAATCCTTCCTCCACCATATAGACACCTAAGATGCGTCTTTCTTTTTCAGGCATGTCAGGATCTACTGATGTTAACAACACAGCACTATTTTGATGCAAGCGTACGGGTTTGCTTGGCTTTCCTTTATTATTACCGCTTTTCGAAACGCCAGCAAAAACCTTCCACTCTGAAAAGGCACTACTTTGTTCTTCTTTATCACACCAAAAAACCATTTGTGATTCGGGATGAAGTTTATGGTTTTTCATAAGTTTTTCATGTTGCAAGTGAAGTTCTTCATTAATTCGTTGGAGTTTTTTCTCCTCTTCCTTCTTAACTTCTTCTTCCTTACGCTCTATTTCATTTTTTTGTATCATTTTTTCAAGTGAATTGGCATCGCTTTTATCATGTAGTTTAAGATGCGTTCCAAATACATCAGGGAAAACAAACTTTTTACTTTCTGTTGCGAAATGTATTTCAATACTAGAATCATTATGTTTAACTATACTACCTGTACCAAAAAGCTTGTGTGTAACTTTCTTATTGATTAGATTCATTCTTCTAATCCTCCTCATGGAATAAAAACTCCGTTACTTTTGGATAGCAAATTGATAAATCATTCAACTAACTTCCTTTAAGGCTTACACAACTGTTTAATTTTTTCTGTCCTTTTAAATAAGGATATTAAAAAAACGTATCCTTAATTCTATCTGCAAAAGATACAGTGGAATTCGAAAATACGATTCAAAAAAACAATTATAAGCTTATCATAACATTTTTTTTGAACAAACACAACTTTATTGTTGACAATATATTTTGCAGTGATGTAAAATGAAAGTTTTATTATTCGTGATACGTTATAATCACTATAAAATAAAGGTTTTCGGCAATTGGTTGCGTCTAACTTTAATGTGTGCAAAATCGGGAAAAATCAACACATGAAGAACGTTCTTAAAGGTATTTTTTTTTTTGATTACAAAAATAATATTTAATGTATAAAAAATAAAAAATGACCCATACTATTATAGATTTCACTTCCAATCCAAATGACTAGGAGGGTTAACCCGATGAGTGCGAATCATCAATCTCAAAAGGACCATCAAAACTGAATGAAGCTAAAGCAGAGTTTTCTTAGGGAAATCTTAAGATTCAATGTGAAAGCGAGGCAGTGTGTCATGGAGGAATTTAAGTAAGTGATAATCAAGCCCGGAATTTGAACTATAAAATTCCGGGCATTTTTTTTGCAAGATGTACCCTTTAATGATTTTTATATCAAAGTATTATTTGCAAAGAACAACTACACAATTTTCCACATCATAAATTTTCCTTCATTAAATAAGCTAATATTAAATACGAAAAGAAGGTGATGACATGTTAGCAATATTAGGAAATATTACTTTTATTTTTATTCAAAATCTTCATATCATCAATCCTGGAGAAACTCATGAATAAACCCTTTATACCCCAGCTTGTTTATTTTGAGCCAAAAGCCTTGGAGTATCCGTTAGGTATAGAACTGAAAGAAAAGTTTGAAGGGCTAGGTATCGAGATTCGTTATACAACCTCACATAATCAGATACGGAATTTACCTGGAGACAATGATTTGCAAAAGTATCGTATCGCAAAATCTACGCTCGTCGTGGGCATTCGCAAGACATTAAAGTTTGACACGTCCAAACCATCCGCAGAATATGCCATTCCTCTTGCGACAGGATGTATGGGGCATTGTCATTATTGTTATTTACAAACAACGATGGGGAGTAAACCGTATCTTCGTACATATGTGAATGTCGATGAAATTTTAGAAGTGGCAGATCATTATATAGAAGAACGTGCTCCTGAGATTACGCGATTTGAAGCAGCTTGTACATCTGATATTGTTGGGATAGACCATTTAACGCATTCATTGAAAAGGGCAATTGAACATTTTGGCCAAACGGAATTAGGAAGATTAAGGTTTGTAACAAAATTTCATCATGTCGATCATTTGCTCGATGCTAATCATAACGGCCACACAAGATTTCGATTTAGTATTAATGCAGATTACGTCATTAAAAATTTAGAGCCAGGTACTTCACCTTTAGCAAAGCGTATTGAAGCAGCTGGGAAAGTAGCAAGAGCTGGTTATCCACTTGGTTTTATCGTAGCACCGATTTATCTTCATGAAGGTTGGCAGGATGGGTACTATCATATGTTTGAGCGTCTTGATGCGGAGTTACCGAGGGATGCACGAGAAGATATCACATTTGAATTCATTCAGCACCGATTTACAAAGGCTGCAAAAAACGTCATTGAGAAAAACTATCCGAAGACTAAATTAGAGTTAGATGAATCTTCAAGGCGTATTAAATGGGGAAAGTATGGAATCGGAAAATACATTTATCAAAAAGAAGAAGAGGATGAAATGAAAGTACAGTTATACAGCTATATGGAAAAATTCTTTCCAAATGCGAAACTCGAGTATTTTACGTGAGCACATAAGATATTATTGACTTTCCATTTATGTGGTTATTGAAGAATTTTAAAATAAAAAATAGACGGGCGATCTCACTGCCCGTCTGCTTTGGAGAAGAATTTTATTTTTGCACTAGACAAATGTTATTTTCTGTTATATACTATATTCAATAAGACATTTACAAGACAATAACAACAACAATAAATTCACCTATTACAAAGAGTATATGTGTTTTAGTTGGTACTTTTTGTAATATGTGAATCTTTTCTTTATAGGAAATGTGATCTTATTAAATACGAATAACGGAGGTCATTTAAATGACACAAGGTACAGTAAAATGGTTTAACGCAGAAAAAGGTTTTGGTTTTATCGAAGTTGAAGGCGGAAACGACGTATTCGCTCACTTCTCAGCAATCCAAGGCGACGGTTTCAAATCTTTAGACGAAGGTCAAAAAGTTGAATTCGAAGTTGAAGATGGTCAACGTGGCCCACAAGCTACAAACATCGTAAAACTTTAATTTTAATGATGTAACCATAAAAAGAGGCATCCTTTCATTAGGATGCCTCTTTTTTTCATGGGATTTTATAATTGAACGGCACCAGGCGCCAAAACAATACAGATAATTAACTCCAATTCAAAATCAGCATTAGTTGCTACTTCTAATTCCTAATAACTCTACATTATTCACAAATAAAAAGCCGTGCCGCAAAATCTGACCACAATCAGATTTAACGACACGGCTATTTTTCATAGATTAAACTAATTTATCCAAGTGACCTGTATTTAGATAACAAAGATACTTTTTCAAAATCATTTCTATCGTTCTATTCCCGAAATCCCAAAACATCCAGGTCCAGCATGGGTAGAAATCGTTGGACCCCCTTGTATCCACTCTACCTTTTCAAAGCCTTTATCCTTTGCGATTTTCTCCATATTTCTTTTTATAGTTTCATTAAGTCCGATAGAATAGATTAAATTTAGCTGTTTTCTATCAATATCATATTGGTTTAAGTAATCTTGCATAAGTTTTTCCGCGACATATCTCATATTCCCATGATATTTTTTAGTTGGAACGAGCTTTCCTTCTTTTAATTCGATGCATGGCTTTATTTTTAAAAGCGTCCCGCCAATAAAAGCAACGTTACTCACCCGTCCGCCCGCTCTTAAAAACTCTAAACTATTGGGAATGAAAGAAAACCTTGTTTTAGACGCAATGAATTCTATTTTTTCAATCAGCTGAACATGGTCAATAGAAGGATCTTCTTCAAGTAATTTAGCCGCATACATCACAATTGTAGCCAATCCACCTGTAACATTTAGCGTATCCACTAGGAATAGATTTTCGAAATCTTGCGCTGCAATTAACGCACTTTGAAAGGAACCCGAAGATCTTGACGTATATCCCAAGTGAATAATAATGCTATCAGGAAATTTATTCCTAATCCCTGTAAATAAACTATGATATTCATGTGCATTCGTAGATGTTGTAGATGGGATTTTTTTAGTATGATTATAATAATCAAAAACTTCCTCTACAGAAAGCTCGCTCTCTAAATAATCTTTTCCATCCATGATGACATGCATCGGTATGATTTGAATTTGATACTTTTCAATAAAGTCTTTTGGTAAGTCGGCTACACTTTCTGTAGATAAAACAATCTTGCTCATTGTACATCCCTTTCAACTAATGCAGTCATTACTGCTTACATATATATTTTAAGTCATTCTAAATATACACCATAAACGGGAAATACATGTTGTAGTATTTACAAAAAATTATTTTTCTAAGTGAAATCTCCCTATTAAAATAGACAACTCTTGTATAAGGATTTTTTCTCTAACAGAAGCATCTAGTTTTCCTTCTATTTTATATATATGATACTGCTGTTATAGTTTCTTTCATTCAGTTCTGAAACGACAATTTTTTTACCTGAAGGGCTCCATCTGATTTCGCCATACACTGTACCTTTAATGACTTGCATGGATTTACCAGTCGAGACATCATATAGGTATAGTCCACTACTATCTCCACCATTTATATTAGAAATTAGTTGAAATGCAATCATTTGCTGATTGGGAGACCATGAAGCTCCAGTCACTTCAGAACCTTCAGCAATTGTACTTTGTATTGTTCCATCGGCATCAGCAATTATTAGCCTTTTCGTAGACCCTGTTACTTGATTAACCAGTATTTGCTTTCCATCCGGCGAGATTGTGATTCCATTCACATTTTCTAATTGCAGATTCTTTTTTTCTTTGGTCATCGGATCCAGCATATACACCTGATAGGATGGGCTATCTGTAGTTATATAATAGATTTTTCCCTGGATTTTATGAACTGTGAACAATTGTTCTTCCTGAAGCTCATCAATTTGAGTTAGATTACCTACCGTGTCAGCCATATATGCTCCACCACTATAGGAAACACCAATTACATATTGTTCATCAGTCCACTCAGCTGTATAAGCGATACCAATACTATCCTCCGGCACAGAAGATTGCTCCTCGTCCTCTAAACTCATCAGATAATAAGCTACATCCCCCATAGCGTATTCATAATATAATAGATGTTTTTTATCTGTAGACAAAGTCGCTCCACCAAGAAATGCTCCTTTTTGGGCTTTTATCTTTTTAAATTCTTTGGTGCCCAAGTTGTACACATAAATGCTCCTAGGGTAGTACTCAGTATTCTCGAAAAGCGTCATTTTTTCAAGTCCTTCGTTTTCCTTTGCAAGGACAACGGTCTGTTCATCGATCCAGTCGGTAATTTCCATGCCCTCATATGTTTCAATTTTTTCGATGGAAATAAAGTCTAAGTCGGCTTCGGTGCTTTCGTTTTCACTATCAATAATGTCATCACCTGGCTTTTCAATCTCTGTACTAATTTCTTCCCGCAACATACTGCAAGCAGAAAGAGACAATAAGACTAATAAGAACATAACAATTTTACAGATCCCAACTTTTTTTATTTGAATCACTCCCTTGTCTTTTACCTTATGTAAAAAAATCTAATATCTCTTACTACTAATTAATTAATTTTACTTGGGTCAAACTGAACCCCGAATAACGGACACTTAAAAAGAGTGGACCTATTCGGGGTTTTTGTGTAAAAGGCAAAAAGGATTATTAAGGAATCAAAAACGTTCCATAGTTAGATCAGTATTTACGGAAACTGCAGCTTTATTGCCCTTGGCAGCTGAAATCATTAATGAGGTGGGTTTGGACTTTTCAGTTTCTCCCGCAATATATATATTTTTTTGGGTTGATCTACCAACACCATCTGTTATAACCTTTCCATTTCCATGAACTTTACAGCCAAGCTTCTCAGCAAATTGATTAGGGCGGTAATAGGATGGCGCAACAAATCCACCTGATCTTGAGATGGTTTCTCCTGTTACAAACTCAATTTTTTGTAGATATCCGTCATTACCTATTAAATTTTTTATCGGCTCTGATATAATTCTGATGCTGCGTTTTTGTAACTCTGTAACGCCTTCTTTAGATAGTTCAAGTCCATTTGTTAGGACAACTAAATCCTGCGACCAGGTATAAATCAATTTAGCCAGATGCAATACATGCTCTTCTTTTTCTGCAATAACAACTAATGGCTTATCCCTTTGCTCCCAGCCATCGCAATACGGGCAGCTAAATAGACTTTTTCCATAAAAATTTCTAATACTTGGTATAGAAAACACCTCTCGAATACCGGTAGCTAATATAATCTTTTCTGCAACAAATTCCTGACCATTAGCTGTTTTGATAATAAATTTATCATTACTTATATCCTTATTTATTTCCGTAATTGTTGTATTAAAATATGATATGGATGGATAATTCTCCAACTCTTTTAACCCTATTTCTTTAAACTCTTGTGGTTTTATCCCATCTCGAGTAATAAAACCATGTGACTCTTGCGTTACTCTATTCCTATTCGTTCCATCGTCAAATAACGCAATATTTCTCCTTGCCCTCCCTAAAGTTAAACTGGCACTTAACCCAGATGGGCCTCCACCTATAACGATGCAATCAAAAACATCCATTTTTACCTACCCCTTGATTTGGCTTTTATTTTGTTATTTTGGAAAAGAAGTTTATAAATAAACCCTTTATGCTCCATCTTATTTATTTTGAACCAAAAGCCTTGGAGTATCCGCTATACAGATTGCATCACTTATACTAAAAAAAGCTAAGATCATTTGAGAATAAATAAGCTAGTCAAATTAAAAAGACCACTTTATCGTAAAATGGTCCTTTTTCATATCCAATTATTCAGTTTAATTCCTCCGGTATAGGATACTTCACTTCTGAAAAGTTTTTAATTAGCAGCTCTTCTTTTATCATTTGCCCCGTTTTTTTATCGATAGTCTTTCTCCAAATCCCATTCTGGCGATAGTTTTTCCCATTCTGTTTTAAAAATTGATGTTGTCTTTCCTCAATATGATAGGAGTAGGGCATTTCTTCATTGGAGAATATGGCACCTTTCAAATGTTTATCAGTTACCCAAACTTTTATTTGAAAAGATCTAGAGGTCGGATTATAAAATCGTAAATCTATGTAATTGTAAAAAACACTCGCACCACTACCAAATGGAAGAGTTCGTCCCGAGTCAGGAAATGGGTCAAAACTATGATGATGCCTTTCCGTAACAACAAGGGATGTGTGCAGCGTCATCCAATATAGTAAATTCGCTAACTGACAAATTCCACCGCCAATTCCCGTCTTCACTTCTCCCATTGAGAGCTGCATGCCCTCAATATAGCCTCTTACTTCAGTAGTTTTACCCACCAGTTGCCAAAAAGAAAAGGTTTCACCAGGTTTAATAATTACTCCGTCCATTTCACTCGCAGCAGTCTTTAAATTTATTATCTTATTTTCTTGTAATTTAGGGTCGCTATTTCCCAATTTTCTTCTTAACAATGATTGGTGCTTTTTACAAGTATAAGAGAATGTTGTTGATAATTCTTTATGCGTTGCAAACCGTTTTCTTTCCTGTAAATTTGCTAAAAATCGAAAAAGTCTTTTCTGTTGAATTCGTGCGCGGTAGAAGATTGGATGAAGTTCAGATAATCTCAATTATTTTCCTCCCTCACTTGAAAAACAAAGAAATGGAGCGTGTACTTATCATTATTCAACGCTTCTCTTTATTAGTACAACTCATTCGTCAAAAATACCTTTAGATCCTGGAACTATAAAACCAAATACTTTTATTTTACTTTCCAATTAGTGTATTAATTTCATACTGTTGAGAGAAAATAATAAAGAGGTCAGTATTTGAACAGGAGTTAAAAAAATGAGTAATCTTTCAAATGAACAAAGCAATCTTGAGAACAGTTTGGAGATTAATGTAGAAATCATAAAAAAAATACTTGGAAACCCCGCAGATTTAATTATTCGAGAAAGTAGTATTGGAATTATTGAAAATAAATTTGTCATGATTTATTTAAAGGGAATTGTAAATGAGGACCAAGTAAATAACAATATCTTAAGAATCCTTGAGTTGAACAAAAAAGAACCTAAAACTTCCATGTTTGATACGGTTTACGAAGAAATGATTGCACTGACCGAAATTAAAAAATCGAAAAATATTAATCAGATTATTAAAGCCTTATTAGAGGGCGATACGGCTGTTCTATTAAATGAATGCAACCAAGCGATACTGTTAGGGACAAGTGGTGGCGAATTTCGTTCGATCGAGGAACCACAGTCTGAATCTGTAATACGTGGCTCTAGATCAGGCTTTGTCGAGAGCTTAAAATTTAATCTTGCACTTATACGACGAGAAGTTAAGGATCCAAATCTTCGCATTAATACAATGAAAATTGGGAAACAATCTAATCAAAATATTGCTATTTGCCATATTGAAGGACGAGCTAAACCCGAAATTGTAGATGAGGTCGTTCGCCGATTAAAAACCATGGAGATTGATTTTGCCCCGGATTCTGGATTTATTGAACAATGGATTGAAGATAGTAATTTATCGCCCTTTCCACAAATACTTGATACAGAGAGGCCTGACAGAGTCGCCTATAATTTAACGAAAGGGAAAATTTGCATTATCGTAGAAGGTTCACCTTTTGCTCTCCTCATGCCAATCACTATTGGGGATTCCCTTAAATCAATTGAAGATTATAATCAACGATGGTTAATAAGTACGTTACTACGTCTTTTGCGCTTTGTTTCTTTCTATATGACACTTTTTTTACCAGCACTTTATGTAGCACTCGTATCCTATCACCCGGAATTAATTCCGACACAGCTTTTATTTACAATTGCTTCCTCAAGAGAGAGTGTGCCTTTTCCTTCCTTAATCGAAGCATTGATAATCGCGTTATTTTATGAAATATTGCAGGAAGCTGGAACAAGATTACCTAGTAAGATTGGTCAGACTATTGGGATTGTGGGTGGTATTGTTATTGGTGAAATTGCCGTACAAGCTGGTATTGTAACCCCTTTAATGGTAATTGCCATTTCTCTAACAGCAATTTCAGCATTTACACTTCCAAATTACAGTCTATCCATAGGGCTTAGAGTCATACGTTTTGGCGCTATTTTTGCCGCTACGATGCTTGGATTGTATGGAATTATCCTTGTCTTTATAATGATTCACATTCACTTGGCAAATTTAAAAAGTATCGGAATCCCTTATTCAGCACCTTTTGCACCCAATTACTTATGGGATTTAAAAAATGTGATCATCCGCGCTCCCATTACTACACTTGTAAAGCGTCAGCCTCAACCATTTTTAGAACCTGACGAGGATAAAGAACAAAAGAATAATGGAGGAAAGGGTAAGCCATGACACTTTATAAAGAAGCTGAATTTATTAACGATAAAGACATTATGTTTGCCGTGGCCTCAAATATTATTAGTGTTACCATTTTATTTTTGCCACGTTATATTGCCGAAAATACAGTATCAGCGGATGGATGGCTTACCATTTTATTTGGTGGACTTATTGCCATTGTTTTTGGGTGGCTACTTGCAAAAATTGCAAGTTCCTTTCCAAATCAATCATTTCTTTCCTTTGCATCTTATTTAGTTTCAAAACCAGTTGCCATTATTTTGAGCATTCTCTTTATCGCACAATATATCGCCATTTCTGCCTTTCAAATTAGAGAAATCGCAACATTATCCCATGAATATTTATTTGATCGTACACCGATTGAAGTTGTTTGTTTAGCGTTTATTCTCGTAGTCGTTTATGCTGTTAGCGGTTCTCGTGCCGCTATTTTTCGTCTTAATATTCTTTTTTTTCCCTTTGTTATCGGTGGGTTATTATTACTGATCTTCTTTCCTCTTGGAGCAATGAAACTTGAAAATTTACTGCCTATCTTTGAGTCAGATTTAAAAGGGATTGTTCAAGGAACGACATCTAGTTTACATGCCTTTTTAGGTTTTGGTATTGTATTATTTTATATTTCGCTCGTAAAAAAACCTCAGCAGACACCTAAGATGACTATGTTAGGAATTTTATGGCCATTTTTCTTTTATATCATTATTTTTATTGTGTGCATCGGTGTTTTTGGGAATGCAGTTACAAATAATCTCTACTATCCGGTATTTGAGTTATCAAAAACAGTATCAAATCCTGGAAACTTTATTGAGCGCTTTGATTCAATTTTATTTATTATTTGGACGCTCATTGTATTTACAACCAGCTTAATGGCCTTTGATATTGCTGTACTGCTACTAAATTTAATTTTTAAAAATGCTAATAAAATGACAATTATTTTTATCTTGTCTCCTGTTATCACCTTTTTAGCTATGTTGCCGACAAATTATATTGCAGTCAATCAAATAGCAAAATATATGGCATACATACAGATAGGCTTTTTAGTTTTTGTTATATTTCTTCTTGGAATTATGTTATTAGTCAAGGGTGTGAAGACGAATGATTAAAAATATAGGATTTATTATTCTTTTATTAAGTCCGCTACTTCTTGCTGCTTGTTGGGATAAAATTGAGGTTGAAGAAAGAGGGTTTGTATCCGGTATTGCAATCGATATGGCAGATAGTTCTAGCAAGATGGATATTGATGAACGCGCTCAACCGCAAATAGTAGGCGAAACGCGATTACAACAAGACGAAAAAATAATTAATCAACACCTTAATGAAGATTATGGTCAAGATAAAAATAGTAAGTTTCAATTAACACAGCAACTTATTGTGCCCTCTGGCTTAGTGCAGGGTCAAAATAGTGGTAATTCAATGCCGGCCTTTCGAAATTTATCTCAAACTGGCAATACAATTATTGAAATGAATCGAGATATGATTAAACAAGCAGGGCGAATCACAAATGTGACGCATTTAAATGTTGTCCTATTTTCTGAGGCAGTAGCAACAGAAGAGGGTTTATTTGAGGATTTAATGGATATTTTCCTTCGTGAAAAGGATATGTTACGTAGTGTAAAAGTTGCGATTACAAAAGATCATGCGGGGGATTACCTATACGTTCTCCCTGAAAACGAGAAAATCCCTGGTATGTATATTTCCAAGCTATTAGAAAACAAGTCGAATTTGGAAATAGCTCAACCACTAATAGTTGGCGATATACAAGCTTTACTTCTATCCAAAAAAAGTTTTGCCATTCCTATATTAAATATCGTAAATACATCAACCATCAATTATACCGGTCTTTCAATTTATAACGGGAAGAAAAACAAGGTCGTTGGTATGTTAACTAGTGATGACGCTAAAGGAGTTAATTTCATCAATTCTAAAGATCAAACGGGTACGTTGAATATTAAATTTAATAATCATGATATTACGTTTGAAATATTAAAAGTTAAAAGTAAAATTTCACTAAAAAATAAGGATAAAAATCATTTAAAATTCCATATTACAATTAATGTTGAAGCAGGCATTGCAGAGCAATATGGTTCCCTTGATATCATGAACGAGTCTCACTATAAAGAGTTAAAAAAAGCATTGGAAAAACAGATTACTCAAATGACTACAAATACGGTTTCTATTTTGCAAAACGATGTGCAAACAGATTTACTTGGGATAAATACACATCTTTATAAATACCATTATCCTTTATGGTCAAAAGTCAAAGATGATTGGGAAGACGGTCAAGCTTATTTTTCAAAGAGTGATGTGAATATTGATGTCAATGTAACAATCGAAAAGCCTGGAAATATTCTTAAATCGCATTAAGGGAGGTATTTATATATGTGGAATATTTTAATCGACCACCTTACTAATGTAACAATGGTGATATGTACAGTTTTATCGTTTGTCATTCCATTTACTGTTTATAAAATCAATAAAATTTCCCATAAGAATACGAATCCCCCATGGAAAAGAAATAATTTGGATTGATGAATTGTGCATACGAAAGCTTTTTGGCCATACTGAAAAAGTCGATTGCTCCTCAATCGACTTTTGGCACTTTTCTATTAACAAGAATGCTAAATGAACCTACATTCTAAGCTTTACATTTTCAATTTCAATTTTGCTAGTTCAGCAGCCTCTTTACCTCCCATACAGATTGCTTTCTTTCCAAGTAATCGGGTTTCGAAAATATCAGAATTGAAACTGCTACGTTTATTCAAGATATACCTATATCCTTCTCTTATAAGGCTTAAACTATGGTCTATCCCTTCTTCTCGAGGCATTTCACCTGCATTTGACATAGAATCAACTCCATTTTTTTGAGCTAGTTCTATTATTTCTCATTCATTCCTTATTTATTCTAATGATTTGTACTAATGTCCCCTTTAGGTGCAAATGAACCTCATAATTGTCCCGTTCGAATCATTCTATTCTGTAATTAAACTGTAAGCAGTAATTTTCTTAATTTTTATGGATACGAGTATTGAGACAATGTAGGCTAAAAAAAGGATGCCTACACAAAGCATTAGAATAATTGGTAAATGAATGATAAATTCCAAACGTTTAACCCCTACACTTGAAAGTAATAAGGAAAGCATAGGATTAGTAAAAAATAGCCCTAATCCACCACCAATTCCAACGCCTGCAATGATTACAGGTAGAAAACTGATCGATATTTGATTCATCAGTTGGAACGTTGAATAGCCTATTGCTTTCATTACGCCAAATTCTTTTTTACGCTTTGTAATCATCGTTGTAACGACTAGATATAGAATTATTACAACGACCAGAACATTAATTGTCAAAACCATCAGCATCACTGCAAATATTGCAGTGATATAAATAATTGTTTGGCTTTCTATATTTTCATCGATATCTAATGTATCAACTATAAAACTTCCGTACTGTTCCTGAACATTCTTGATAAAGTCTTTGTTCGATATTCCATCTAAATATACATGAAGTGTAGTACCTTTATAATCTGATTGTAATTGATTCATACCTTCCATTGTTAATGAAGCCGTCTGTCCTAAATTACCAATTGATTGACTAAGGCCCGTCACTAGAAAACTAACTGTTTCAGTCCCATATTCTACATCAACCATATCCCCAATTCCTTTATCAATTTGATTGGATACAACCCAGGAGATGGATATTTCATTTTCATGTTTTGGCTGACGACCTTCGTATACGGTATCATTCTCCAAGTTGTTATAATTATCAGTAATATTAGTATATACGGTTTGGCCATCAATTTTTGTTGTAATAAGATCAAATATATTTACTTTTCTTACTTGATCCATTTTTTTTATTTGACTTAAAAGTTCCCTTGGCTCTACATCTGACTTAATAGATACCATCACATTTGACGGTTCCGCGCCGAATAAGTTAACAAATGCGGTTTTGTCTGATGCAATGTTATAGTAAAGCACCACTGAAAATACAGAAGCGAATGTTAAAGCGATCATAATTAAAAATATCATAATGTTCTGTTTTGCATTTGAGAGCATCGATTTAATACCAAGTAAGAAATGCAGTCCACCTCTCGTATTTTCCAATGGAAAGTAATTTTTTCTAAAACTGTGGGTGTGAATGCCGCCTCGAAGTGCCTCAACAGGTTGAACTTTTCGTATACGAAAGGCAGATACGAAAGTTACGATTACAACACATATTGTCACAAAGAAAATACTGATTAAGTTAACAATCATATCAAAGCTTTGAATCCATAATAATCCGGATAAAGATGAAATAATACCTCCAATCAAAGGCATCAGACAATATGACAATACAATCCCCACTACACTTGCACTAAAAGCAATCAAAGTAAACTGTAAGATAATGGATGAAAGAATTTGCCTACTTGTATAACCAATTGCTTTAAGTGTTCCTATATTCGTCATCCCGTCTTCAATACTATTTGATACACGGTACTTAATGACAATTAGTGATACAAGCACAATAATGGTTGCAAAAGCTACTAATATTATAGCCACGATGTTAACGGTTAACGTGTTTACATTTTTTACCATTTCAATGTCTAATCCCCAAATATATGAATTCTTTTCACTTACTGTTGATTGAGGAAACTCCTTAGTAAAATCACTTAGTAAATTTGTTGATTGTGTTTTGTCTTCCATCACTGCAGATATAATCAAACCTTTTGATACATTGTCAAGTTTCTCTGCTAATGCTAGGTAGGCAGTTTCTGGTAACATAAATTTTAAAATTCCAACACTAGTCGTACCCATCATTGTTGTTTCAAAGAACCCAGCAATTCGATAATCGTATTCCTTTTCTTGATAGTGAATAGTAAAGTTTTCACCTAACTTATAACCACCATTTGTTTTAAAACTATATGGAATAAAAATATCATTAGCACTCGAAGTATTTAGCTTTTCAATCAACTTCAACGCTCCGATACTACGATTATGATCTGCATTAAAAATAGTGGCATTACTAGCTAATTCACTATTGCCAAAATTAAATTTTGCAATGTTCATAATGATAATCTCTTCAGTTTCTGTCTCTGTTACTCCAGGATAATTCGCTATGAATTCTTCATAGTTCGAGTTATAACTTGCATATTCCATCATTGTTATTACATGAGGATCTTTTAATTGTTCTACTTTACTATCAAAAAATGCACTTACTTGAGTAATAACCATTAGACCTATATTCAGAAGTAGCGCAGCAACTAAAATAAATATAAATAAAGAAGCTGTTGCAGACTTACTTTTTCTAATATTAGCAAGAGCTAGATTCATGATTTTCACCTTACCACCCCATCTCTGCAAGGAAGGCCCTAAGCTTTTCATGACGCTCCATATTCTCTTTCTCCTCGTAAGCACCTAACTGCAAATCACCGTAAATAACTCCATCTCGCAAATATAAAATTCGATTTCCGCGCAGTGCAGTTTTAATATCATGTGTTACGATGACCATACTTTGCCCATGACGGTTTACATTTGTGAATACATCTAAAACACTATCACTAGATGCCGAGTTTAATGCACCGGTTGGTTCATCAGCAAATAGTATTCTCGGATTGTTAATTAATGCTCTAACAATCCCAACTCGTTGTGCCTCACCACCAGAAAGTTGTGTTGGAAATTTAGACCATGAGTTTTCATTGATTCCTACTCGTTTTAAGAGCTCTTTTACATTTTTAACAAGTTCACGTTTATCTTTATTTACTAAAAGACCACTTGCCAATACATTATCGAGTACACTCATATTGTCTAATAAATAAATTTGTTGAAATACAAAGCCACAATTCTTTCTTCTAAATATCGCCAGTTGATCATTGTTTAATTTCGATAAATTTTTCCCACCAAAATCGATTTCGCCTAATGTCGGTTTATCCATTCCGCTAATTGCATAAAGTAAAGTGGATTTCCCAGATCCCGAACTGCCCATTATGACTGTAAAATCTCCTTCCATTAAACTGATATCTAGATTTTTTAATACATGCTGTTGAATTCCATCGCTCGAAAAGGTTTTACATAACTTCTCGGTTTTAATAATTGTGTTCGTCATGTTTTTAGCACTCTCCTTATTAAGCTCATCATTGTATTTCCAACCAAAAGAAAAAAGACCGTAATGAAGATTACAGTCTTATCATACAAATGGAATCCTTATTAAATCTTTGTGCAATTCTTAACTAATTCTTAATTATTATGCATGCTTAATTTTCAAAACTACCGTAAAACCATTATCTCGAATGTAACAGCTAATTTGGCCGCCCATATTTTCCATAAAGTACTTCGATATATAGAGACCTAGGCCAGACCCATTCTTGCCTTCAACATTTTTCCCACGATAATATTTATTGAACAATAGGGGTAATTCTTCTGCACTAATTTTGGGTCCGTAGTCTATGATGTGAAGTTCAAGATATCCCTGATTAATTCGAGACTTAATCGTGATTTTTGTTCCTGCATATTTATATGAATTACTGATAATATTGTCTATTACCTGCTGCATACGTACGGGATCCATTAAAATAATACATTGTGGCATTGAATCATAGACGATTTGCTGATCAAAATTGACATTCTCAATCATATCAACAAGTACTTCGCTCGATTCTTCGGTTACCGCTAATTTTAACTGTTGCAGTTCTTCTAAAGTGGCGTGAAACATATCTGTTACAAGTAAGTTTATTTGCTCTGCTTTCGAATAAATCGTATTCACTTGTTTAATCACCTTATCGTCTTTTGCCTGCATAAGCATTAATTCGCTTACCGCTTTAATTGAAGCAACAGGCGTCTTAATATCATGACTTAATGTGGCAACAAGCTCTTTTTTACTACGGTTAGATTCATACTCTCTTTGACGTGCACGCCCCAGTTCTTCACGCAATAAGTCAAAACTCTCCGTAAACGCACCAAAGTAATTGTTCTTGTCCATATTTAAAGGGATCTCTAGATTGCCTCTAGCCACATTCACTGCAAAATATTGCAGTTGCTGGAACGGTTCCAATAACGTTTTATAAATAAACGTAATGTAAAGAATACTAATAATCATTAATAGACCAAAAATCAAACTTATAGATGTAACCAGTTCATTTTTCATTTGTTCTACTATTTCTTGTTCGTTATTACGAATAATTATTTTCCCTACAATCTCGTTATTTTGTTTCAGATCTATAACTGTGTCTCTATTTTTTATAGCATCGTATATATTGTTAAAATGATTGCCTGATGTTTGGTATATCAGGTTTCCCGAGTGATCTATAATAGAAAATGGTTGTTTTATGGCGCTGCTGTTGTGAAAAGTTTCTTCACTAATTTGCCCCCAATTTTTTTCGGCAGTCTTAACCACATCATTTATGGCCACAAGATCTACTTTTGAAATATTTTTATTACTAATTATGATTATTGAGAAAGTTATTCCTGCAGTAAAAAGAAACAAAATCATGACAATTAGTAATTTTATTCTCATTGGTTGGTATCCTCTAAAACATATCCCGTTCCCCATACAGTTTTTATAAATAGCGGGTTCTTTGGATTACGCTCAATTTTCTCCCGTAAATGACGGATATGTACATTTAGGGTCCCATCCCCTACAAAGGAATCTTTCCATACATTTTGAAACAATTCATCTTTTGTGATAATGCGATTTTTATTTTTTGCCAAATAATACAAAAGTTTATATTCCATCGTTTTTAGTTGAATATCTATACCATTTACTCGAACACGATGAAGATTCGTATCAATTTGAATCTGTCCAAATTCTAAAACTTCTTGTTGGTTGCTAGAATCGTTACCATATCTTTTGAGAACTGCTTTTACTTTCGCTAATAAAACACTTAATGTATATGGCTTTTGTATGTAATCATCGCCACCTATGTTAAGCGCAATTAGAACATCGTCATCGCTGGAACGAGCACTTACAAACAAGATTGGAATCTGCGTTATTTTACGCAACTTTTTACACAAGTCAAACCCCGATTCATTACCGAGATTGATGTCTAGTAGAATCAATGATGGTTCATGTTCCTCAAAAAAAAGCTCGCACTCCTCCGCACTTGTCACAAACGCCGTTTTGACTTCAAACATATTAAAATATTCACAAGTTGTTTCAGCTAAAGCAATTTCATCATCAACAATTAAACAATCTATTTTCATCGTAAATCTCCTGGAAAAAGACTTTCCTACTTGTTTAATAGGATATTTACATTATACATTAAATGGAATATTAAAGTATGAATTTTGGATATATTTAGAATAATGAAAGACTCAAGGTGACGCAGTTAATCGTGACGACATTATATTCCAGAAAGATTCTTTCCAAGTAATCGGGTTTCGAAAATGTCAGAATTGAAACTGCGACGTTTATTCAAGATATACCTATATCCTTCTCTTATAAGGCTTAAACTATGGTCTATCCCTTCTTCTCGAGGCATTTCACCTGCATTTGACATAGAATCAACTCCATTTTTTTGAGCTAGTTCTATTATTTCTCATTCATCCCTTATTTATTCTAATGATTTGTACTAATGTCCCCTTTAGGTGCAAATGAACCTCATAATTGTCTATATAACTGAAACCTTCCAATGCGCCGCCTTACTTATCGAACGACTTCATGAAACTTCAATAACGTATTTCAACTGCTGTAATTTTGGATTTTTGCTAATTTATTTGAATATAATATGAAACCAAAGTAATTAGGGGGTTGGTGTAGTGAGCGAAATAGATAAACGAAACAGATTAGGTGAGGAACCATTCACTTATCAAATAATGAAAAATGGAACAGTTACAATCAATTACAGAGGTAAACAGATTAAAGTTGTAAAGGATAAGGAGGCTGAGCGTCTTATAGCGAGAATTAAAGCAGTTGAAAATAATATATTAGAAGTACAGTTACTGTTAGCGAAAATTACGGGTAACTTTAAACGTGGAAATGAGAAACTCGGTAAGAATAAGAGGAAATAAGTTAATCTTAATTTTCTATAGGATAACGGGGTGCTCACCTTGCTTCATCCATAAATAAAAAGCAGATGGCAATTAGATGTGTGATACCCACACTTCTAAACCGTCTCTTTTTACTTCACTATTAGACTAACTTCAATCAAGCGACCGCTTCACAATGTGATGAGTGCTGAGCTTGGAGTAAAAGCTCAGCTTTCATCAAGAAGGTTAATCCAAATGCTACCACCGCTTACCGTAACATAGTAGTTTATTTCGGTACCTTCATCACTTTCAAAGCGGATGGAAGTATTGCCATCATGCTTTGCAGTCAGCGTGACATGGTTTCCTTCTGTAATCTCCACAACGACAACGGACTCATCCTCCAGCGAGTAATTCCAACTTCCCTCGTCAAGTAATATTTCCTTTGACTTGTCTATTCCAGTGAAGGAAACAAATGCAATAACAACTGCAACTATAACAGTAAGAGCCGCGATGCGATGCTTTTTCTTATCCAGCAAAACAAAAACAAAGAAAACGGCCAGAGCAATGCAAAATATAGCGCTGAGCAAATGATTAGGAAAATTTGCCATTGCAGCTCTGAAATAACGGACGCTAGCAGCAGAAAGATAACCTGTTGCCACGGATAAAACTACAACGCTGAGCCAGTTTTTCTTTTTAAGTTGGAATGCAATCACGGCACCTGGCAAGGTCAGAAGTGTGATTTTAAACCAGTAATCATAATAGCGGAATATGTCCCAACCGTATCCGTAAAACGGAACCTCAATCAAATATATGAGGGGCTGGCTGACAAGGAAGAACACGAAACATTTAAGCGCGGCTTCCAACCACTTCTTACAGTTAACAACAATGAATACGGCAAAAAGAATCCAGCAGTCCGCATAAATGGCGATGTCCTGAAATGAGGTATCTTTCAAAAACGACACCTGATTGATAAGCGCAGTATATACTGCTGTAATAATAGCCAAAAGAATAACCCTCGGCCAGGTCATATTAAATTCTCCAAAATATTTTTTAACTTTTTCCACGTTTTTCTCCTCTAAATAAAACCTTATTCGAAAGTAATCCCAAAAGGCTTATGTTTTTCTATGATTTATTTAACCCGACAAATCCTAATTTGTCTATTTTATTCTACCATTCGGGCAACTCATTAAACATAGTACTGATTGTTGGTTATCTTATCCTATCCATAATTTTTCCGAGTAACTTCTTTAGTTTTGTTAAACTTAATTGTAAAATAAACACAAAGAGTTATACCAATAAATCCCAACACAGAACACATCATGCCCTAACTCTTCCTAATACTGAAAATAGAAAATACAGGAGGTAAAAATGCGCAATTTTATTATTAAAAATGGAACAATTATTGATGTTGAAAATGGCGGTTCTTATGTAGGCTCAATTGAAGTAGAGAGAAATATGGTAAAAAGAATATTTAAAAGTGATGACGTGTTACCACAAGGTGTAGATATAGTTGATGCTGAAGGTAAATATATTATCCCAGGTCTAATCGATATGCATTGTCATATCAATGAGCGATTTGCTCCCCATTTCGTTGCATCAGGGGTTACGACTGTGCGAAATACTGCCGGTAATGTCCTTTTACTAAAAAACTTAATTGAGAAACCTGACGATGCACCAACACCACGAGTATACGCATCAGATAGAATGATTGACGGAACACCTGGTCAATGGGGTCCAACTAGCTATGGGGCTCTCGTAACCGACGATCCGGAAGAGGCCAGAAAAGAAGTTCGTAGACAAGTAGAAGTGGGCGCAAAGTTTGTTAAATTGTATGGATGGATCAAAAGAGAGGTTATGTCAGCAGCTGTAGATGAGGCGAAGAAGTACAACTTGGAAGTTGCTATTGATTTGGTGAATTCAAAAGAATTAACTGCTTTAGATGCAGCTGAGCTAGGGGTTGATTGGATTGAACATGCATCCGGTTTTGCACAAGAGATGTATAAAGGGTGGAATCTATTTGTAGACCAAGAGGAATGGAGTCATATCGATTGGGTAAACCCAGATCAAGAAAAAATAAAGGAACTTTGTGAGAAAATGTTGGGTTACAATGTAAAACTATGTCCAACAATGGTTATTTACGATCAATCTATCAATTATCCTGAATTTTGGTCTCCTAAAAATATTGTCATAGAATCCGCTTCAAATATAGATTACATTATGCAATATTGGAATCAACAAGTGGAACATGTAGACTCAATAAAAAAATATAATGCTAAAACACAAAACTTACAGAAAGCCATAGCTAAAATTTACTATGATATGGGTGGAACAGTAGTTGCTGGAACGGATACGCCTGGCTTATTATATACTTACCCAGGTATGGTTTTACACCGTGAACTCGAAATATTTGTGGAGATTGGCTTTACTGAATTGGAAGCTTTACAAGCAGCGACAGTAAATGCGGCAAAATCTATTAATCTGGATGGGATTGGTGTAATTAGAGAAGGAGCTATTGCTGATTTAGTTATTTTAAACGACAATCCATTAGAGAACATTAAACATACACAAGAGATTCATACGATTGTAAAAGGCGGTAAAGCTTATACACAAGAGGAAATACTAAGCCATGTTCCAAATGAAGAAGAAGTGGAGAAATCAATGGCTAAATTCACGGAACAGTGGGAATCATTAGGAGAATTAAAAATTTAATGAGATTAACCCTAAAGTAAAACTGACTCATATAGGCTTGTTCCATTAGTGGAATCAAGCCTTTTTTATTAATCTTTTTCTGTAACACTGGTTGGGAACTACACCTTGTTTAAAGTGAAGTTGTAAGGTATTTTGACACGTTCTGTGCTCTTTCGTTGCTTTCGCCATACGATAATACGGCGAATACGCTTCAAGTTGTACGTGATCAAGTATTGATTTTGAAGCGTCATTTTAATTTGGCGTGCTCCTTTTTTGCTTCCTCGGAAATAATACGCCTTTAAAATGATGGCTTTGACCATTTCATCTGCTTTTTGTTTTGCTACACGTTTTTGCGCTGATTTTTCCGTGAAATAGTTGCTATCTGATAGAGTACATTTTATTCTAAATCAGAGGGGGGCCTTTTTCAGTATTTCAACAAGTTTATTATAAAAATTTGAATCCTCCAATATATAAACTTCATCACTATAATTTGTTGTTATTAAAATTTCATTATCTTTATTTTCCTTCAATAAAAAATCTATGGCTAAATCATAGCTCATTGTATAACCATTATTATCTAAGGCAAGTATGTACATTCCAGAATCAACATCAGCAATACTCTTTAATGTTTTTTTTACTTTAGTAGTTGCTAATAAATCTATAATATCTTGTGCATCTGATTCAGATATTTCCGTACCAGCACTTTCCTCTTTATATCTGTAAGTCATATACCCTGATATAATACTTTCAGCTAAAAATGGCTTATCTTCTTCAAAATAAGTTGAATTTTTAGCTACTTCAAGAAGAGTCGTCTCTTCTTGAAAAAAGGTGCCTCTAACAAATAAAATTGCTACAAAAAGTACAACAACTGTTGCAATAATTGAAATCCATTTTTTCTTAGTCATTCAATAATCCCCCACATCCATTAAGGAAATTATATACAAATAGCCTATACTTATCTATACTCGAAATCTTTATAAAATTGAATTTCATAACACATTTAATTTACATAATAACGGATATACCATTCTATATTTAGATCGAGAGTTTTGTTCCTTGCACTATAAATAAGGGCCTATCTGAAAACAAACTTTCAGACAGACCCTTACACTATTTAATTACTTCTCCACTTTAATATTATGATTATGACAAAATACGTTTGTCGGGTCATATTGCGCTTTCACTTGTTGTAAACGCACGTAATTCTCAGCAAACGCATCCTCAGTTGCAGTTTCTGTAGGATTAATAGAATTTAAGTAAGATGCTTTTTTATGCGCGTATGGGCGTAATCCATCATATAAATCGTTAATCCACGTTTCACATACTACATCGTCGTCGTCCATTGCCATCACGTCCACTATTACTGCCCAGCCCGCATCACGCATCGCAAATGGTGATGTTTCCGCTGTCATTTCGTTCATCTTGCCACCGAGTGACCATACTTGCCCTAAAATCCCAGGTGATGGTGGTGCATCCATAAAGCTTAAAAACTTCTGTAACGCTTCGCCTTCTAATTTATCGAAGTATAAGGCAGTGCCGTAACAGTTGACGCTTGGTGGAATCATCGGGTCAAGCTTTTGCTGTAGTGTGGTATACGGCATAATCGCGGAATAGTCCACGATTGGCTTTGCTAGCTCGCGTAATGGTTGCATAGCTGCTTCGCCTTCCTCTTTCACACCTGCATACATACCTAACACCATAATGACTTTTTTGAAGTGTAGTGCTTCTGGTAAAAATGGTACTGGAGGTAAAATCGTCACCGTAAAGTTGACCGCCACACTTTCATTTGGTGCGGCCTCTACAAAGCGTTGTGCCTTGATGAACACCTCTTTTGCATCCGCGTAGTCATACATTAAATCTAATGCAAATACCTCCGTGCCGATTTCATACGCTTGGAATACCAGCTTCGTTACAACACCGAAGTTTCCGCCACCACCGCGCAGTGCCCATAAAAGATCTGGGTGTGAATATTCATCTACTGTTAAAATTTCTCCATCTGCTGTCACAATGGTAGCGCCGATAATATTGTCGCAAGCTAAGCCATACACACCGCGTAAATAGCCAATTCCACCACTTAGCGCGACACCAAATGCGCCTGGGTTTGAAGCGGTTCCGAGTGGTACGGCTAAACCGTACTTTTGCACTTCAGCTGTTAGTTCCCCTGCCTTTACGCCAGCTTCCGCTTCTACGGTTTTCGTTTCTTCATTTATCGTCATTGTTTTCATCGCTGACATATCGATTGCCACACTACCTTCTGCTATGGCAAACCCTGCTAAATGGTGTCCACCACCTTTGATCGCAATCGTTAATCCTCTTGCATTTGCATAATTTACGGCCTCCACTACATCCTGTTCCGTTTCGCAGACAATGATGGCTGCAGGTTTTGACTGGACCGCGGAGTTGAAAATTTGGCATTTCTCTTCATACAGTTCGTTTGTCGGTAATAGTAACTTCCCTTGTAACGCTTGCTCGTATTGCTGAATACTCATTCGACACCTCATTCAATTTTTGATTTCCTTAAAGGAACATCAGGTATATATATGTGAACAGATCAGCAAATACGACTCTGTTTATTAGAATATAAACTTCAAGTAAATTTAGAGAAAAAAGTCACTCATTCAGTCAAACCTCTTTCTCCAGAAGAGGACGTGCAAGCTCGTCAGCAAGAAACAAAACCAATCGTTGAATGCCTCTGCGAAAACAAAATAGCCATCTTATCCGATAAAAAATTCAGATAGATGGCCATATGTCGTACGTATCGGAAAAGTGCACATTTTTTTATATTTCGGGCTTACCCTGAGAACAGTTCACTTTTTAGTTGGGTTGGTATTCCCCTCTACCAAGTGACCGCTTCACAATGATTTAATAATAATTTTCTGATCAATTTCACTAATAAAAGAATTTAAAACATCAATTTGCTCTTCTAATTTTTTCTTGTGCTGAATTAATATAGCTTGCGTATTAATCTCTTCCTGTTCTAAACTCAGCGTTGAAATATTTTCTCTTATATCCTCAATTGACATGCCTAGATTTCGAAAACATTTAATTAATTTTAAAAGTTCAATGTCTTGTTCATCAAATATTCGATGCTCTTGTTCATTTCTTTTTACTGGTGGAATTAAATCTATTTTTTCATAGTATCGAATTGAACTTGCAGGAATTTCAATTAAGAGGCTCGCTTGTTGAATTGTATACACGATGTGTCCTCCTTGACTTAAAGTATGGTTTAACCTTTAAGCTTGATAGTATCAAACTTTAAGGAGATTTCATAATGAAAAAGATCTTATTAGTAGTAACGAATATTTCTAAATATCCCAATTTACAACGTGCAACAGGATTATGGTTAGGGGAAGCTGTTCACTTTGCAGATGAAATGGAAAAAGAAGGGTATCAAATTGATTATGTGAGCCCTAAAGGTGGTCATACGCCACTTGACCCACACAGTTTACAAGCTGATCAAATGACCGAATTAGATTGGAAATATTACGCAAATGCTGATTTCTTAAACAAACTAAGCACTACTTTGCCGGCTGACTCTATTAACCCGAATGATTATGATGCTATCTATTATGCAGGTGGTCATGGAGTTATGTGGGATTTCGCAGAAGATGAAAACCTACAAAACATTGCAAGTACTATTCACGCTAACGGTGGCGTTGTTTCTGCTGTTTGTCATGGTGTTGTTGGATTATTAAATATTAAAAATGGCGACGGTGAATATTTAATTAAAAATACTAAAGTGACTGGTTTTACTAACACAGAAGAAATTGCTGTTGGACTAGATAAAGTCGTTCCATTTTTAACTGAAGATGAACTTGTTCGTAAAGGGGCTAATTACGTAAAAGATGCTGATTGGTCAGTATTCACTGTAACTGATAATCGTATCGTTACAGGACAAAATCCCGCATCAGGTGGCGCAGTTGCCAAAGATGTAATTAAATTATTAAAATCACTTTAATCTTTGCTTATGTAAAATTACGTTTAAATAACTCTTACAGAGCTAATACAAAGTTCGCTCTATTTTTAAATTGATGAGCAAAAGCAGAATATAGATTACTAAAATAATAGAGGATGGTAAATATGCTACAACAAAAAACAGCTTTAGAAAAATTAATGGATGAACGTAAATCAGTGCGTAAATATGAGCCTGGTGTTACAATTCCGCGCGAAACAATCCAACATATCCTAGAGCAAGCAACATCAGCTCCATCATCAAGTAACTTACAACCTTGGCGCTTTCTTGTTATCGATGATCAAGAACAAAAGAAAGAATTGCGTATTGCTGGTTTTAATCAAGCACAAATTGAAACATCATCAGCAATTATTGCTGTTTTAGGCGACAATGAAATGTATAAAAATGCGAAACAAATTAATGATTTAAATGTTGAACTAGGCTATATGCCGCGCGATATTGCTGATATGATGATTTCAAATTCTGAATCTGCATATAGTAATTTTTCTGAAATTGAACGCACAAATATTGCACATTTAGATGTCGGTTTAATTTCTATGCAAATCGTACTTTTAGCGAAAGACATGGGCTATGAAACAGTAATTATGGGTGGCTTTGATAAAGTAGCTTTCGCTAAAAAATACGAGCTTCCTGCAAACGAATTACCGATGATTTTAATTGCTATCGGAAAAGCTGCAGTACCAGCACGTAATTCATCACGCTTACCATTCGAACAAATTATTCGTTTTTCTAAATAAGAAAATTGATTACATCTGATAAAAAAATAAATCATTTAATGCATCATCATTTTTAACCGTAAAAAAGCTGTGCTAAAATCTCCTACAACGTAGATTTTTGACACAGCTTTTTTATTGTACTTCTTTCTATCTAACTCCAACCAAGCGACTGCTTCACAATGTATAGAGTGTTTGTGGCTACACATTGATGGGTTTAATTATTTGCTCGGTTCCTATTTAAATGGAATCGAGCCTATTTTCTGATTCTTATTTCAAACACGCCCGATTGTTGTATAAAAGGTGGTTTGGTAAATATGAAGCAGGAGAAACAGCAAGTAAATACAGTCACCCCTAAATTTAACTTTAGGAATGACTGTATTAGCTATCTAAATTACTGCTACTAGTTGTTGTTTTTTTGGTTGTTGTTGTTGTTGTTGTTGTTGTTGTTGTTGCGATTGCGATTGTTGTTTCGCTCATTATTATTATTGTTGTTATTCAAATTTTGCTCATTTAAATTGTCAAAGTTGAGATCTTCGCCAAACTCAGTTCCATTATTATTTTGGTTGTTGTTGTTGTTGCGATTGCGATTGCGATTGTTGTTTAGCTCATTGTTATTGTTATTGTTATTGTTATTGTTATTGTTATTGTTATTGTTTTTATTTTCCATGACTGTCCACCTCCTTCACCAAATTAGAATGCCCAAAACGGTTAAGGAGAATACTCGATATTTGTAATTTTAATATTTGGAAAATGTAAGTTTCCAAACATGATATGGAAATTCAATTCGATTAAACTCCGAAGGTAGGACTCGAACCTACGACCAATCGGTTAACAGCCGATTGCTCTACCACTGAGCTACTTCGGAAAGATTATATGGCCTTTATTTCGTACTCGATTATAATAGCCAATCAAAAATCAATTTATACTATTTTTTTGTTTACTTCTACTTTTGTATAAGTTAAAGAACATAATACTAATTAGAATGGAATGATTCTCCGAAATGTACTAAAGCTACTCTTTTATTTGAAGTAACCAGCAATTCAAATTTTATTAAATGGTGGCGATTTCAGGTATTCAATGAACTTTTTCGTAGCTGGAGCAAGGGTTTTAAAATTAGTAGAAGCAATGCCAATTGTTCGGAAATTTTCTCCCTCTAACTTAATCGTTCGAACGTTCGTTGGAACCCGATGCAAAACCATTTCAGGTAGTATACTAATTCCCATACCATTTGCAACCATTGAAATAATTGCTTGGTCATCTGTCAGTTCAAATTTTATATTAGGGGTAATATTATGTTCTTTTAATATTCGTATTAGATCGTTATCACTCCCCTTTTTCGACTTGATTAAAGGGTCCTCTTTAATGCTTACAAAACTAATCTCATTCTGATCCGCAAGAGGGTGTTCATCTGAAAGAACACAGAGCAATCTATCCTTTTTTAAGGGGATCGCTTCAAGATGTTTCGAAGTTGGTAGAGACACGAAACCAATATCAACCAAACCAGTTGATATCCAATACTCGACATCATCATAATCCCCCTCTAGGAGTTTGATCTCGATAGAGGGATAACACTCAGTAAACATTTTCATGATTTCAGGCAGCCAGTGAATGGACACACTTGAAATCGTTCCAATGCGTACTGTACCAATTTCAAGTCCATTGATATTCGCTATTTCTTGAATCATTTCTTCGTTCCACTTTAGAATTTCGCGTATGTATTTTAAAACGTGCTCCCCATTACTGGTCAAATGGATACCTGAGCGTCCACGTTTGAGGATAGAAAATCCCCATTCTGACTCAAGGCTAGTAATGGCATGACTCACGGCAGATTGACTTAAACCAAGTGTTTCACTTGCTCTCGTAAGGCTCCCCAATTCCACAACAGTACTAAATATCTCATACTTAACAAGAGACAGTTTGATCACTCCTTTTACTTGAAAATTATTCATGTAAAACTTTAGAAACATTCATTTTTCTTATACTGATTTTACAATTATACTTAAAAAAATTCTATTTGTAATAGGTTAGGAGATCAAAAATGAATGGCAATAAACTTTCTGAAATAATAAACCGTATAGGATCAGACACTCAATTAAAGGCAAATTTTATGATGCTGATTGTAACTATGTGTTGGGGTTCATCTTATTTGTTTATGAAGATGGGTCTCGATTCTTTTGAAGGGTTTAACTTGATAGCACTACGTTTTGGCATTGCCTTTATTTTAGCTGGAGCTATATTTTATAAGCGTTTAATTCGCATTGATAGTAAAACGATTTTTTATGGATTTATATTAGGGACACTTCTTTTTTTATTAATGTCAGTTGTCACGATTGGATTAAAATTCACGTCTATTTCAAATGCTGGATTTCTATTTAGTCTATCTGTCGTCTTTGTCCCATTGTTATTAGCGATATTTTTTAGAAAAAAACCAGGAAAAAAAGTGATTTTGGGCGTATGCTTCTCTATTACAGGTATTGCTCTTTTAACATTAAATACTGAATTAAAAATTAATTCCGGAGACTATCTAGTGATTTTGGGTGCAATATTTTATGCAATCCAGATTATCGTTACAGATAAGTTGACGAAAAATGTTGACTCGATCACGCTTGGAATTTTACAACTGGGATTTGCAGGGGCATGGGGACTACTATTCTCACTAATTTTCGAAAAACCTCATCTTCCAGGCAATACTGAAGCATGGGTATCCATCCTGGCATTAAGTATCCTTTGCAGTGCGATTGGATTTATCGGCCAAGCTGTAGCACAAAAGCATACCACTCCAACGCACACAGGTCTTATCTTTTCATTGGAACCCGTTTTTGCAGCGTTATTTGCGTTTATTTTCATCGGTGAAATACTTCCAGCAAAAGGATACATAGGGGCAATTCTTATTTTGATAGGTGTATTAGCTGCTCAGTTCAATTTCAAGAAGCCATTTATGGGGAAAAGATTCAATCATTCAGTTGACGGGTCTAAAGTGTAACTTTGAGTGTCCTTTGTTGCGAAATTTAATCTTTCCTATCCAAATGGGGCAACTCACTTCCACAAATTTTTGGCCAGCTTTAATTTTAAAGCAACAAGAAAAAAGAACGATTTCCACCACCTGGAATTCATTCTTCTTTCATTTGTATCTGAGTTTTCTTTTTCTGAGCTTTAGTACATACTTGCTGAATTGATAGTTGGACATGTCCTTCAATTAACAATGACAAATATGCATCATGTAATTTTTCTTTCGATTTTACTTGTCGTGGATCTAACTTCATTATTATCACCCACTATTATCAAAGTATCATGAAAATACTTATGTAATAAAACAAAATTATAGCGCTGTCCATCCACCATCAATCACTAGTTCAGCACCTGTCATAAAGCGGGATTCATCTGATGCTAAGAATAACACACCGTATGCTACATCTTCTGGTTCCCCCATATACGGTAATTGTGTATGCATCTCATAGAATGGCATACCCGCTTCCATCGTTGGGGCAGTCATTGGTGTTACAATAATTCCTGGGTGTACAGAGTTAACACGAATTTTATCTTTCCCGTATTCTACTGCAGCTGATTTCGACAACGCACGTAATGCGCCTTTAGCAGCTGTGTAAGGGCTTGAACCAGCCATTCCTACAATTCCACCGATTGATGAAATATTAATAACTGAGCCACCGCCCGCTTTTTGCATTTCAGGAATCGCATACTTCATACCTAAAACACAACCGTTTAGGTTAATGTCCATGACCCAATTCCACTCATCCATTTCCATTGTTGCGAAATTTTTGTTAATGGCAACACCTGCATTATTAACTAACACGTCTACTTTACCGAACGTTTCGACTGCTTTTGACACAACAGCTTTCCATTCTTCTTCCGATGCAACGTTATGTTTTATCGCTAATACTTCGCCACCTGCCGCTTTAATTTCTTCAGCAAGCTCTATTAACTTTTCTTCATTTACGTCAGTTGCTACAACTTTAGCACCTTCTTTTGCAAATATTTTCGCTTCAGCAGCACCCATACCGTTTGCTGCACCTGTAATAATCGCTACTTTCCCTTGTAATCGCATCTAAATATCCTCCTCTAAATATCCTAATTTACAAAATGTAAATCATTTTATATAATAAACTAACAGAACATCTATTATTTTACAAATAAAAAGGAAAAAATAAAGTAGCTAATTTTAAGTTTCAACACTAAACTCTGAAAACATGAAGGGATTGTATGATTTTGAATAGTACTTTACAAGCATTTGTTAATATAGCCCCTGTTATTAAAGAAATACTTGGAATTTCTACTGCCTTAGCTGTTGTTGATACTGAAAAGTATATTTATGTTTCTCCGTCGGATACCCTACCATTACCAATTAAAGTTGGCGATTCTGCAATTGTTCCTGGAGATGATACGTACATACGAGCATTAAAAGGAGAAAAAATCTCAATGATTCTTCCACCCGAACTATTCGGCGTACCTGTAACTACGAAGATTCTTCCGATTCGAGATTTTGAAACGAATGAAGTTGTTGGAATGATTACTTACTCAAGATCACTTGATCATGAAGCAAAAATTGATAGTGAATTAGTTCAACTAAATGAAATCATTCAAAATATCCATGACAATATGCAACGTTTAGCAGCTCAATCAGAAGAACTTACTGCTACAAGCTCAGATATCAATGAGCAGGCTAATACATCTTATGAACATTCAAAGCAAATTGGGGAAGTTGTTAAGTTAATTGAAGGAATTTCAAATCAAACAAACTTATTAGGACTTAATGCTGCAATTGAAGCAGCTCGTTCTGGAGAAGCTGGAAAAGGATTTGGCGTTGTAGCCGATGAAATCCGTAAACTTTCTCTACATACTAAGGAAGCTGTTGGGACGATTAGTCAATCGCTAAATAAAATTCGAGATAACTTAAATAAATTAAATAATGGAACTAAAGAAGTTTCTGCTGCCTCTGAAGAACAATCCGTTGTTACAGTTGAAGTTGTTAACGAAATCGAACTGTTAGATAATAAAAGTAAAGAACTAGTTAGCTACATGAAAGAAATGTTAAAAAATTAGAAAAGCGCTCTCTTAGCCCCGACCGACATTGGAGGGCCCAACGCAAAAGTAAACGCTCCACCACTTTTGCACGGATAGACCGAATGGTGCGATGGGCTGGCGCTTTAGCATAGACACTGCTAAAATGCAAAAAAGTTATACTTTCTTATCTTTTAAAAAACGACTTTCACAAATGAAAGTCGTTTTCTTTTTTTACATTATACTAACTCCAACCAAGCAACCGCTTCACAATGAGTGGAGTGTATGCGGCAACACATGAGTGCTGGTGGGTTTAAGTGATTGGCTAGGTCCTACAATTGTAGAACCTAGCCCTTTTTAGTATGCATAAATTTTTATTTTGGAATGTTATTAGATTAATTTTTATATGCTTTATTATAAATCCTTTCTTTACTAAAGCATCCCGTTAGTTGAATAGTAAAAGAGATGCTATTTTGATTGTTTATATCTAATAAAGATGAAATGTATAAAGGTATTGAAATGATTATGAAACATTTCAATTGCCTTAATTAGAAAGGGAGAGAATATATGAAGGATATACTATTAAAATATATGTCTGACTTTACTTTAATGAGTGAAGATGAACAGCGGGCAATCTATGAAAGTTTACGAATTGATGAATATAAAAAAGGACAATATCTTCTTAGACAAGGAGAACTTTCTGCTATTAAATGTTATTTCGTATTAATGGGGTGCGTTAGGCAGTTTTTTATAGATGAATCAGGTAAAGAAGTAACATCAAATTTTTTTACTGAAGATCAAGCTATTCCAATTATCAACGAAAAGACTCAAGATGACTTATCTAAGTATTCATTCGTGTGTGTTGAAGATTGCATATTAGTTGTTGGTGATGTTGATTCTGAAAATACGATGTTTAACAAATACCCACAACTTGAAATAATGGTGCGCAAAATGATGGAAATAAACATTGGTGAAATACAAGAACAATTCGGTCAATTTATTGGTTCTTCTCCAGAAGAACGATACGAATCCGTTTTAAGGAAACGCCCCGAGTTAATTGACCGTGTACCACAACATCAATTGGCGAGTTATCTAGGCATTACTCCTGAATCGTTAAGTAGAATAAAAAAACGAATTAAAAAAAATAAATTATAAAATAGATTTCATCCCACAATTATCCTGCTTCACAGTAGCAACTACGCACCGAAGACTGACTCACCAAACATCATTGAACCATATATCACCCTTAACTTTTGTGATTACAACTAAAAAAATTTATAAAGTATCTAGAAGTTAACTTAAGTCAATGAACGGTTTTTATCTCCTTGTTATTATTAAATTTAATCAAAGATATTAACATTTGGAGGGGATTTTTATGAAGGCAATAGTTTGTGATAAATATGGTTCACCTGATGTACTTGAATTAAAGGAGGTAAAAAAACCTTTTCCTACCGAGAATCAAGTATTAGTTAAGGTTCATTCAGCATCTTTAAACTTTGGCAACCTAGTTCTTTTGAAAGGTAAACCCTTCTTAGCCCGTTTTGCCTTTGGACTAACGAAACCAAAATACTCAATTCCAGGAGGTGACATAGCTGGTACAGTTGAAGCTGTTGGGGAAAACGTTAAGCTATTTAAAGTAGGCGATGAAGTATTTGGTGACCTTTCTGGTTGTGGCTGGGGTGGTTTTGCTGAATATGTAACGGCCCCCGAATATGCTTTAGCCTTAAAGCCAACCAATACCTCCTTTGAGGAAGCTGCTGCGTCTCCTATGGCAGGCGTGACTGCCTTACAAGGACTACGTGATAAAGGTGAAATTAAATCGGGGCATAAAGTATTAATTTATGGCGCATCTGGAGGCGTTGGAACTTTTGCGGTACAAATTGCTAAATCATTCGGTGCTGAAGTAACGGGCGTATGTAGTACAAGAAATGTAGAAATAGTGCGTTCGATAGGAGCCGACCATATCATTGATTATATAAAAGAGGATTTTTCACAACAAAAGGAATGTTATGATTTGGTTCTTGGCGTGAATGGTTCTAATTCCATTTCAGCTTATAAACGTATACTAAAGCCAAATGGAAATTTTGTTCACGTAGGAGGTTCCGAGTCTCAACTTTATCAAACATTATTTCTTGGACCTTTAATTTCAATGACTGGAAGAAAGAAAATGCGTAGCCTGTTACAAAGAGCAAATCAAAAAGACTTAAATGATGTAAAAGAGTTACTTGAGAGCGGTGTCTGTCAATATAGTTGTCGCATCAAGTTACTTTATTTTTCTACTAAACTCATATTTATTGTGTTCAGAATCCCCATATCAATCGAAGCTATCGCGCTTTGCTTGATCGCCTGTTAATCTTCAATGGAAGGAAAAGCTTCTTCCATTGAAGATTAACAGGAAAAGGGGGTTATTCTGACATGATTTTTTCTTTCATTGGATTCAGTGCTACTTCTTTATGCGCTGACCAATTACGTGTTGCTCCTGTCCAACGTTCGGGATTCTTCTGCTTCGATTTCTCGTAAACTAGTTTTCTATTTGCTAGAACTTTATGATGCTCACCCGTATGACACTGCACAGATGTCACAAAATTTAACGCACTATGCAAATGCACTTCGTTATACCAACAAACAAATTCCAACGCCCATTTTCTTGCTTCCTCAATTGTTTTAAAGCCTTTTCGAGGGAAATTTGGACGATATTTTAACGTCCGAAACATCGCTTCTGAAAACGGGTTATCGTTACTCACACGTGGCCTAGAATACGAACTTTGTATGCCCATTTTCTCCAGAAAACCTTGAAATGTCGAAGCTTTCATCGGGCTACCATTATCAGAATGTAACACTAATGGTGCGCCTTGAATCCTTTCATTCAGAACCGCTTTTTGTACTAACTGCTCCGCATATTTCGCTTCTTCTGTTTCCCAAACTTCCCAGCCTACAACCTTACGGCTAAATAAATCGATAATTAAATAAAGGCGGTAATACATGCCTTTCACAGGTCCGGCCAACCACGTAATATCCCATGTCCACACTTGATTCGGTGCTACCGCAAGATGGCTTTCTGGTGTACGTTTTGTTGGCTTTTGACTGAAGCCTCGGTGATTTTGCATGTTTTCTTCACGTAATACACGATAAAATGTTGATTCTGAGGCAATATATGTGCCTTGATCGGCTAGCTTCGGGACAATCTGAGTTGGAGGTAAATCAGCGAATTCATCTTGCTTCACAACCGTTAAAATTTCTGTTCGTTCTTCTTCCGACAGCTTATTTTTGGGTACAGGTCGCTTGGCTTTCGGGCGTTGATCTAACTGAATTTCGCCGCCCTTTACCCAACGTTCATACGTTCGTACACTAATATGCAGTTCTTCACATGCTTTCGCCAATCGCGCCCCATTTTGATTCGCTTCTTGAATCAGCTCTACCGCTAGTTTGCGATTTGACGGGCAGGTCATTCTTCCTCTTCGTCCCCCCAAATCGCTTGGGCCTTTTTTCGAAGTAAGAGTAATGCCGCTGCTTCTGCGAGTGCCTTTTCTTTCTTCTGTAAATCTTTTTCTAATGCTTTTGAACGCTGCTGTTCTTCTTTGAGCTGACCATTTAATTGTTTCGCTTGATCAAATACTTGACCATTTGCCTGAAGGCAAACCTCTTTCCATGCTTCAATCTGTTCTCGGTACAAGCCTTTTCTACGACAATATTCTGCGAGTTCCACTTCATTCATTGCGAATGTTTCCATTACGACTAAAAACTTATCCTGACTGCTCCACTTATCACTTATTTGGTTGTTACCTGGGGTAACTTCGCCAGTCGCACGTGCTTCCTTGCGCCATTTATATAGTGTTACATCTGTAACGCCCGTTTCTGCGCTTAGTTTCGGTACCGATTCATTTTGTGGAGGCATCATTCGTGCAATAATCGCCTGCTTTTGTTCAGCTGTGTATCGTCCTCTTCTTAGTTCCATTCGTCTCGACCTCCGTGTTTTTACTTAATCATATCACGTTAGCTCGGTACGACATCTATCCTAACAGAGGGGGAGAGCGGAAAAGTAAAACCAATAATTGATAAACGATTTAAGTTAAGTGAAATAACGGAAGCATTCAAATATTTTCAGGAAGGTCACGCTCAAGGGAAAGTGGTGATTACTTTATAATAGAGTGCCTTACTTCATCCATAAAGAAAAAGCAGACGGTAAACTAGAAGTGCGATACCAACACTTCTAAACCGTCTGCTTTTTACTTCACTATTATACTAACTCCAACCAAGCGACCGCTTCACAATGTGGTGAGTGTTGATGATGACACAAAATATTAGATAGATGCGGTAGATTCACCTTCACTTATAGATTTCATTCCTTCCACAATTTCTGATGTACTATCTAAATGGGTAATTTGCGTTTCTTTATCTGCTAATATTTCTAAAGCTTCTTTCATGGCTTTTACAGCAGGTATGGCTCCATCATTTAAGTCCCAACTTTGGGCTAATTTAAATGCCGATAATGGTTTTCCTAACGTTGAATCATAAGAATAGCCATGTGCTTCTTCGAAATTCTTTTCCATTATAAATCTACTAGCACTCTTCTCCGATATTGAGTTAAAACTTGCAATGCATTGATCAATTTTTGTATTCATAGTCCATGCTGCTGAAGTCTTTCCAGATACAGTTTTTTCGTCATCTAGATCATGTACGACAAAATATTTTATCTCAAAATGCTCTAAGACCTTTTGGAATGCTGGAATGTTCATCTTCGAACCACAATTAACAATTAAAGGGGATTCTGCTAATTTCAATGTTCTATTTTCAACAAAACCTTTTAATATTTCTCTGAACACTATAGCCTCTGTATCTCCCTCAACTAAAATAACTTTGTCAGCAAAGAATGCTTCGCATACATAAGGATTAAATGTGTTGAGCATTTTTAAAGTTTCCTTCTCATCAGATTCAAATATATTACTTTTAACTTGATGAGCCTTAGTTCCCTTATCTGTCATTATAACTCTTATTAGTGTTGTATGATTTTTACTTAAATCTACTAATATTGGCGAATGAGTTGCAGTCATTATTTGAAATTTTGAACCTTCTGCCAAATTATATAATGTATTAGTAAATGCTCTTATTGATTGAGGGTGTAAAAATAACTCTGGCTCTTCAATTAAAAGTATACTTGATTTATTTTCTACTTGTTCAGTTTGAACCCCTAAGGTGTCAAGTATCCCATCATTCTTTCTTTGAGCTTTAGTTTTACTTAATTCAACCATTACATCATTTAATTCTCTCATAGCATTAAATAAAAATTGTCTTCTAACACCATGACCGTGATTTTCCATACCTACAGCAAAAGTATTATTGTTAGTTATTTGTACTTCGGTATCTACAAAGTCACCAACTTTCTTTTCAATACTCGCCTTTTCCTTGTTTACCAATTCTAAATTCATGTTTGGAAATGTATCTTTTAGTAATCCATCTAATCTATCTTGTAACTTAATCGTATATTCATGTTCACGTATTTCATTCCTTAGTACCTCTAAATTGCTATTTAATTGAGTGTAAATTGGTAGCTCAGTTACCTTTGATATCACTTTTTCTTTTATTAATTTATTTACCGTTTCTAATATTGCCTCGGCACTATCTAATCCTCGTAACCAGATTGGTGTTGGGCAAGCATTTTGTAATATTGTATCGAATCCTCCTGCCCCACCTTTATCCCATTCTTTCGTTGTTACATTCCAAGTAAACTTCTCAGCGGACTTTCCGACTTCGCTCCATACTTTCCTAAATCGGCCTATTTTATTTTTATCCATTGAATTTGTCATGGCACGGTGATTTTCATCGTCTGTTCCCTCGGCTTTAATCCAAGCTTCAATAATAATTTTGTTATCTAAGCCATTATAAAAATCATCATTTAAAGCATTTATCGAAGTAGTAACAAAATAATCATATGCATGTAATATAGATGATTTCCCCACATTATTCTGCCCAATCAAATTAATTACATTTGTATCCTCCATATCAATTACTACACCCGGAGTTTCATCATTACCGCCAATTGATCTGAAATTAGTAATTAATAACTTCATCAACTTCATTTAATATTTCCCCTTTGCTATGAAATGATGTTTAATCTAGATGTTACTCTACAATTAATTATTCCTCACTAACAATAATTTGTAAATGTTGGAAATTATTTATTTGGATGACCTACACCGGGTGGAAAAACAACTCCGACAATCATCTACAATTCAAAAAGCCATGCCGAAAATCCCAATATAATCTAGATTTTCGGCATAGCCATTTCTTAATAATTATTAAATCAAACTAATTCCAATCAAGTAACCATTTCACAATGTGTCTAGTGTATGTGGTAACACATGGATGCTGGTGGGTTTTGTTTGTGCACCCGGTGCATGTTTCTTCTACGAAAAAGAAGATTATGATAGTTTACTCGAAAGGTTAGATTGTCAATTACACAAAAATTTTGAAATTCAAAAAGCCAATATAACATCATGCTGACCGTAAGATGAAAGTGCGTAATATCTTTAACTTGGATTTACCGTTTGTTATGGGATTACGTTAGCAAAATGTAAACACTTATAAGCAGATGTGTATTAAGGTATTTCATATATTCCACTTAGCATTATTAGATAATTATTACAAACACCTATAGACTATAGTATCATTTATCTTTTAATTAGGACTGTCTTAAACATTTAATCGTTCAACCTACATATGTTTAAAGTGATTTTTTTATGCTACATCCATTGATAAAAATGATTGTTACGTTTTTTACACCTTAGATACAGAGTTTGCTACCATTTTTTCATTCCCAACTGGTGTAGTATAGTACCGTTGTTCAATCCCCCATAGTAAATGTTTTAGTTCATCTTCATTCTTTATATTAAATTTCGACTCTTTTTCATCGAAGGAGAGCTTTTCGCTACAATAATCTTTTATGTAAGAATAGATTGTACTTTTCTCCCTTCTTGAAAATCCTCTAATTGTTTCCATAGCTAGTGCTATTCTTTTTCTATTTGCTGTTTTTACTTGTAAAGCATGATAACCATCTGCTAGTTCAATAAATTCACTTTTTAAAAAATCTTCTGTTTCTTGTTGTGTGGCTTCCTTATAAAGTTCTATTATGCCCTTAAAAATCGAGGTAAGCGATGATATATTCTTAAAATAAAGCGTGTCCTCTGACTCTACATAAACAGCATCGGGAATTTCATTAATAACTATTATAGGCGATTGATTTTCGATTACTGGTTCACCAATCTTAAACCACTTTTTATTAACAATTAATGATGGTGTGATTTTTTGAAAAAAATAGACGCCTTCTTGGTATGAGCATAAGAAAAGTAAATCCTTAATGTCAATAGTCCCCATTTGATCATAATCAGTAGAGATAAAATCCCGTTTTAGAAACTCTATACAGTAGTCCTCATTTGAAAATTTGGGTATATAAAACCATTCATCATCTTCTAATTTATAGTCAGAATTGTATCTTTTAGGGTTATCTAAGTATTCTGGCAATTCAAAAACTTTACCAGATAAAACCCTATAAATTTTCCCTTCTTTTCCTTTGGTACTAGCAACTAAATAATTCATATGTTTCATCTCCCCAAGTCAATAAAAGTAAAATCATTAATTCTTCTCAATTTCGGCAAGTTAATATCATTAGGATTTTTAAGAGACTTTCGAGTAATTAAAAATATTTTAGTTCTATTAACTGTTGTCAAATAATAGAAATGGTATCCGAGCAACAAAAATAATGGATTAAAATAATGGGTTTGAGAAAAGAATGTGAATAAAAACAGTATTAAGAAAATAAAAGTCAAGGTTTCAAAATTAGTTATACTAAGCGCTACAAAGAAATAGCCAAGATAACTTGGTAAAAAAGCGTTATTCGCTTGTTCCACTTCAATTATTTTAGATATTTCAATAGTTTGTTCTTTCCCATTTTCTTTCTTTATTCTTTTTTCAGTTTTCTCAAGACTATCCTTAGCTAATAACTTAGCTAAAAGGAGACTTATAAAAGTAAAAGTTATTGGCAAACAAAAATACAGGGCATACGAGACAAAATCCGGTACAAAGGATAGTTTATTATGCCATTGTATTGTTAATTGTTCTTTCACAAGATATATCACAATTATTAGTGATGTAGAGTTGAAGGTAAGAAATAATCTATAAAAAAGATTTATGATTAACAACCCCCTTCTTACATGAAATTATAAGTAAAATAATGTAATTACGCAAATTTATTTACACTTATAATGAAACTATGTCAGTATATTAGTAAGGCTAAAGCCGAACGTTTGATAATAGCTATCCTTCATAAAAAATCAAGAACAACAATGGGATAGTTGTACGCCGAATAATCTGCACCAGATATAAGAACAACCTAGATAATTAACTACAATTCCAAAGTCACAAACAAAAAGCTGAGCGAAAATCCCTTTACTAGTTGGATTCTTCGCACAGCTATATTTATTCTATCAAACCAACTCCAACCAAGCGACCGCTTCACAATGTGTCGTATGTGGGAACATATCAACTGGCTGTACTTCCTGTGTTTTATAGCCACCATCTTCTAAAATGCGAAGATCGCGTGCTAATGTTGCTGGATTACATGAAACGTATACAACACGTTTCGGTTTTTGCTCGATAATTGTATTTAGTAGTGCCTCATCGCAGCCTTTGCGCGGTGGGTCAACTACTAATACGTCAGCTTCTTTACCTTCTGCGTACCAGCGTGGAATGACTTCCTCTGCTGGGCCTGCTTCGAAATACGTATTCGTTAAGCCGTTTAACTCCGCGTTACGTTTCGCATCTTCAATTGCTTCTGGTACGATTTCTACACCCATTACTTGTCCTGCTTTTTGAGCTAAAAATAACGAAATTGATCCGATACCACAATACGCATCAATTACACGCTCATCACCTTGTAGCTGTGCATAGTCTAGTGCTTGTTTGTAAAGCACTTCTGTTTGGATTGGGTTTATTTGATAGAACGAACGTGCTGAAATTTCAAAGCGTACGTCGCCAATTGTATCTTCGATCGTATCGTTACCCCAAAGCGTAATTGTTTCGTCGCCGAAAATAACATTGGTTTTTTCGCTGTTTACGTTTTGTACAATGGATGTCACATTTGGAACAAGTTCACGGATTTTTTCGATTACCGCATCTACTTGTGGGAATTTTTTTGATTTTGTGACAAGTACGATCATCACTTCTCCAGTAGCACGACCTTTACGGACAACAACATGACGTAGCATGCCTTGATGGGACTTTTCATCATATGGACGAACACGTAATAATGCTAACTCATCCTTTAATTTACCCATCATTGTATCTGCTTCACCAGTTTGAATTAGACAACGATTCATATCCACAATGGCATGTGATTTTGTTTTGTAGAAACCTGCCACTGCATCGCCTTCTTCATTTTGTGCAAATGGAATTTGTGATTTATTGCGGTACTGCCACGGCTCTTCCATACCTTTTACTGGATGCACGGGTGCGTCGATTTTACCTAATCTCTTCATTGCATTCTCAACCATGTTTTGTTTCCATTTTAATTGACCTTCATATGAGAGATGCTGCAATTGACAGCCCCCGCACTGGTCAAAATATTCACAGGTTGCATCTACACGATCTGGTGATTTTTCTAGGATATCTACCACTTTTGCAAAGCCGTAGTTTTTTAATGTTTTTAAGACATGTACTTCTGCTGTCTCCCCAGGAAGTACGCCTTGAATAAATAATGGATAGCCGTCAATTTTTGCAACGCCATTACCATCATGTGTTAAATCTTCTATATAAACAGTTGTACGATCATTTTTTTTAATCGGTGCAGTCATGTTAAATTCGTCCCCTCATTTCAATCACTATATTGTAACATGTCCTCATTAAAATGCACCAAGACAAACAATTTTCTTCCTTTTCTGAAACTTCTATTTCTATTATTTATATAGTCATCCAAGTTCAATACCTATATAATGGAGGAATCAATACATTAAATTTTCCAATAATTCAAAGGAGGAAAGTCTATGTCAGTTCGTAATAAGCTTAATATTGGATTTCTTACCATTGGATTTTTCCTACTTTTATCAATAGGCTTCGCTACTATACAATTCTTTCGTATAGGCGATGAAGTTTCAAAAGCAGTTGATGTCCAAATGGCACAAATCCAGCGTGTAAATGATATTGAACAAAATTTACTGTCACAAGGGATCAACGCACGTGCCTATACAAGTGACCCTTCACAGAAAAATTTAGATGCCCTTAATGAACACACGAATAATCTAGTCACTTTAATTAGCGAAGTTCAAAAGGAAAACATGTTAAAAGAAGCAACAAATCCTATATCAAATTTAAAAGATCAATCTGAAATAATTCAGCAGCAGATTGAAAAAGTTGTGGTAGCCGTTCAAAGTCGTGATATTTCGACAGCGCTTTCTGCTATTAATGGTGATTACAGTTATACAAGTAATTTTACACATGAGCTTACAACGAATATCGAAGAAATTGAAAATGCGCAACTCGATAAAATTGTACATCGGACAAAAGCTATGATTACATTGGCTACAATTGTGTCCATTGTTTTCATTATAGTTACCGTTGCTATCATCACGTTTTACATAATTTTCACAAAACGTGGCATCACAAATCCCCTTCAAATTATTGTGGGAGATTTGGAGCAAATGGCGAATGGTAATTTAAAGATTGAACATAAAGCGGTTAAATCTAAAGATGAAATTGGCCAGCTTTCAAGGGCGTTTATTACATTACATCGAAATTTCGAAGAATTATTACTTAGTATTCAACATAACTCGAATGAATTAAGTAATTCGTCAAATCTATTGCAGAAAAACAGTGGTGTTATTTCTAAAGAAACGGCTCAAATTCAAAAACTAATTCAGCATACCGCGCAAATGTCTGAAGCGATGGCAACTGGAGCGAGTGAAAGTGCTGTAGCTGTAGACGAAACCTCTCACGGTATTAGCGCCATTGCACAATCTACTAACGAGCTACATAACGGTGCTATCATGTTGGCACATTCAGCAAGTGAAGGTGTACAGATAGTTGATGAAGCGAAACAACAAATGAATACAATGCATCAATCTACAAAAATGATTTCCAATTTAACAAATGTATTAATCGAACAGTCAGAGCAAATTAGCTTGATTACAAATGCGATTACCGCTATTGCTGACCAAACGAATTTACTTGCATTAAACGCCGCTATTGAAGCCGCCCGAGCAGGTGAACATGGTAAAGGTTTCGCTGTCGTAGCAGATGAGGTACGTAAGTTAGCTGAGCAATCGAAGCAATCTGCCAATGAAATTGTCGTACTAACAGAAACCATTCAAGAAAACTCAAAAAATGTTAGTGATGCCGTAGAAAATAGCTTACATTGTGCACAACAAGGCGTAGTCGTTATCGATCGTGCAGGTCAGTCATTCCATCATATTTCTGATAATATTTTTGCAATGAGTGAACGTGTAGAGCAAATTTCCGCGACTGCTCAAGAAATTTCTGCAAGTGCTGAAGAAGTGACTGCCTCTGTAACTGAAATTTCATTTGGTACAGAGCAAACAACAGATAATGTTGAAAAAGTTGCCTTGGCAACATCTTCGCAAGTGGATGTTGTAAAGCAAATTGAAAGCTTATCTCACCGATTAGCAGAGCAATCTAAAGAGCTCCAAAATAGCATGCACCGCTTTACGCTATAAATTTCAAAGGGCTTTTCGAAAAGTATCCTTCTCCTATATTTATTAACCGCTTAAGGCGGTGGTCAGAATAAATTCTCACCATCCTCGGCGCAAAGGGCTTGTTCAGAAATCACTTTCCGAACAAGCCCTTTATTATTGTCTGCTGCTATTTTTATCTTTCGGTGCTACATAAAATGCTAATACTAATGAGATTACTACGACTAAAAATGGTGCAAAGAAAATTAAAAACGGTATCATTCAATCATCCTCCTAAGCATGGTCATCATGTGCACCACGTACATAGTCTTTGTTGAATACAAATAGCTTAAATAATAAATACAGAGACGGGATGAGGAGTAACGCGCCCAGTCCAAAAGCAATAATTAAGGCAATTGCCATCTCATTATTTGTAAAACTGTCATTGATGGATAAGTAAGGATACAGTAAATAAGGATAATGCGATATTCCGTATGCAAAAAAGGCAAAGGCAAACTGTGTAAACAATAATATGACCATTAAGCCATATTTTTTCTTCGTCCATAAGAGCCCTGTCGTAATTAAAAATAATAATCCCGAGATGGCAAATAGCCACCATACATCGACAACTTTTTCAAAACGAAATGGGTTATGTCCGCGAAATTCAAACAATATTCCCCCTGCTGCAATTGCAAGGGGTATCGTCCAAATAAGCCCATATTTCCGCATTAAATTTGCTGCAATTTCATCATTTGCTTTACGTGCATACCACGTTAAAAATACTGCAGAAATATATAGAACCGCAACGATACTTAGCACCACAATACTCCAAGTGAGCGGACTCACAAATAAAGCTTTGTAATTTAATTTGGGCACATTTCCAACAAGCTCAACAAAGCCACCCTCTGAAATTGTTAATACAACCGATAATGACGCAGGAATAAATAGCCCTGCTATCCCATAAGCCGTTGCATAGCCTTTATGTCCTGTTACCCCATAAGATTCAAATGCATAATACGCACCACGAATGGATAATAAAATGAGTGAAATACTAACTGGCACGAGTAAGATGGTGCCGTAATAATAGGCGGTTTGTGGGAAAAAACCAACAATCCCTACAAAGAAAAATACGAGAAATACATTCGTTACTTCCCAAACGGGGGATAAATAACGTTTGATGATATCACTTAACACGTCGGATCGATTGGTTAACACGCTATATGCATTATAAAATCCAGCACCAAAATCAATTGAGGCGATAATCACATAACCAAATAGAAAAGACCATAGTACACAAATACCAATCAATTGTAATGTCATACTACGTCATCCCCCTTCGCGTTTCTTGCTGCAAGCTCTTTGACTATTGGATTATTTTTGAACATACGATGCAGTGTAACAATACTACCTACCGCCAAAATAAAGTAAAGAATTGAAAATAAAATGAGCATAACATCCACATAGCTACTCGTAGTTGCCCCCTGCTCCGTACGCATAATACCGCGCATCACCCATGGTTGACGGCCAACTTCTGCTAACCACCAGCCCGTTTCAATTGCTACTATCGATAAAGGTCCACCTGCTACAATTCCTGCGCGGAACCATTTTGAACGGACAAATGACCATCTTCGCCATATTGCGAGTAAATAAAGTAGTGATACGGCAAACATAAACATTCCAATGATAACCATTATGTTGAATAAATAATGAATACTTAACGGTGGATGCTCATCAATCGGAAATTGATCAAGTCCGATTACTTCAGCTTTTGGATTACTATACGCTAGAATACTAAGGGCATATGGAACTTTCAGTGCATACTTTACTTCGCCATCGTCTAATAAACCAAATAACACTAGAGATGCATTTTCACTAGTTTCAAAATGCCATTCCGCAGCAGCTAACTTTTCTGGTTGATATTCTGCTAAATACTTACCAGAAAAATCCCCTATAAGTATCGTAGCGGCCGTAAAAATAAAACCGATTTTCATTAGTAAATAAAGCGCTTTTTTATGATAAATATGGTTGGAACCACGTAACAAGCGGTATGCTGCAATCGAAGCTAATAAAAATGCACATGTCATATAGGCTGTTACCAAAACATGTGCCACTTTTGTCGGCATCGCTGGATTGAACATTGCAACTAATGGTTGAATATTAATTATTTGACCATCCACAATATCAAAACCCTGTGGTGCATTCATAAAAGCATTCACGATGGTAATAAATACAGCTGACATCGAAGCTCCTATGGCTACTGGTATTAGCAGCAACATATGCTTTTTCTGATTTTCAAAGCGATCCCATGTATATAAATAAATACCTAAAAAAATGGCTTCAAAGAAAAAAGCAAAAGTCTCCATAAACAACGGAAGTGCAATTAATTGTCCAGCTGTTTGCATAAAGTTTGGCCATAATAAGGAGAGTTGTAATCCTATAATTGTTCCTGTAACAACCCCAACAGCTACCGTTATGACGAATCCTCTTGCCCAACGCCTTGCCATTAAAATATAATGTTCATCGTTATTTCGAATTCCAATCCATTGGGCAATCATAATCATAATTGGAACGCCAACCCCAATTGTTGCATAAACAATATGGAATGATAGCGTGACTTCCATTAAAATTCGACTCCAATATACAGCAGATTCATTAATCACTTTTTAGGCCTCCCATACGTAGGTTTTTCATTAATTACTATACCCATCTATCCTTAATTCGAACGCTCTTCTTTTTAAAAGCATAAAAAAAAGCTCGTAAGGATTCCCTACAAGCTCATCAAAGTTTATATTTCTTTTTCCATCGTATTCAGTTCTCCCAGTTGTGCTACTGGTGCAAAAACTTCAATATGGCGTTTTAAGTTTTGGAATGTCGCTGGAACATCGCCACCGTATTCACCATCTAAATTCAAATGAACCTCTTCTTCTGAAGTGATAACAACATGGCTTGCTTTACGGTAAACTACACGTTCATCATTTAAATGTTCTCCGCGTAGTGCAAGTGAAGCAATTCGTATAAAATCGCCAATATTACATTCCTTTAAAACCATCACCGTAAATAAGCCATCATTGATCGATGCATCTGGTGCAATTTTTTCAAATCCACCCACTGAGTTTGTTAACCCACAGAAGAACATCATGGCGTTGTCGTCGAAAGTTTCCCCATCCATTTCTATCTTCATATGCGTAGATTTAATAGAAGGAATCATTTCGATGGCCTTTAAATAATAGGCCAATTGACCAAGCATTGTTTTCATCTTGCTTGGTACTTCATACGTCAACTCCGTAATTCGCCCACCTGCAGCTATATTAATAAAATAGCGTTCATCATTTACTAGCCCAACATCGACTGGAATTGACTTTCCTGCCAAAATAATTTCAAGTGCTTCTTCAACTTTACGAGGAATGTGCATCGCGCGCGCAAAATCATTTGTCGTACCCATCGGAATAAGCCCTAACTTCGGTCTATTTTCACATTGGCTAATCCCCGCAACGACTTCATTTAATGTACCATCTCCACCAACGGCAATCACAATATCGAACTCACGACGAACAGCTTCAATTGCAGCTGTTGTTGCATCACCTTCACCAGTTGTTGCGTGACATGACGCTTCATAGCCAGCTATTTCTAATTTTTCAAGTACTTCTGGTAACTGCTTTTTAAAAGCTTCTCGACCAGATGTAGGATTGTATATTATTCTCGCTCTTTTCATTCGCATCTCTTCCTGCTATTTAAATTTTTTACTCTGTTAAAAGTATACTGTTGAATGTTTTTGTAATGCAACTTTATACTATCTAACCAATTAATATTAAATACGTATTTTTGAAAAAAAAGTTCCTACTATATTATATAGTAAGAACCTTAAGTAGTGTCTATTAGATTTTTTCAGTAAATTAAATAGCCTCAGAAACTTTCTTTTTAAAATCTTCATACACATAATTCCATAGCACTGGATTTTCTGCATATTGTTTACGCATATTTTCATATACAGCTGCTTGCGCTTGTTCAAATGTTGGATCTTCTTTAGCAGGCAAGCCCGCACGTAAGTCCATAACAAGCTGTTGTAATTGCGGTGCACGTGGTCCCCAAGTTGTAATGACCTCACCTGATTCGTTTAATACTAAATACATTGGAATAGCACGGCCTCCATTTGTTAAATAACGATCGATTAAATCTGTATCTGCATCGCGTAAGGCTGTACGTATTTCCACATTCGCTGCTTCTGCAATTTTACGGATGACTGGGTTGTTGACCATTGCATCTCCACACCAGTCTTCGGTGATTGCTAAAATATGCACATTTGCTTTTTTTAGTCTTTCTATAAACGCATCCTCTTGCGGAACATTAAAACCTTCATAGACCGCAAAGCTTTGATCCTTCATTTGAGACATTCCGTCCATATAATCTTTCATTAAAGTACTTTCCTCAAAATAGTGTTGTTCTGTTTTCAATTGAATTACCACCCTTTCTTTTTTCTCTCTTTCTATTTTGCATGTAATTTTGGAAAATTGAAAGTTAAATGTGTCAAAATTGTTAACACATTAATATATTCAGAATTTTCAAAACAAAGAGTGTTAGCGAGAAATATTTGTTATTAAGTAACAAAAAAAGGCATAGTTATTATTTCACAAAACAATTTATAGATTTATTAATAATTTAAGAAAATTCACACTTATCTTATTTATTAGGTTTTTTGCTTTTTTTAGAATGTAGTCTATATTTATCAACAATATTCTGATATATTAGATTAACGCATCAAATTATTATCAGAAAATTTAATTTACATGATTTTTATAGGGGGTTTATTAATGAAACGTAATAAAAAAGTCGTATTAACTGCAACAGCTCTTTCATTATCTGCAATTTTAGCAGCATGTGGTGGAGACGAGGAAAAAAACACAGCATCAACGGGTGATGGCGAAAAAGAATTAAACTTATTAATTCCATCTGAGCCACCTTCATTACATCCACAATTAGCTTCAGATACAACTTCTGGTGCGATTATTGAAAGTGCTTTTGAAGGTTTAACAACAATGGTCGACGGTGAACCCGTATTAGCCGCTGCTAAAGACTATGTTGTTTCTGATGACTTATTAACGTATACGTTTACATTACGTGATGCACAATGGTCAAACGGAGATAATGTAACAGCTCAAGATTTTGAATATGCTTGGAAATGGGCATTAAATCCTGAAAACGCTTCTGAATATTCAACAATCCTTTACCCAATTAAAGGTGCGGAAAGCTATAACACGGGTGCAGGCACTGCTGAAGAAGTGGGCGTTAAAGCAATTGATGAAAAAACATTAGAAGTAACATTAAACGCGCCAACTCCTTATTTCTTAGAGTTAACAGCATTTAAAACATTCTTCCCTATTAACAAAGCAAACGCTGAAGCAAACCCAACTTGGTATGCAGAAGCTGATTCTTATGTAGGTAACGGTGCTTATACACTAGCTACTTGGAATCACTCAGGTGACATCGTATTAGAGAAAAGTGAAACTTATTGGGATGCTAAAAATGTAAACATCGATACAGTAAATATAGCAATGGTTGAGTCTGAAACTACTCAAATGACAATGTATGATGCTGGAGAAGTCGACTACTTAGGTGCTCCATACGGTTCAATTTCTCTTGATGCTATCGACCGCTTAAAATCAGAAGATAAGTTAAACGTATCTAACCAAGCCGGTATTTACTGGTATAAATTCAACACGAAAGATCCTGTGATGCAAAACGAAAATATCCGTAAAGCATTAGCACTTGCAATCGACCGTGAAGGATTAATCAAAAACATCGTTAAAGGCGAACAAGAACCAGCATTAGGCATGGTTCCAAACTCAGTAGATGGATTTAGCGAGGATGACGGTTACTTTAAAGATGCGGACTATGAGCAAGCGAAAAAATATTTAGACGCTGGTCTTAAAGAATTAGGCATAGCTAGCGCTGCTGACTTAGAAGTAAAAGTTTCTTACAACACTTCAGAAGCTCACTCAGCAATTGCACAATTTATTCAACAAGGTTGGACTGATAAATTAGGTATTTCAGTAAAACTTGATAATGCTGAATGGCAAGTATACTTAGACAAAATATCTAATGGTGACTTCCAAATTGGTCGTCTTGGATGGGGCGCTGACTACAACGACGCATACTCATTCTTAGAAATGTACAACTCAGCTGCCAACGGTAATAACCAAACAGGTTGGTCTAGTGATGAATATACAAAACTATTAAACGAGTCTGTTGTTGAAACAGATCCTACAAAACGTACTGAAAAATTATTAGCTGCTGAAGCTGTAATTATGGACGATATGCCGGTAGCACCAATCTACTACAATACAAATCTTTTCATCGAATCTGATTCAATTGAAAACATGGTTCCAGATGCTTTAGGTAACATCAACCTTAAATACGTTGACGTAAAATAGTAAATCTTATTTTGGGAAAACACTTCTTATATAAGTGAAGAACCGATTTATGAAAGGCTGCTGAAACATACCCATGTTTCAAGCAGCCTTTCATTCTCTATGAGAATATTCAAAATAGTACAAAAAGGAGGCTGGGACATTGTTAAATTTTATCTTGAAACGCTTAGTTTATATCGTGATAGCAATGTACTTAATTATTACAGCAACATTCTTCTTAATGCAGTTAGCTCCCGGTAGCCCATTCGCAAGTGAACGTGAATTACCACCTGCCATTGAAGAACAATTAAATGCCAAATATGGCTTAGACAATCCTTGGTATATTCAGTATAAGGATTACTTATTGGATACAATTACATTCGATTTTGGTGAATCGATGAAGTATAAAGGACGTTCAACAAATGATATTATCTCTGAAAGCTTCCCAGTTTCACTAGCTTTAGGTATTGAGGCTATGATTTTAGCGATTGGTCTTGGTATTTTACTTGGTGTTATTTCAGCACTGTATCACAACAAATGGCCAGATTATTTATCAACAATTATCGCAATATTAGGGATTTCGGTTCCTTCATTTATCTTAGCGGGCTTGCTTCAATATTATTTATCATTTAGAGCCGGATGGTTCCCAGTAAGTGGTTGGAAAGGTTTTAGCTATACATTATTACCGGCAATTGCAATTGCTGTTACACATGCAGGTTTTATCGCGAAGTTAACTCGTTCAAGTATGCTTGAGCAAAACAACAGTGAATATGTGAAACTTGCACGTGCAAAAGGTCTTGGTAAATGGAAAATCGTTTTCAAGCACTCTCTACGTAACGCTTTACTTCCTGTCGTTACATACTTAGGCCCATTATTTGCGGGGGTTATTACAGGTAGTTTCGTAATCGAACAAATTTTTGCGGTACCTGGACTTGGTCGCCACTTCGTAACAAGTATTACGAACCGTGACTACACAGTTATTATGGGAACAACCGTATTCTATTCATTAATTTTATTAGTAGCTGTATTAATCGTAGATATTTTATACAGTGTCATTGATCCACGTATTAAATTGAAAGGAGCGAAAAAATAATGGCTCAAAACGAAAAGCAAATTCCAAAAGTGTCACCTGAGATGTTCGAAATTGTCGGTCGTTCAGAAAATACAGACTCTCTTTCAAAAAAACAAGTGTCCTATTGGAAAGAAGTATTTTATCGCTTCTCTCATAACAAATTAGCTGTTATTGGTTTAGTTCTATTAGTAGTCATCGCATTGATGGCCATTTTTGCACCGGTTTTCTCTTCATTTAAATATGATCAAAATGTCGGTCTATATAACTCTGTCCCATCTGGTACGAACTGGTTTGGTACAGATGACCTTGCGCGTGATATTTTCGTTCGTGCTTGGGAAGGTGCTCGAATTTCATTATTTATCGGGATTACTGCCGCGGTCATCGATTTAATCATCGGTGTGCTATGGGGTAGTATCGCAGGTCTTTCGGGCGGTCGCGTTGATAACATTATGATGCGTATTGCGGATGTATTAACGGCGATTCCTTACTTATTAGTCGTAATCATTCTTTTAGTTGTTATGGAACCTGGTTTAGTTCCAATGATTATTGCCCTTTCGATTACAGGTTGGGTAAACATGGCGCGTATCGTGCGAAGTGAAGTACTAAAAATTAAAAACCAAGAGTATGTTTTAGCTGCTCGTACATTAGGTGCAAACCAATGGCACATTATTAAACGTCACTTAATTCCAAATGCGATGGGTGCAATTTTAGTAACAATGACCATGACAATTCCAAGTGCAATTTTCACGGAAAGTTTCTTAAGCTATTTAGGTTTAGGAGTTCAGGCTCCTTTAGCAAGTTGGGGGACAATGGCCTCTGAAGGGTTCAAAGCAATTCAATCTGCCCCATGGCGATTACTGTTCCCTGCAGCTTTAATCTCGATTACAATTTTCGCATTTAATGCAGTTGGTGACGGCTTACGTGACGCACTTGATCCGAAATTACGTAAATAAGGAGCGTGTACGAAGATGAAGAAAAAAGTATTAGAAGTAAATGACTTACGTATTAATTTCAAAACGTACGCTGGTGTCGTACAAGCCGTACGTGGAGTTAGCTTTGAATTATTCGAAGGCGAAACATTAGCCATCGTTGGGGAATCAGGTTCTGGTAAATCTGTAACGAGTAATGCCCTAATGAAATTAATCCCCGAGCCACCTGGTATTTATGCAGGTGGTGAGATTAAATTCAATGGACGTGACATCATTCCTTTAACTGAAAAACAAATGATGAAAGTTCGCGGGAATGATATTGCGATGATTTTCCAAGATCCAATGACAGCCCTGAACCCTACAATGCGTATCGGTAAACAAATTACAGAGGTAATTGTAAAACATAACAAAGCAACATCTCGTGATGATGCTAAAAAACGTGCGATTGAGCTTCTTGATCAAGTAGGGATTCCGTTCCCTGAAAAACGTTATAAAGCTTATCCTCATGAATTATCTGGTGGGATGCGCCAACGTGTTGTAATCGCCATCGCACTTGCTGCGGATCCAAAGCTATTAATTGCTGACGAACCGACAACTGCGCTTGACGTAACAATTCAAGCTCAAATTTTAGAGTTAATGAAAGACCTTCAAAAGAAATCAAATACATCGATTATCTTCATTACCCACGACCTAGGTGTTGTTGCAAACGTAGCAGACCGTGTTGCGGTAATGTATGCAGGGCAAATTGTTGAGTACGGTACGGTAGAAGATATTTTCTACAATCCACAACACCCTTACACTTGGGGCTTACTTGGTTCAATGCCAGACTTAAACAACTCAACGGATGAGTTACTTACGGCAATCCCTGGTTCTCCACCAAACTTAATCGATCCACCAAAAGGCGATGCATTTGCTGCCCGTAATGCGTACGCAATGAAAATCGACTTTGAAATGGAACCACCTATGTTTCAAGTATCAGATACACACTTTGCAAAAACGTGGTTACTGCATCCTGATGCACCAAAAATGCCACTTCCTGATGCGGTAGCCCGCCGTATTAATGGCTATCAACAGGAGGTCAAATAATATGAATATGGCAAATAAAATTTTAGAAGTTAAAGGCTTAAAACAATATTTCGGTTCAGCTAAACAACCGATTAAAGCGATTGATGGTATTTCTTTTGATGTATATGAAGGCGAAACTTTAGGTTTAGTTGGCGAATCTGGTTGTGGTAAATCAACAACTGGTCGTTCAATTATCCGCCTTTATGACATTACTGAAGGTCAAATCACGTTTAAAGGTCAAAATATTTCCGAGTTAAAATCACGTAAAGAATTAATGCAGTTTAACCGTGAAATGCAAATGATTTTCCAAGATCCATACGCGTCATTAAACCCTCGTATGACTGCTGGGGAACTAATTGCAGAAGGCTTTGAAATTCATGGTCTTTATAAAAATAAAAAAGAACGCCAAGAGCGCATTAGTGAATTACTTGAAGCAGTTGGTTTAACACGCGAACATGCGAACCGTTATGCCCACGAATTTTCTGGTGGCCAACGCCAACGTATCGGCATCGCACGTGCACTAAGTTTAGACCCAAGTTTCATCATTGCAGATGAGCCGATTTCTGCACTTGATGTTTCCATCCAAGCGCAAGTTGTTAACTTATTAAAGCAACTTCAAAAGGAACGTGGTTTAACGTATTTATTCATTGCGCATGACTTATCAATGGTTAAATACATTTCAGACCGTATCGCGGTTATGTACCGTGGGAAAATCTTAGAACTTGGTTCAGCGGATGAAATTTATAATAATCCTGTTCACCCTTATACGAAGTCTCTACTTTCAGCTGTCCCTCAGCCAAACCCTGAGTATGAGAAAAGTCGTGTACGTATCCCGTACAAACATGTCGATCATGATCCAGCTGCAATAGTAATTGAAGCACGTCCTAACCACTTCGTTTTCGGAACGGAAGCACAAGTTAAGGAATGGGTTAAGTAATTAAACAAAGACAAAACTCCTTCACAAAATATTTGTGAAGGAGTTTTTATATCAAAAAGGAGTTCTAACAAAATCGTAGTAGTTGAAAAAATTAGAACGCTTCTGATGTCGTTTTTGCTTGCATGTGTAAAGTTAAGTAATCTGGTCCGCCTGCTTTTGAGTCTGTACCTGACATGTTGAAGCCACCAAATGGTTGGTAACCAACGATTGCACCTGTACAGCCGCGGTTGAAGTAAAGGTTTCCTACATGGAATTCTTCACGTGCATATTCTTGATTCATACGGTTTGATGTAATAACTGCACCAGTTAATCCGTATTCTGTGTTGTTTGCAATCGCAATTGCATCTTCAAAGTTATCTGCTTTTGCAATTGCTACGACTGGTCCAAAAATTTCTTCTTTCATAATACGTGCTTCTGGAGCAACATCTGCAAATACAGTTGGATTAACGAAATAGCCTACTGAATCATCTGAAGTACCGCCAGAAACTAGGCGACCTTCTTGTTTACCGATTTCAATATAATCGTTAATTTTCTTAAATGCCGCAGCATCGATAACTGTCGCCATAAAGTTAGCATTATCTACAGGATCACCGATTGTTAAAGCATTTGTTAATTCTTCAACGCGTGCTACTACTTGGTCATACACATCTTTTACAATGACAACACGTGAACATGCTGAACATTTTTGACCTGAGAAGCCGAATGCTGATTTTACGATTGATTGTGCCGCTAATTCTAAGTCAGCTTCCTTGTCGACTACGATTGTGTCTTTACCGCCCATTTCAGCGATAACGCGTTTAATCCAAATTTGACCATCATTTAATTTTGATGCGCGTTCGTTAATACGTAAGCCAACATCACGAGAGCCAGTGAAGCTAATGAAGCGTGTTTTCGGGTGATCTACTAAATAGTCCCCTACTTCAGCACCACTACCTGGTACATAGTTTACGACACCTTTTGGTAAGCCTGCTTCTTCTAATACTTCAATAAATTTATAAGCGACAACTGGTGTTGTTGAAGCTGGTTTTAATAATACCGTGTTCCCTGTTACAACAGCCGCTACCGTTGTCCCCGCCATAATAGCGAACGGGAAGTTCCATGGTGAAATGACAATACCAATTCCAAGTGGAATGTAATCATAACGATTAAATTCGTTTGGACGGCTTTCTACTTTACGTCCGTCTTTCATCTCTAGCATTTGACGACCGTAGTATTCTAAAAAGTCGATTGCTTCTGCTGTATCTGCATCTGCCTCATTCCATGGCTTACCTGCTTCTTTTGTTAACCAAGCAGAAAACTCATGCTTACGACGACGAATAATTGTTGCCGCTTTGAATAATACGTCAGCACGTACTTCTGGCTTTACTTTTTTCCAAGATTGGAATGCTTTATCTGCTTCTTGCATCGCTTTTTCAGCTAACTCTTGTGACGCTTTTGATACAGAACCAATGACTTCTGTCTTCTTTGCTGGATTGTAAGAGACGATTTTTTCGTCCGTTGTAATACGCTCGCCACCAATGATTAATGGATATTCTGTGCCTAATTGTGACTCGACTTTTGCTAATGCATCTAAATACGCTTGTTTATTTGCTTCTACCGAGAAATCTGTAAATGGTTCGTGTTTGTAGTTAATCATTTATCATTACCTCCGATAATAAGTGCAATAAAATTTTGCATTTTAATATTTCCCTTAAATCGAATTATGCAATATTATATTGCTTAAATCAATATTTTTTTCTTTAATTCAAAAATTATCTAACTAACGATATGTCCATGATACAATAAAATGAAGGGGGTTATCTCATGAAACAGCTAGATATCTCTAGTGTTTTTGAACTGATGATTGAAAAAATAGATACCGGGCTTTGTGCCATAGATGAATTTGGACGAGTCATCGTCTACAACAAAAAGATGCGTGAATTGTCAGGTGAAACACTTGAACAAGTATCGCAGCGATTCATTTCACAATCACTTGATTTTAATCTCGAGCAAAATATGCTGCAAAAGGTATTAGCTTCGGCTCAAAGCTTTAAACATGTAAAACAAACATTTTGGAACGCACGTGGTGAAGAAGTAACGATGATTAATGATTATTACCCTTACACTCTAAGTGACGGAACAAAAATTGCGATTCAATTGTCACGGGATGTAACACAACAGGAATTTTTAATGGATCGGCCACTTAGTCGTTACGGTGCCCCACTTACTTTTGATATTATTACTGCCGTTTCAAAATCGATGAAGCAGGTCATTCAACAAGCTAAAATTGCTGCACTCGGTCGCATTCCTGTTATGCTTGTCGGAGAATCTGGCACTGGTAAAGATATGATTGCAGAAGGCATTCATCACGAATTATTAGAAAAAAATGAACGCTTCATTACGCTCATTTGTCGTCGTAATGAAGATACGCTATTAACACAAATCGAAAAATACATTGCCGAAGAAAAAAATTACACCTTTTTTGCTGAGCGAATTGAATTTTTATCAAGCGCTGCCCAGGAAAAAATTATTGCGTTACTAGAAATGCACAATGACCGTAATCACGTATTCATCGCAAGTATTGGAGAGGATCCAATCGATTTAATCCAGCAAGGTCGTCTTTCAAAGAACTTATATTATTTATTTTCAAACTTAACCATTCAAGTTCCTGCATTACGGGATCGTAAGGAAGATATTATGCCATTCGTTGATGATTATTTTGCACGACGCCGCAATAATTTTGGCGTGTCTGTAAGAGGACTAGCACCTGAAGTGGCAGAAATTTTCCGCTCATATGATTGGCCTGGCAATTTAAAAGAACTCGAAGTACTGCTAGATGATATTAGTGTACTTTTAACGAATGAAAAATATGTTGATTTATCGCTCATTCCCGCTTACTTCAAGTGGAAATTAAAACAAGCCGAGCCTGTTTCCCTTGAAGTACAAAATCTTTTCGATTTTACACAACAAGAACTGCAGCCACTTGATGAGTATATGCGAAAAGTCGAAGATCATTATATTAGCCATGCCCTACAACTTAACGGCGGCAATATTTCAAAAACTGCGAAGGCCTTAAACATTCATCGCCAAGGCTTACAGTATCGTTTAAAACGTAAATAATGTACTGTTCAAAATTAAAATTGGAAAATACCATTACATTTTCGAATGTTAAAAGCCCTATTATTAGGGCTTTTATTTTTTTATATGCCCCTGCATTATTTCGATGCACCTATTAAAATTTACACTTTTTCAAGAAATAAAATAACATTAAAAAGATATTTCAATAAAATTTTTTCGTTCCCAAACTATTGGTACTCCTCGTTTTTTTCTTTTCCCAATCACTTAAACACTTAAATTCTATTTCCATTTTTATTTTTTTGATTTATACTCACCTCAATATGAACAAAATAATTTTTCTATCCAGGAGGAGTATCCAAAATGTCATTAAAAGATTTTTTTATCGCACTTTCTGAAAACCAAACATTAAATTCTGTTGCCCAAAAATACGGTTTTAAAATGGGGGCGCAAACTGTCGTTGCAGGTACAAATATCGACGAGGTTGTACAAAGCATTAAAGAATTAAACGCAAACGGCATCTCTTGTACCGTTGATAATTTAGGGGAATTTGTTTTCGAAAAATCTGCTGCATTAGAAGCTAAGGAACAAATTTTAGCGGTGATTGAACGTATTCACGCGGAAAATTTAGATGCGCATATTTCTTTAAAGCCCTCTCAATTAGGTTTAGATATTGATTATGATTTTTGCTATGAAAACTTAAAAGAAATCGTTGCATTAGCAAACGAGTATCAAATTTTTGTTAATTTCGACATGGAAAACTATGAACGTTTACATCCATCATTTGACCTTTTAGAATCATTAAATGCGGCATACGGTAATGTTGGAACAGTTATTCAAGCATACTTCTTCGAGTCAGATGAAAATGTAGAACGCTTTAAAGACTATCGTTTACGCCTAGTTAAGGGTGCCTACAAAGAAGACGAATCAGTTGCTTATCAAACAAAAGAAGAAATCGACCGTAAGTATATCGAGCAAATCGAATATCATTTACTAAATGGTAAATTTACATCAATCGCGACACATGATCATAATATAATTAATCATGTAAAGCAGTTCGTGAAAAAACACAATATTTCGTATGATAAATTCGAGTTCCAAATGCTTTATGGCTTCCGTAAAGATATGCAATTAAGCCTTGCTAAAGAAGGCTATAACTTCTGCGTATACGTGCCATTTGGTCATGATTGGTACGGCTACTTTATGCGCCGTTTAGCAGAGCGTCCCCAAAATATTTCACTTGTGACAAAGCAAGTATTTAATAAAAAAACGAACACGATTTTAGCTGTTGCAGCTGGTGCGTTTTTAGCTGGTCGATTAACAAAATCGAAAAAATAATTACTACCAAAGGGGTAAGGTGCTAAGATTTTTTGCGTTGTGAGGTGTTAAATCTCCATGCTAAACTTAGCAAAAAATAGATAACTTTATACAAGGGGGAAATGTTTATGTCAGATAACAGTTGGCAATTGTTAGCAATCGTCCTTTATATGATCGCTATGCTAGCAATTGGATGGTATGCCTTCCGTAAAACGAGTAGTTTAACAGATTACATGTTAGGTGGCCGTGGTTTGGGTGCCACAGTTACCGCGCTAAGTGCTGGCGCTGCAGATATGTCCGGTTGGTTATTAATGGGATTACCAGGTGCTATTTATTTATCTGGTTTAGTTGAAGCGTGGATTGCAATTGGTTTAACAATTGGGGCTTATTTAAACTGGTTATTAGTAGCGCCACGTCTACGTGTCTACACACAAGTAACAAAAGATTCAATCACGATTCCAAGTTATTTAGACAATCGTTTACGTGACAACACAAAATTATTACGTATCGCATCTGGAATTATCATTTTAGTATTCTTTACATTCTATGTCTCATCCGGAATGGTATCGGGTGGTAAATTCTTTGAAAGTTCATTTGGTTTAGATTATCACACAGGTTTACTCGTTGTATCCGCTGTAGTTGTTGCTTACACATTATTTGGTGGCTTCTTAGCAGTTAGTTATACAGACGTAATTCAAGGTTTAATCATGTTAGTTACATTGATTGCCGTTCCTGTAGTAGGGATTTTTCTAACAGGTGGCTTCGGTGAAACAATTGACTCGATTAAACAAGTAGATCCTGACATGTTTAGCTTATTACCAGCGACTGCTTCAGCAGCAGCGATTATTTCTTCAGTTGCTTGGGGGCTAGGTTACTTCGGTCAACCCCATATTATCGTGCGTTTCATGGCGATTACATCGGTTAAAGAAACAAAAAATGCACGTCGTATCGGAATTGGCTGGATGATCTTCAGTTTACTCGGTGCACTTGCAACGGCTCTTGTCGGGGTTGCTTACTTCCAACAAAATGGTGGTCAGATTAAAGACGCCGAAACAATTTTTATCGTGATGAGCCAAATTTTATTCCACCCATTCATTGCGGGGATTGCATTAGCGGCGATTTTAGCTGCTGTTATGAGTACAATTTCATCTCAATTAATCGTTACATCTTCAGCCTTAATCGAAGATATGTATAAAGCATTATTCAAAAAAGACGGCACAGACAAACATTACGTATTCATGGGGCGTCTTGCAGTATTAGTTGTCTCTATTTTCGCAGCAATTGTTGCTTGGAACCCTGAGAGTACAATTTTAGGTCTTGTAGCATTTGCTTGGGCTGGCTTTGGTGCTGCATTTGGTCCAATCATTTTACTTTCGTTATTCTGGCGCAAACTAACAAACTACGGGGCACTTGCAGGGATGGTTGCTGGTGCGGTTGTAGCGTTCGTTTGGGGGAAAACTGAAAGCTTATCAAGCTCGCTTTACGAAATCGTTCCTGGATTTATCGCATGTTTAGTTGTTGCGGTTATAGTAAGTATCGTTACATACAAACCAAACGCAGAAATTGAAAAAGAGTTTGATGAAACACAGCGTATTTTAAAAGAAGAAAGTAACTAATCCTTTCTCATCAACCACAAGTTTAATCTTGTGGTTGATTTTTTTTACTAGATTTAAAGTTTTAAATAGCATAAAGATAGGCTTAAATTTCTTACATAACGATTCCAACTTTAATACCACCAAAAATTTCTAATCCAAAACAAAAGCGACAGCCTATAAAATAGACTGCCGCTCTCTATCATCTTATAAGAAAAATTAACGTTTATTAATTTCTTCCATAAGAATTTTATTTGTTAATTGTGGATTTGCTTGTCCTTTAGAAGCCTTCATAATTTGGCCTAAAAGTGCTTTAATCGCACGTTCGTTGCCGCCTAAGAAGTCAGCTACAGATTTTGCATTCGTATCTGCATCTAATACACCGTTTACGAAACCACGGATTACTTCCGGATCAGAAATTTGGACTAAGCCTTTTTCTTTCACGATTTTCGCAGCTTCACCGCCGTTAACAACTAACTCAGTGAATACTTTTTTCGCAATTTTAGAAGAAATTGTACCGTCAGAAATTAACTTGATCATACCAGCTAAGTTTTCTGGTGTTAATGTTGTATCTTTTAAATCCTTTTGCTCTGCGTTTAAGTATGCAGAAATGTCACCCATTAACCAGTTTGCAGCTAACTTCGCATCTGCACCAGCTGTAACTGTTGCATCAAAGAAATCAGAGATGTCTTTGTTGTTTACAAGTATTAAAGCATCATAAGGAGTTAAGCCTAACTCAGACTCGTAACGTGCTTTACGAGCGTCTGGTAATTCAGGAATTGACTGACGAATACGTTCAACCCACTCATCAGAAATAGAAAGACGTACTAAGTCTGGCTCAGGGAAGTAACGGTAATCATCCGTACCTTCTTTAACACGCATAAGAATTGTTTTACCTGTTTTTTCATCAAAACGACGCGTTTCTTGCTCGATTTCGCCACCAGCCATTAACACTTCTGCTTGGCGAACTTCTTCGTGCTCTAAACCACGACGTACAAAGTTGAATGAGTTCAAGTTTTTAAGCTCTGCTTTTGTACCAAATTCTTCTTGACCGTATGGACGAATAGAAATGTTGGCATCACAACGAAGTGATCCCTCTTCCATACGTACATCCGATACACCTGAATATTGAATAATTGATTTTACTTTTTCAAGGTAAGCATACGCTTCATCCGGTGTGCGGATATCTGGCTCAGAAACGATTTCAACAAGTGGTGTACCTTGACGGTTTAAATCAACTAAAGAATAGCCATCTGCGTGTGTTAATTTACCCGCATCTTCTTCCATGTGAAGACGAGTAATACCGATTTTCTTTTTGTAGCCTGGTGTTTCACCTTTTGCCGGAATTTCAATTTCAACCCAGCCATGTTTACCAATTGGCTTATCGAATTGTGAAATTTGGTAAGCTTTCGGATTATCCGGATAGAAGTAGTTTTTACGGTCGAACTTTGTTTCTTGTTCGATTTCCATATTTAATGCAAGTGCTGCACGCATTGCATAGTTAACAACCTCTTTATTTAATACTGGTAAAACACCTGGGTAACCAAGGTCAATTACTGATGTATTTGTGTTTGGCTCTGCACCGAAGTGGTTAGGAGAAGCCGAGAAAATTTTTGATTTTGTTTTTAATTCAACGTGAATTTCTAAACCAATGACTGTTTCAAAGTTCATCTTATTTTACCTCCCATAATGCTGGAGTTTGTGTGTTGAAATCTGTTTGTTGCTCGTAAGCGTAAGCAACACGGTAAATTGTTTCTTCATCGAAGTGTTTACCGATAATTTGTAAGCCTAGTGGTAACCCGTTTTCAAAACCACATGGAATTGAGATGGCTGGTACACCTGCTAAGTTGATAGGAATTGTTAAAATATCGTTTGCGTACATTGTCATTGGATCTTCAATGTTTGCACCAATTGCGAATGCTGGTGTTGGCGCTGTAGGTCCAACGATTACGTCATAGTTTTCGAATACTTTGTCATAATCAGCTTTGATTAATGTACGTGCTTGTTGCGCTTTTTTGTAGTACGCATCATACGTACCTGCTGATAATGAGTAAGTACCAAGCATGATACGACGTTTAACTTCATCACCGAAACCTTCAGCACGAGATTGTTTGTAAAGCTCTAATAAGTTTTTCGCGTTGTCTGTACGGTAACCGTAGCGAATACCATCGAAACGAGAAAGGTTAGAAGAAGCTTCTGAAGATGAAAGAATGTAGTAAGCTGCTAATGCGTATTTAGAGTGTGGAAGAGATACTTCTTCAACTGTCGCACCTTGCGCTTTTAATACTTCTAATGCTTCAAGTACAGACTTTTTAGCGGCTTCACCAACGCCCTCACCTAAAAACTCTTTAGGTACAGCGACGCGAAGACCTTTAATGTCGCCATTAAGTGCTGCCGCGTAGTTTGGTACAGGCATATCTGCAGAAGTAGAATCCATTTCATCTACGCCCGAGATGGCTTCAAGTAATAATGCGTTATCTGTTACATTACGTGTAATTGGTCCAATTTGGTCTAGAGAAGATGCGAATGCAACTAAACCAAAACGAGATACACGGCCGTATGTAGGTTTCATCCCTACAACACCACAGTAAGCTGCTGGTTGACGGATTGAACCACCTGTATCAGAACCTAGTGAGAATGGTACTTCACCAGCTGCTACTGCTGCTGCAGATGCACCTGAAGAACCACCTGGTACGTGGTTAAGGTTCCATGGATTTTTTGTTGTTTTATACGCTGAGTTTTCGTTTGAAGAACCCATTGCAAATTCATCCATGTTTAATTTACCGATTGTTACCATACCCGCATCACGAAGTTTTTTCACAATTGTTGCATCGTAAATTGGCATGAAGCCTTCTAAGATTTTAGAAGCACAAGTTGTTTCTAAACCTTCAGTTACGATATTATCTTTAACCCCAATCGGCATACCGAATAGTGGGCCGCGCTCCTCGAAAGGAACTTGATCTAGCTCTGCTGCACGAGCAGTTGCTTGTTCTTTATTTAAAGCTAAGAAAGCTTGTACATCGCCTTCTAGCTTTTCAACGCGTGCAAATGCTTCACTTGTTAAGTCAGCGATTGTAAGTTCGCCGTTTTTTAAGCTCTCTTGTAATTGTGCTGATGTGCGCTCAAATACTGTCATGCGTTTTGTTCCTCCTAATACTTATTATTCCATGATTGATGGTACTTTAATTTGACCAGCTTCTTGTTCTTTTACGTTTAACATTACTTTTTCACGAGGTAAGCCTTCTTTTGCTACGTCTTCGCGAAGAACGTTTACTAAAGGTAATACATGTGAAGTCGGTTCAACATTTGTTGTATCTAATTCATTTAACTGCTCTGCGAAATCAGTGATTTTACCTAGTTGGTCAGCAAACTTTTCTGCCTCTTCTTCTGTAATAGCAAGGCGAGCTAAGTGTGCTACATGCTTAACTTCTTCTTTTGTTAATTTTGCCATTTTCTACACCTCCAAAATCGAATAAACCATGCCCATTATCATACCATTTTTCCTTATAAAAATCATAACTTTGCTTAAATTTATAGCAATCTGCACAAAGCACCTAATGAATTCCACCAAATTAACGTATTAAATTATGAAAGTGCTTGATACGTAAAAATACCATGCCAATTTTTAGCATGGTATTTAACATTACTTATTCGTAAATATGAACGAATGGCTCATCTTCATTTGGTTTTTTAACGATTAACACTTCTGGTCCGTTGACCGACGTAATGCTTACCGTAATAGTTAAATCAAGGGGCAGATGGGTTAACATAAGACCCGTTATATACTGCGTAAAGCCTGTGATTTCAGCTGTTCCATAAAATTGAATTGGAATTTCAATATCAAGCTTTTGAATTTTTTTGTTTTGATAGAAGCCAGTAGCAAATACGCTCGTGAAGTTTGAAAAATATTTATCTACATCTTGTTGGAAGTTCATGAAGTCTGTATTCATTTCACGGTAACTGTCATCCGGTGAACTCATCGGGAACTTCACATATTTTTCACTAATCTCATCCCAATCATCGATAGCTGTCGTATTCTTATCTACAAAATTGTAGGCCATATACGTTCCTGGAACAATCGAATTACGTTCTTCTTGTTTAAATAACGCGATAACGATTGGTACCTCTGCTAATTCCGAACGTGCACGCAAACGATTTACGACTTCTTGTGCAATTTTTTTACCTTCTGCTTCAAGCTTGTCTTCTGATACCTTTTGCTCATAAAATTCCCCGTACTGCTCTTTTTGATAATAATAGACGGAGTTTAAAGCAAGCCCAATTGATACACCCGCTAGTTTCACTTTATTGTCGTCTGTTTTTGTTAAATAGTTTTGCTCAATGATATGTGATAAATAAACAGGCGCTTCAGTCGCCTTCACTGCAGGGTCCATTTCTTCGCCCGTTTTTTCATCGATACTTGAAGGATTTAACCCTTGGTACTCAGGTCCTTTATCTTCCGTTTGGTTAGGTCGTGCTAACCAATATTTCAATGTCTCTTCATCTAAATATTGGCCTTCTTGGAAATAGTATTTTCCCGTATCAAAATGATTTTGAGAAATACGCATTAAGCCCGTTTCCGCTTCTTTCATATCGTATTTCGTAAAAATATTGGACACGACTAAGCCACGACTTGCACTTTCTTTATAAGGAATAAGCGTTTTATAATAATTGTCGCTAATCTGCATGTTTGGAATAATTGTTGTTTCCACTTTTTCTGCCGATTCAGATTCCTGCGTTAACTCTGTATCTGGTATCATACTTGGTGTACACGCTGATAGCATTAATGCAGCAATCATCGCTGGTATCCAACGGTATTGTTTCATGAGAACAAGTCCCCTTTACTATAGTAATTGTTCGATTAGGCGAAGTTCATCCCAAATTTCAATTCCTAAACTTTGTGCTTTTTCAAGCTTCGAGCCGGCATCTTCTCCTACGATAACGAGGTCTGTTTTTTTACTGACACTTCCCGCTACCGTACCACCTAACTGTTCTATTTTGACCTTTGCTTCGCTACGTGTCAATTGTTGAAGTTTTCCTGTAAGGACAATCGTTTTTCCAGCAAACGGATTCGCACCAACTTCAACTACCACTTTTTTCCCTTTATAGGTCATATTAATACCGAAATCTTTTAGACGTTGTATGAGAATTTGACTTTTTTCATTCGCAAAATATGCGACGATGGACTCTGCCATTTTGTCTCCAATTTCATGAATTTCTTTTAGCTGCTCTTCCGTTGCTAACATGAATGCATCCATGGTTTCAAAATGCTCCGCTAAAATTTTTGCAGCTTTTTCACCAACGTGACGAATGCCTAATCCGAATAATAAGCGCTCTAAGGAATTGTCTTTTGATTTTTCTAGTGCTTCAACTAAATTAGTCGCCGATTTTTCTCCCATTCGCTCTAAATTAACAAGCATTTCTACAGTTAATTCATAAAGATTAGAAACATCTTGAATGTAGTTTTCGCGTAAAAGTTGCTCTACCACTTTTTCACCTAAACCATCAATATTCATCGCATTACGAGATACAAAGTGCTTCACACCTTCTGCAATTTGTGCTGGGCAAAGAGGATTGACACATCTCAGAGCAACATCACTTTCAATACGGACAACCTCTTCGTTACAAGCTGGACAATGCGTTGGCATTTGATAAGGTACTGCATCGTCTGGGCGTTGTTCTAGTAACACACCGACGATTTGTGGGATGACATCTCCTGCTTTACGAACAATGACCGTATCGTTTAATCGAATATCCTTTTCACGAATTAAATCTTCGTTATGAAGCGATGCGCGGCTTACAGTAGACCCCGCAACGAGCACCGGTGTTAAAATGGCAGTTGGCGTAATGACACCTGTTCGACCGACTGTTAATTCAATGTCGATGAGCTTCGTTACCACTTCTTCTGCTGGGAACTTATAGGCAATTGACCATCGAGGTGATTTTGCAGTAAAACCAAGTTCATCTTGATGAGCATAGCGGTTTACTTTAATGACGATACCGTCAATTTCATAAGCTAAATTTGGTCTTGCTTCTGTCCACTTCTCTATAAACGCTAAAACGTCCTCAATTGTTTCACAATACTCACGTTCTTTATTTGATGGAAAGCCTAGCTGTTCTAAATATGCAAGCATTTCCCAATGACCATCGATACCGTACGATTCACCGTCGCCGCCAATTGCATAAATAAATGTCGATAGATTACGACTCGCTGCAATTTTAGGATCTAATTGACGAAGGGACCCTGCCGCTGCATTACGCGGGTTTGCAAAAAGTTCTTCCCCTTTTTCAGCACGACGTTCATTTAATTTATTAAATGATTTTTTCGGCATATACGCTTCGCCGCGTACTTCAATTGTTAGTGGTTCTTTTAAACGAAGTGGAATGGCACGAATCGTTTTTAAGTTCATCGTAATATCTTCACCAATCTTACCGTCCCCACGCGTTGCACCTTGTATGAAGACACCATTTTCATACTTTAAAGAAATGGCCAATCCATCAATTTTCAACTCACAAACATAAGCATAGTCATCACCAATAGCTTGGTTGATTTTGCGGTCAAAATCGCGTAACTCTTCTTCATTGAAGGCATTTGAAAGACTTAGCATCGCCGTTTCATGCGTTACTTTTTGGAAGCCTTCTAACACCGCACCACCGACACGCTGCGTTGGAGAATCCGGATAAATAAACGCAGGATTCTCTTCTTCTAATGCGATTAATTCGTGTAATAATTGGTCATACACACTATCTTCTACTACCGGTTTATCCTGCACATAATAGGCATAACCATACTCATGGAGAAGCTTGTTTAACTCTGCAATTCTTTGTTCGATTTCATTCATAATCGTACTCCTCCTAAGCTTTCGTAATCGGCGCAAATTTCGCTAGTAATCGTTTAATACCTGTTGGTGCTGGGAATGCAATATCAAGTTCCATATTGTCGCCTTCCCCTTTTACGCTAACAACCATCCCAATACCCCACTTGCCATGTGATGCTTTGTCGCCTATTTTCCAAGAGAACTGATTGCCACCTGTTGCTTCCAAACGAGAAATTTGTGATGCTGGTGCACTTACTTCACCTAAAGAACGTTTTTTCGGCATACGATCATAGCGATTTGACGTAAATGGTAACGATTCATTTCGGTATGAATTTGAGATTGCTTTTGATACTTGCTCAAGCACATCCTCATCGATTTCACGTAAAAAGCGTGATGGCGCATTATAGCCTGTACGACCGAAAATCGTACGTGAGCCGGCACATGTTAAGTACAGACGTTGCTCTGCTCGCGTTGCCCCAACATACATTAAGCGACGTTCTTCTGCCATTTCCTCTTCACTTTCAAGTGAACGCGAGTGTGGGAATAAATTTTCCTCTAAACCTAAAATGAATACAACTGGGAACTCTAACCCTTTTGCGGAGTGCATCGTCATTAAAATAATTGTGCCTTTTGCCTTTTCTTCTTCATCTAAAGAATCAATATCAGCTACAAGTGCTAAGTCGGTTAAGAACGCGACAAGTGACTGGTCCTCACTACGGGCTTCAAATGCTTGTGTAACCGTTAAAAACTCTTCAATATTTTCTAAACGGCTTTCGGCTTCAATTGATTTTTCTGCTTTTAGCATTTGACGGTAGCCTGATTTTTCAAGTACTTCTTCTACAATTTCTGTAACTGAAAGCGCATCTTTACGCTCACTTAATGAACGAATCATCGTATAAAAACGTTCTGCAGAAGCAGCTGCTTTGCCTGTTAAGCCCATGAATACTAATTCGCTCATTGCATCGAAAATCGAACGATCCTGCTCAATTGCGTAAGCAAGCATTTTATCAAACGATGTCGCACCAATTGCCCGTTTCGGCTCATTAATAATACGTGCTAATGATAAGTCATCGTCATTATTTGAAATTAAACGTAAATACGCGAGTAAGTCCTTAATTTCTTTACGATCATAGAACTTTGTACCACCAACGATTTGGTAGTTCATATTCGATTTAACAAGTACATCCTCCATCACACGAGATTGGGCATTTGTACGATAAAGAATCGCAAAATCATCAAGTTTATAATCTTCCTCTTTCATTAACTTTTGAATCGTACGCACAACATATTGCGCTTCATCTTGCTCATTGCCTGCTTTATAAAGCTGAATTTTTTCGCCTTCAGCATTGTCAGTTCGTAGTACCTTTTTGTAGCGATTTTTATTATTTTCAATGACGCTATTTGCTGCTTGTAAAATACGTTTTGTCGAACGATAGTTTTGCTCAAGCATGATCACTTTGGCATCTTTATAATCTTTTTCAAATGATAAAATATTCGTAATATCCGCGCCGCGCCAGCGATAAATCGACTGATCTGAATCCCCTACAACACAAATATTACGGAACTTTTTCGCCAACATTTGTACTAATATATACTGGGTTTTGTTCGTATCTTGGTATTCATCCACATGAATGTATTGGAACTTATTTTGATAAAATTCTAATACATCTGGTGCTTCCTCAAACAGACGAATTGTTAGCATAATTAGGTCATCAAAGTCTAAACTTTGGTTTTGCTTTAAGCGCTTTTGATAGCCGTTATATACTTGTGCGACAATCTTTTCAAATGGATTGTGCGGGTTCATACTTGCTTCAAATTCCTTCACAGTAATACATTCATTTTTTGCTGAACTAATTGTATTTAAAATCGCACGTGGATCATATTTTTTCGGGTCAATATTGTCTTGCTTTAAAATATTTTTAACAACCGTTAACTGGTCTGAGCTATCTAAAATCGAAAAACTTTTTGAGAATCCGATACGATCGATATTACGACGTAAAATACGGACACACATCGAGTGAAATGTTGATACCCACATGCTTTCTGTTGTGCCATTTCCTAAAATACCGTCAATACGCTCGCGCATTTCACGTGCTGCCTTGTTTGTAAAGGTAATCGCCAAAATTTTTGATGGATATACTTGACGTTCTACGACCAAATACGCAATACGGTGCGTTAATACACGCGTTTTTCCTGAGCCAGCACCTGCCATAATCAATAGCGGGCCTTCTGTTGTTTTCACTGCTTCTGCTTGCTGGGGGTTCATACCTACTAGTAAATTTTTTGCTATGTGCTCCATTTTTGCACCTTCCTATCTAAAGAGAACGTTTGTTCTTAAATTATAGACTATTTATCTATATTTTTCACTGCATTTACTGTTTTTAATGCCGCTTTTAAGTCGTCATAAATAATGTTACCGACAATTACCGTATCCGCATATGTCGCCATTTCTTTTGCTTGCTCTACAGACGTAATGCCACCACCGTAAAATAGCTTCGTATGATCTAAAACTTCTGCAGTTGCTTTTACCATTTCTACATCCCCATACGTGCCGCTATATTCTAAATAAAAGATAGGCAGTTTGAAGTAATTTTCAGCCATACGCGCGTACGCAACGACATCCTCCTCTGAAAGGTCCGTTTTTGCACTTGTCACCTGGGCCACTTTGCAATCTGGATTCAATATACAATACCCTTCTGCAACAAGTTCTTCCCAAATTAAAATATCCCCGTATTCTTTAATCGCTTCATGATGCAGATCCTTCACCCATTTTGTATCCGTACTATTTAACACAGAAGGGATAAAGTAGTAATCATAGCCTGGTGTGACACTTTCTAAATTTGAAATTTCAAGCGCGATTGGCACTGAAAAACGTCTCACACGTACTAATAAATCTAACACACCATCAAGAGTCACATCATCCGTACCGCCAACTAAAATAACGTCGGTACCTGATTCACAAATTTGCTCTAATGCTTCTTCTGAAATTTCCTTTGCAGGGTCTAGCTTAAATACATGGCGCCAGTTTAAATAATCCATACTCATTTCCACCTATTCATCTATTTTAATTTTTTCTTTGTATTTTAAGTTACTCTTTCATCAGTATAACGAAATTCGTTAAAATATTAAAAGACTGAGCGAATGAATTTGCCCAGTCTTTTATATATGGCTCTTTGTTTAGTTGAACGGTGAGCGTTATTACTTTGATGTGAATGGCTTTTCTTCTGGATAGAGACGTCCTAACATCTCATCGTACGTATCATTCCCATAATCAAAGCAACGGCGAACGCGCGAAATAGTTGCTGTTGAAGCACCTGTTTCTTTTTTAATTGTTTCATACGTTTTCTTTAAACGTAGTAAATGCGCAACTTCAAAACGCTGTGCTAATGACTGAATTTCACTGATTGTGCATAAATCATCAAAAAATTTATAGCATTCCTCAATATCTTTTAATTCTAGGACTGCTTTAAATAATTGCTCTGTTTGATGACCGCGAATCTTTTCAATTTGCATATAGCTCACCATTTCCTCTCTATTCTAAATATGTAACAGACGATGCTAATCCTGGTGATGTCGGAACAAAATGAATCCATGTTTTTCCTGGTACTAACTTCACTTCTGATCCATCTTCTTCCACAGCTATTAACAACCCATCTGCATTCTTCCATTTGACTTCACGCATCGTTCCCGCTTGGAAAACATATGCATTTCCGCCACCTGTAATCGTAATATCACGTCGACCTTCACTATCAATTATACGGTGTGGCATTTCAAAAAATAAAATATTGGCTAATTCGATTGGCTGCTTCGTTACATAATCCTCTGTTTGTACATTTGCTGAAAATCTAGTATAGCGATTCGTTTGTGCATCGTAAACATAGTGACTATTGTATGAACCACTATTACTATACGTGATCGCTACTTCATTAGCTTGTATCCCTATTTTAACACTATCTGCGTCATCATAAAATGGGTACGACACTTTTTTCTGATAAAGTAATGAAGTTCCCACTTTTTCTGCACCCGCTAGCACATTTTCACCTGTCGTATACGAATTATGTGGGGCTTTTCGCTCTGAAGAACGCTTGAAATACGTGCCATCATATTGCATACCGTTCATATGATCCACAACTTTTTTATCAAGCATCGATTTTGCTTCTGGGCTATAGCCATGCGCGATGTAAAATGCATCTAATCCTTTTGCAATATCGATAAAATAATCTCGTGCACTACGGATTGGTCCAATCGTTTCTGGTAGCTCAGATTGGTACAAGGCCAAAAACCTTGTCACGTCACCTTCTGCAAGCATTTCATATACAACATCTGCCCCTGCAAGTCCTGATTGTGGACGAGCTTGTGGATGGTTATTAATCGTAACTAAAACAGGGCGCATCGTCACCTCTTCTGCTATATGCTCTCCTGTAAATGGTGCAACAAACGGTAATTCCCCTGCTTCTGCTACGATGATATTTTCTTCCCCTTGTCCTTCCTCCACATCAACAACTGGTTCTTCTACTTGTTCCTTATCCGAGCAACCTGCAACGATGGCTGCACTTAAAATCGCTGAAATAAATAGCTTTCGTTTCATCAAGATGTCTCCCCTTTGTTTTTGGACTACCGCATTACAGCTGGTAACATTACTGTGTTTTTCATAACGTCAAAGATACCTCTTGTCGTAATACGAATATATGGTAAATGTGTAGATTGTAAAAATAATAATGTATAAATCGCATCCGTATGATGATAACCACGTTCTTTCAAGGCAGCCTTTAACGCCACTTCAAGTGGGATTAACTCATCTACCGTACCATCATAAAGTGATCCTGCTATTGTTAATGGAATCGATGAAACGACTTGCCCATCTTCTACAAGTATAATTCCGCCATTCATTTTCTTTAGTTCTTCAAAAGCATGCTTCATATCCTTCATCGTTTTCCCAATTAAAATAATGTCGCCTGTATTCGAATACGAAGAAGCAAAGCCTTTTACTTTTGATGAAAAACCTTTAATCATCGTATTAATACGCCATTTTCCGTTACGATCAACAAGCATTAAGTAGCTTTCATCGTTATCAGTTAATAACACATTATTATGCCCAAAATTTTTCACGCTATATGGTTTTGTAATCACGTCATTAACCATTTCAATTCCGATTGGCATAGAAAATTGGAAATCGGATTCATATAAGTCATAGTCAATATTTAATTGGCCAAACACCGAAAAATCAACAGCTGGTAGTGCCTTTTGGTCTTCATTGTTCCGCTTTAACCAAACGCCTTTTGATAATACTGCTTCAGGTGTTGGTGAATATTCGTCTGTTAAAATATTAATATTTGCATAACGTCCAGTCGCAATTAGTCCATGTAAATTCGTCATATTGTAATAACGTGCTACGTTGTATGACGCCATATTATAAGCATCAATTGGACTCACACCTGATTCTAGTGCCGCTCGAATACATTTATCTATAACCCCGTCTTCATGGAAACTTGGTGTTGAACCATCTGTTGTCATCATAAGGTGATCAAAAATTGGATAGCCCTTATCTACGACATCTTTTAACAGCTGTGGTAAATCTGGACGAATCGAAGAATAGCGTAGTGTTACTGCATAGCCATGCAATAAACGCATTTCAATATCTTCAATTGTCATCGATTCATGGTCTCCATCTGCACCGAAAAGACGCATCTTCGTTAATGTTTTTTCAGAGGCACCAGGTAAATGTGCTTCTATTTTCTTTCCTTTATGTTTTGCCGCTTGAATCCAGTACAACATTTGATCATCACCGCGCATTAATCTCGGCCAGCCTGTTAATTCGCCACCGAGCAAAACGTCTTGGCGATCTAACCATTCCAGAACAGATGCATTTGAATAGAGTTCTCCTTCATTTTCAAGTTCTGTTTGCGAATCGAAGCGTGCCCACCAATAGAACGAGAATGGTAACTCACTTAACTCATCTAGGAAAGTAAACGCTTTCTTATTTTCAAATAATGAAACAAACGTCATATTATCTGAGATAAACGTCGTCGTACCCGATTGTGCGCTAAACTCGGCAAAACTGTGGGGATTATACAACTGAAATGGATGCACATGCGGCTCGATATAACCTGGGACAACTGTTTTTCCGACAAGGTCCACTACTTCAGTTCCTTCTATATTAAGAGGCATTTCTTTTCCAGCATACACGATCCGTTCACCTGAGATCCAAATGTTCCCTGTCACCCATTGTTTCAATATACTGTGTAAGTATTTTGCATTTTGTAGCACCATATCAGGAGCTGCATGTCCATCAATTATACTTACTTGCTCACGAATATTATTAATCTTCCATTTAATTTCTGGCATTTTAAAAAACCGCTCCCTTCAAATTGAATTGTATGATTTATCATATTCACACAATTTTTATTAAATTTATATAATATCAGATATTTCCGAACATATTTTCATCGTAACATAGCACTTTAATAAAGCAAAGTATTAAAGGAAAAAATTACAAAAAGACTACTCTGCAAATTTGCCCTGCAGAATAGCCTTTCATCACCAAATTGTTATACATGTAGTAAACATAAAAAATGGTAAAGAAAAATTCCGTTACCACTTTGATTTTAAGATTTAAGAAATTGTAATACCTGCAGTTGCAGAACCTGTAAGCGTTAAAGCTGCTGCTGTTCCTGCAACAGAGAATACCATGAGTAAACGATCGCCAGCTAACACTGGGACGTTTGCACTTGTCGTGCCTTGATAAGTCGTACCTGCCACTACAGTGCCTGTAACGGTTGGTGTTAAATTTACAAATGCATTTGTTGGAGTAAATACACTACTTCCAGCAGGAGCACGGTAAATTCGGGCAGTGATTGTAGCTGTACTACCAGCAGGTGCTAATGTTACCTCAGTTGTTTCTGTAAATGTTGCCGAAATTGCTGTGATAGTTCCTGCGCGTGGAACATTGAAAGCTTCTGTTGTTACAGCTGGTAAAGCTGGTAAAGTGATTGTACCATCTGCAGCAGGTGTAATACCAGGTACAGCTGTACCAAAACCGATGGCAGTTACAGTGGCAATGGCGCCAGTAGCACCTGTTGTAAGCGTGACTACTGAAGTACCTGAAGAAAATGGAATAATGGAACCCGTATTAATAGGAGGACATACAGAATTACCTGCTCTAAATGGACCTAATGAAAAACATGGATTCCCACAGCGCACATGACCAGAACAACCACTGCATCCTCTATTCATACAATTACACATACTTTTTCACCTCCCTTCTTTCGTATTCTATTCACTTAAAAATAGAATTGAAGGGCAATCAACTCGTATAAAAATAAAATCACCCTCATTGTCAGGATGATTTTAGAAGAATATATATAAAGTTATACGGGTGATTAATAATCTAGGTAATAGACTATTTATCATTTACGGAAAAAGTTGAAAAATAAGGAATTCTTCTGTTTTTTGCTTTCGGCATCTTCAATCTCTGTGTTTATCTTTTCTATGGGCATCACAGCAGGTTGACTTTGAGTTTGCACTTCTATTGCAGAATCATGGTAACTTGCTTCCTGCACATTAGACTCATCAAGGCTTTGATTTTGAGGTTCAATAGGATTAAGGGAAGGGGTATTTACATTTCCGGGTGCACGATCAATAGTAGGAGATATAATTCCTTTTTCAGAGTTATTTGTTGAGATATCTTGATTTTCATCAGTATTTTTAAAGCGAAGAGGCGTTTTTCCTAACACATTTTTATATAAACCATTGTATATATGCTTTGGATGTGTATTTATGGATTGAAAATAGCGATCTTTATTAGTTCCTTTATATTCAGTATGTTCAATAGGATCTAAGTTTTCTATGTTTTTTTGTGGTTGAAAAACTTGCCTAGTTAAATTTCGCAACTGCATATACGATGGCTGATTAGAGACTGTAGACGCTTGATTATTAACAAGTATTTCGTCATTAACGCGTGGCAATTTACTGTTAGATTTATTGGCCTGGATCTCTTCGCGTATAGCAGAAATATTTTTCCCTGCAATTTCTACACTTTTATTAATAGCTAATTTATTTGATATCGACAAAATCTCTTGATTCATATCCTCGACGGTTTTATTAAGTGCGGCTATTTGAAGAGAAAATTGTTTCATTTGTTCCTCATATACTTCATTTTGTGTATTTTGTTTTTCATCCATCGTATGGGTTAGACCTTCTATATAGGATATTTGCGATTTCAATACATCAAATTCATTCTGCATAATCAGATAATCTTCCAAAGAAGTCCCCATTTTTAAGGTCATTAATGTATCTCTATATGCCGAAATTTTGTTTTTTAACTTTTCGATTTCTTGAAGCGTATTAGATGTAGAATCTTCCATTACAATTCACTCCTTTCAGTCACATCCTTATTTTATTGAAGATGGCTGCTTTCTGTTACACCCCGCGATTAGTGGCAATATTCATTCATAAATCCGCTAGAATCGGCCTCCAACTATCATTTTTCTTATGTTGACTAAGTTGTACAAATCCCTCAACAAAACTATCTCTTAGCCTATGCACTTGTGTTCGAACATCATACTATACAAACGAAAGATAAAATTATATGGAGGTGTCAATAACATGCAAGAACATACACCATCTCAGGTACAAGAGCTAATTTGTATCAATGTTGAAAAGGTATACGATTGGGTTGTAAAGGATATGTCGTTTGAATTTTCTACAACTAATCCAATTACTTTTCCAAGTTTACCGCCAGAAGTTACAGATTTTACAGGAGCAACCGTTACATGTCAGGTAGTTCCAGCTGTAGATAATCCTGTTGTTATTATGAATCGTGAAAATCGTACTTTTACGGTTGATGGAACATCGGTATGTTTACAACAACTCACGATTCAAAAGAACTTCAACGTGACAATTTGTATCACATTACCAACTGGAGCGGTTTATAACAGTAACCCGATTGCAATTTCACGCTGCGAACATGTCGTAATGTGTGCACCAAAGGGAACAAATGTAGATGTTACGTACACAGATCTTGATTGTTTCGTATGCTCGTCAGGTACAATAACAAATAATCTTAACAACACAGTCACATTCGGGAATTTATCGCTTTCTGTAGCAGTTTGCCAAAGTATTCAGTCTACATTCCCAGTTACTGTCGAATTTTTAGCAGATTACTGTGAACCAAGAGCAGATTTACCAATTACTTGCCCACCAGCAAGTCGACCTAATAATTGTTCTGTCGTTTTTCCGTAGCAATTCTGTGCTAACCCTAACTTAAAGGACATAAAATAAGGAAAGGGAATTTCCCTTTCTTTATTTTGCTTACATAAATCTGGATTTACATTATCATGTAATAATTTCATTGAAGGAGGCAATACGATTGTCAACGGGCCAAAATCATCTGGAAGCAAAAATTAATACGCTTCAAAAGCAAACCAAATCCTATATCCACGAAATCAAAGAACTCATAGAAAAGCTACATATCCCCAAAACTACAAACGTAATTAGCTATTTCACCTCAACTTTTAATATCTCCCATAACCTAGAACAAGAGAGCTTATGCCTAGGCTCTTATCATGTTTACAATATTGGTAGCGAGCCAATAATAAACCCCTATATTTGCATTAAGCTACCCGAAGATTCTCTATTTAATTTTTCAGGAAGATATGTTCATGAACATTTCAAACCGAAATCAACAGGTCCTAACGAGTGGATGCGCATAATGGATACTAAAATTAAAAATGAGTTTTGGCTTAAACCAATAGGTAAAACGTCGATTGAACCGAATGAAACTATTTCATTTTCAAATTTTCAAATCAGATGGTCACCAAAAGATTCTTACGCGGGCAGTATTACTGGGTTTACCTATTGTGATCAATTACAAGATGGGATTGCTATCATCAATCCTATTAATCTGAGTGTCATCAATCTTGAACAGGAGGTATAGCTATGAAACCCTTTGAAGAAGAGGAAGCATTACCAATAGAAAAGATCCTTAGACAATTTGCAAAAGGACATTTTTCCAATGTAAAAGAAAACCCTCAAGAAGAAAATAATAATAGCTTTATCTTTTTAGAAAAGAGCTCGTTGAATTTATTATTAGACTATCTATTTTCAGGTACAAAAAGTGAAATCCCCCCCATAGTTAATGAAGAGCTTGAATTAAAGGCCATAGAGCAACTTACCCAAGTAATCAATGATACCGAAAAGGAATTTAAAGCTATTATCAATTTATTAAAAGAAGTTACGTGATAGGAGGGATACATATAGAGAATGAAAGCATTAAAAACAAGGATACATTTCAATTACAACAAATGATCCTATTTTTAAAATCAGAAATCGCAAAATACCAAAATGAAATTTCTACACTCAAAAAAAATGATTATGAGTCACTAATAAATAGTCTTGAACATGAAAATAGTCAATTAGCAAATCAGAAAAAAGAACTTTCGTTGGAACTAATGAAATTGAAGAAATCCTTCGAAAAAGAAATGAATACTCTCCACGAGGATATTCAATTTCGTGAAACTCAGAGAATAAAGCAGGTTGCTTCTATTGAAACATTGGTGAAGAGTAAAAATGGCCTCCAAAAGGAAAATAGCAAGTTAACCAAAGCAATTAAAGAAGCCCACCATGAATTGACTGCCTCTAAATTACACTGGTCTGAAAAAATCGAAAAAAATCTAATACAGTCTGTCAAAAATATCGACAATACCTTACGTAATTTCATTCAAACAACTGAGCAGCACTTGTCTACTATAAAAGAAGAGTTATTAAAAAATAACCTCGAAACTACTGAGATTAATGGCTACCTACTAAAGGAAGTTAAAAATAAAAGTAATAAAATAGATATACTTATGATTGAAATTGATGAACTAAAAGAACAGCACCAATTTAAACCTGCTCCATCCATTGATGACTTTTCTAGTTTGAATCCCAAAATACTAGCCCATTTAGATAATCAAATTCAAAAAATGTTCTCTCAATCCCTAAATTTCGAAAATCAGTTAGATGAAAAATTACGTATTTTAGATGATTTAGAGCATAAATTAATTCAACTCACTAACGAAATTGATAATAAGTAAATTAAAGTACGATACGTTTATTGAAAAAAAGACGACACGCCTATGCGTATCGCCTCTTCGAAATTTAGTTAGTTATTTGAATGTTCTCCAGCCGATATCTTGACGGAAGAAGAAATTCGACCACTCTTTTTTCGCTAATTCCGCATACACTTTTTGCTGTGCTTCTTTTAAAGTGCTAGCCTCTGCTGCAACTAAAATGACGCGGCCACCATTACCTACAAACTGACCATCCACAAATTTTGTTCCCGCATGATATACCGGTAATTCAATGTCTGTTAGATCTGGTAGTGCATTGCCCTTTTCAACATCACCTGGATAACCTTCTGCTGCAACGACAACGCCTAGCACAGCTTCTTTTTTCCACTGTAAATCAAACGGCTTTTCTGTCATTAAGCTCATCATAAATTCACCAAAATCTGAGGCCATGCGTGGTAACACGACTTGTGTTTCTGGGTCGCCAAAACGCGCGTTAAATTCAATAACTTTCGGACCTTTTGCCGTTAAGATTACGCCTGCATATAAAATCCCTGTAAACGATACACCTTCAGCATCCATCGCTTTTACAGTTGATTCAACAATTGTGTCGTAAGCAACTTTTACAACATCTTCAGAAATTTGTGGCACTGGTGAATATGCACCCATCCCCCCTGTGTTTGGCCCCTTATCTCCGTCATACGCACGCTTATGATCTTGCGCAATCACCATCGGATAAATCTGACCTTTATGTACGAATGACATAAAGCTGAATTCTTCACCATCTAGGAACTCTTCCACGACTACGAGAGAAGAGGAATCACCAAAACGTTGATTTCCGATCATATCTTCTACCGCTTCAATCGCTTCAACTTCCGTCATGGCAACGATGACACCTTTACCAGCAGCTAACCCATCCGCTTTAATAACAATAGGTGCACCTTGTTCTTTAATGTAAGCAACGGCCTTATCTGCCTCTGTAAATGTTTCATGTGCAGCTGTTGGAATGCCGTATTTATTCATAATTTCTTTTGCATACGATTTGGAGCCTTCGATTTGTGCTGCGGCCTTTGTTGGACCGAAAATAACTAAGTCTTGCTCATTAAAATAATCCACAATCCCTTCAGCGAGCGGTTGTTCAGGACCTACGAATGTTAGGGCAATGTCATTTTCTTTTGCAAACTCAGCAAGCTTTGCGAAATCTAGTGCGTCAATTGCTACGATTTCAGCGTCTTGCTTCATCCCGTCATTTCCTGGTGCCACAAAAACCCTTTGTATAGATGGAGCGTTGTTAAATTGTTTGGCGATTGCATGCTCACGACCACCACTACCGATTACTAAAATATTCATCATTAGCGTCTCCTTTAAAATAAAATAGTTTAAATTCATATTATTTATATAACGGAAATCAACGTGCTAAAGGGTGAAAACTGTATAAAAAAACGCCCGCCAATTATAGGCGAGCGTTTTTATTAATAGGGGCTACACTATGCTACCCGACCAAAAGTAGTACAGTATTTCCTTCTATTAATATGTGGTTGTCTAAGTGGCATCCCCCGACCAAAGTTGATGCTTTTAAACAATTGTTTTTTACGAAGAGGACCCGGCCAAGGTCTATCTTCTGTTTTATTTACTTCTCTTCCGGCCAGAAAGAAGAACTAAATAAAGCATTTGCAAACGCTTCTGCTAACGTCCGGCCAGAACATTAGCGAAACTTTATTCTATTATAACGTTTTTCCATGAAGAAAACCACTGTTTTAACCTAAAGGACTGTGATATCTACAACTTAATGTTTGAAGTGACGTACACCCGTAAATACCATGGCGATACCGTATTTATTTGCTGCGTCGATTGATTCTTGGTCTTTAATCGAGCCGCCTGGTTGGATAATGGCTTTGATGCCCGCTTTAGCAGCTGCTTCTACCGTATCACCCATTGGGAAGAATGCATCTGAAGCTAATGCAGCGCCATGAGCTTTCTCGCCTGCCTGCTCAAATGCAATTTTTGCCGCGCCGACACGGTTCATTTGCCCAGCACCAACCCCTAAAGTCATTTGCTTATCTGTAACAACGATGGCATTTGATTTTACGTGCTTTACAACAGCCCATCCAAGTTGTAATGCTTCCCACTCTTCTTTTGTTGGTTCGCGGTCCGTTACGACTTTAATGTCTGCGTTACCAAATTTATAACGGTCTGGCTCTTGAACAAGTAAGCCACCTTCAACTGATACCACATTAAATTGATCTTGTTTTGCTTGCTTGAAATCAATTGTCATTAAGCGGATATTTTTTTTCTTCGTTAAAATTTCTAGCGCTTCATCAGTAAATGAAGGTGCGATAATAATTTCCAAGAAAATCCCACTTAATTTTGTTGCAGTCGATGCATCAACTTCCATATTAAGTGCGATAATGCCTCCAAAAATAGAAGTTGAATCTGCCTCATACGCTTTGTCGAATGCTTCTTCAATCGAGAAGCCTGTACCAACACCACATGGGTTCATATGTTTTACTGCTACGGCAGCTGGCATTTCGAATTCTTTTACAATTTGAAGTGCTGCGTTCGCATCTTGAATATTGTTGTACGATAATTCTTTACCGTGAAGTTGCGTCGCATAGGCGATTGAGAAGTCAGAGCCTAAACGTTTTGCGTAGAACGCTGCTTTTTGGTGAGGGTTTTCACCGTAGCGTAATGTTTGTTTTAATTCATACGTTAATGTTAAGTTTTCCGGGAACTCTTCACCGATTGCATTTGATAAGTGATTGGAAATGTATGAATCGTATGCTGCTGTATGGCGGAATACTTTCGCTGCTAAACGACGACGTGTTTCTAATGTAGTTTTACCATCTGCTTTTAATTCATCTAGTACAGAAGTGTAGTCACTAGCATCCACGATTACTGTTACATAATCATGGTTTTTAGCTGCTGAACGTAGCATTGTTGGCCCACCGATGTCGATGTTTTCAATCGCATCGTCCCAAGAAACATCTGGTTTTGAAATTGTTTCTACGAATGGATAAAGGTTCACACATACGATTTCGATTGGCTCAATGCCGTGCTCTTCCATTTGTGCAACGTGAGAAGGTTCATCGAATTTACCAAGTAGGCCCCCGTGAATCATTGGGTTTAATGTTTTAACACGGCCATCTAAAATTTCTGGGAACTTCGTTACTTCATCTACCGCTGTAACCGGTACATTATTATCTTGTAATAATTTTTTTGTACCACCAGTTGAAAGTACTTCATAGCCAAGTGCTACTAATTCTTTTGCAAACTCTAAAATTCCATTTTTATCTGAAACACTAATAAGTGCACGTTTCGTCACGATTAGGTCCTCCAATTATGTTCATTTTTCGGTGAGCCATGCCCTCTTTAGAGCGGCTCATGCGAATTATTTTGTAAACAATTGCTGTAATGTTTTCGTATATAGCGCATGCTCTAATATATGTATACGCTGTTCTGTTTTCTCGCGGTCGCCATCGACTACATCAACAGCTCCTTGCGCGATAATTTTTCCTGTATCCATTCCTGCATCCACATAGTGAACAGTGACGCCTGTAAGTTTAACACCATGATTAATCGCTTGACCAATCGCGTCTTTTCCTGGGAATGAAGGAAGTAAAGATGGGTGAATATTAATAATGCGGCTCTCATATGCAGAAAGTAGCGTATCACCGATAAGGAGCATATACCCTGCTAGAATAACCCATTCAATTTGTTTTTCTTGTAACGCTTCGACGATTTTTGCTTCATAAGCGGCTTTTGTTTCAAATGATTTCGGAGCTAACTCTAACACTTCGATACCGAAATTTCCAGCACGCGTCACAACGTAAGCACCCGGCTTGTCTGTTATAACAAGCTCGATACTCGCATTTAGTTCACCGCGCTCGATTGCTTCTTGAATCGCTTGAAAGTTACTTCCGCTACCAGAAGCAAATACGGCAATTTTAGTCGTCATTACACTAGACTCCCGTCATACTCACCATTGAACAGTACACCTTCACCTTTAATAACACGACCAATTGTATAAGCTTTTTCACCTTCAGCTTCTACTGCAGCGACAACTTTGTCCACTTCACTTGCAGGTACAGCCATTACAAAACCGATTCCCATGTTAAACACGTTATATAAATCTTTGTCAGCAAGCGCACCCTTTTCTTTTAAGAAATCAAATACGCGTAACACTGGCCAAGAACCCATATCAATTTCAGTTGCTAAGCCTTTTGGCATCATACGTGGTAAGTTTTCATAAAATCCGCCACCCGTTACATGTGCACAACCATGAACGTCTGCTGCTTTAAGTGCCGCTAACACTGGTTTTGCGTAAAGCTTTGTAGGAACTAAAAGTGCCTCACCGATTGGACCAAGATCTTCATAACCTTCTACCACTGCATCTACGGCATAATCGTTATCTGCAAATACGATTTTACGCACTAATGAATAGCCATTTGAGTGAACACCACTTGAAGCAAGACCAACAAGTACGTCACCTTCTACAATTTTTTCACCTGTAATAATGTCTGCTTTTTCACAAGCACCTACTGCAAAACCAGCTAAGTCATACTCGTCTTCTTCATAAAGACCCGGCATTTCCGCTGTCTCTCCACCGATTAAAGCAGCACCAGACTGTACACAACCATCTGCTACACCTTTTACGATTTGTTCGATTTTAGCAGGTTCTGCTTTTCCAACTGCCACATAGTCTAAGAAATAAAGTGGTTCTGCGCCTTGTGCCACGATATCATTCACACACATAGCAACACAGTCAACACCAATTGTGTCATGCTTATCTACCATAAATGCTAGTTTTAATTTCGTCCCAACACCATCTGTACCTGAAATAAGAACAGGTTCCTTTAAGTTCAGTGCAGACAAATCGAACATGCCACCAAAGCCACCAAATGTACCCATCACACCTAAACGATTCGTTCTTTCAACATGTGATTTCATACGTTTTACCGCTTCATAACCTGCTTCAATATTAACGCCCGCTTGTTCATATGCTTTTGACATAATGTACTTGTTCCTCCCTAGATAAACCGATTAACAATCTTTTTCATGTGGTAATACTGTGTCTGGGAAAATTTCTGTTGGATATTTTCCTGTGAAGCATGCCATACAAAGTCCACCATTTTCATCTTCAAACGGACGGTCTGTTGCATGTACCATTCCTTCTACTGATAAAAAGGTTAAGGAATCCGCCTCAATTGCTACTCGTATATCTTCCACACTGTGGCTCGATGCAATAAGTTCTTCATGTGTTGAGGTATCAATCCCGTAATAGCACGGATCTGTCATTGGTGGAGAAGAAATCACCACATGTACTTCTGCTGCACCCGCTTCTTTTAACATACGAACAATACGTTTAGATGTTGTACCGCGCACGATCGAGTCATCCACCATCACAACACGCTTGCCCTTTACGACTTGTACAACAGGTGATAACTTCATTTTTACGCCGCGTTCGCGTAATTCTTGCGTAGGCTGGATGAATGTACGACCCACATAACGGTTTTTAATTAAACCTAGTTCGTACGGAATCCCGCTTTCCTCAGAAAAGCCAATTGCTGCAGAAATCGATGAATCTGGTACACCTGTTACAACGTCTGCTTCGATATGTGCACATTCACGCGCAAGCTCTTTCCCCATGCGTTTACGGGCCATGTGAATATTGATGCCGTCGATATTTGAATCTGGACGTGCGAAGTATACGTATTCCATTGCACACATCGTACGTTTGTCCTTTTCAACGTAGCTATCTACTTCAAGACCATTATTCGAAATGATTAATAGTTCACCTGGCTCTATTTCACGAATATACTCAGCACCGATTAAATCAAAGGCACAAGTTTCAGAAGCCACTACATAGGCATCCCCCATTTTACCAAGTGATAACGGACGTAAGCCATTACGGTCGCGAGCAACAATCATTTGATCATTCGTTAATAAGATGATCGAGAATGCACCTTTTAATAAAGAGAGAGCTTCTTTTACTTTTGAACGGAATGGTGAATGCTTAGATTTTTTAATTAAGTGGATCACAACTTCTGTATCCGATGTTGAATTAAAAATGCTACCAGAGCGCTCTAAAAATTGTTTTAAATGAGTCGCGTTCACTAAGTTCCCGTTATGCGCAATCGCTAACGAACCTGTTGATGAACGGAATAGAAGTGGTTGAACATTTTCAAGCCCTTTACCACCCGCTGTTGCGTATCGTACATGGGCGATCGCAGCGTGACCTGTTACTTTCCGTAATTTATCTTCATTAAAAACGTCATTTACAAGTCCTTCACCTCGGACAGCGTGAAGCTCCGTACCGTCTGTTGTGACGATACCAGCTCCCTCCTGTCCGCGATGTTGCAACGCATGTAAGCCGTAATAACTTAAGTGGGCTGCATCTTGGTTACCCCAAATGCCAAATACGCCACATTCTTCATTTAAGCCTCTGATTTCAGCAAGCATGGGATAGCTCCTTTCCAAGCAGAATGGAATTCCTCCACTGTACCTTCAACAAGTACGCCAGTTTCACCGTTAATTGTTAGTTTTGCGTCTTCTGTTACTGTACCGATTTTTTGTGCATCTTTTACTAGGCTTTCAAACGCAGCTTCGTTTTCTACTTTTACGGTTAAGATAAAGCGAGATTGTGATTCAGCGAATAATGCCGTTACCGCTGAGCCTGCAATCGTAGCTTCAATACCTAGGCCTTTTGCTGAGAACGTTTTTTCAGCTAAGGCAACTGCTACGCCGCCTTCCGATACATCATGTGCAGATTGTACAAGTCCTGCTTGAATTGCTTCCAAAATCGACTTTTGACGAGCCGCTTCAACCGTTAAATCAATTGAAGGTGCTTGACCTGAAATTTTACCATCGATTAATTTTTGTAATTCAGAGCCACCGAATTCTGTTTTCGTCTCACCGATTAAGTAAACAACATCGCCTGCAGCTTTTACTTCTTGCGTTGTTACATGCGCTAAGTCTTTTACTAAACCAACCATACCAATTGTTGGTGTTGGGTAAACTGCTTCACCAGAACGTTCGTTATACATTGACACGTTACCACCGATTACTGGTGCATCAAGTGCAAGGCAAGCTTCAGAAATACCATCCGCTGATTTTTGAATTTGCCAGAAGATTTCTGGTTTTTCTGGATTCCCGAAGTTTAAGCAGTCTGTAATGGCAAGTGGTTGTCCACCCGAACATACGATGTTACGAGCTGCTTCAGCCACAGCGATTTTACCACCCGTTGTTGGATCTAAGTAGATGTAGCGAGAGTTACAATCTGTTGTCATCGCTAATCCTTTATTTGTACCACGTACACGAAGTACCGCCGCGTCAGAGCCTGGTGCGACAACTGTATTTGTACGCACTTGATAATCATATTGATCGTAAACCCACTCTTTTGAAGCAATTGTTGGCGCTTTTAAAAGTGAAGTTAATGTTTCTTTATAATCTTCAATAACTGGCTCTACATTTTCCATTGCTTGGAACGTAGCAAAGTAAGCTGGTTCAGCATCTGGCATATTGTAAACAGGTGCATCTTCTGCAAGTGCATCCGCAAGAATTTCGGCTACGACTTCACCGTTGTGGATAAGACGTAGCATTTTGTCGTCTGTCACGTGGCCTACTGCAACTGCATCTAAGTCATATTTTTCGAAGATGGCTTTAATCTCATCTTCACGACCTGCTTTCACAACGATTAGCATGCGCTCTTGTGATTCAGATAACATCATTTCATAAGCGGACATATTCGTTTCACGCTGTGGAATTAAATCTAAGTTCATCTCAACACCAGTACCAGCTTTTGAAGCCATTTCTGCTGAAGATGAAGTAAGACCAGCCGCGCCCATGTCTTGAATCCCAACAAGTGCATCGGATTTCACTACTTCTAAGCAAGCTTCAAGAAGAAGTTTTTCCATGAATGGGTCCCCAACTTGTACGGCAGAGCGTGATTCTTCCGTATCTTCTGATAATTCTTCAGATGAGAATGTCGCACCGTGAATGCCGTCACGACCTGTCTTTGCACCAACGTACATCACTGTGTTTCCTACACCAGCAGCAATTCCTTTTTGAATGTCTTTATGGTCGATTAAACCAACACACATCGCATTTACAAGTGGATTTCCTTCGTAGCAAGGATCAAACTGAATTTCGCCACCTACCGTTGGAATCCCGATACAGTTTCCGTAACCTGCAATACCTGCTACAACTTCTTCGAATAAGTATTTGCCGCGCGCTGATTTTAACTCACCAAAACGTAGTGAATTTAACATCGCAATTGGACGTGCCCCCATTGAGAATACGTCGCGGATAATACCACCAACACCAGTTGCTGCCCCTTGATAAGGCTCAATTGCTGAAGGGTGGTTATGTGATTCCATTTTGAATACAACCGCTTGCTCATCACCAATGTCAACGATACCCGCACCTTCACCAGGACCTTGTAGTACTTGAGGGCCTTTTGTTGGGAATTTACGCAATACCGGTTTTGATTTTTTATAAGAGCAGTGTTCTGACCACATGACCGAAAATAGACCTGTTTCTGTCCAGTTTGGAATACGACCTAACTTCTCAATAGCTAAATCAAACTCTGCATCTGACATCCCCATATCTGCATAAAGACGTTTTTCTTTAATCTGCTCTGGTGATGGCTCAAATTTAGTTGTTGACATGTTGTTCCCTCCACTGCTTAACGATTGATTTAAATAGTTTAAGACCGTCTGCACCACCAACGATTTCGTTAGCTGCACGCTCTGGGTGAGGCATCATCCCTAGGACATTTCCTTGCTCATTTGTAATACCAGCAATATCTTCTAAAGAACCGTTCGGATTTTCACCTTCATATGTAAATGCGATTTGATTATTCGCCTTTAATATTGTAAGTGTCTCCTCATCACAGTAGTAATTTCCTTCACCATGAGCAATTGGAATATTAATTACTTGGCCAGCTTCGTACTGGTTTGTAAATAATGTGTTATTGTTTTCAACTTTTAACTGAACTGTACGACACATAAATTTTAAGTTTTTATTACGCAGAAGCGCTCCTGGAAGTAAACCTGCTTCGGTTAAAATTTGGAACCCGTTACAAACACCTAACACGGGTTTGCCTGTAGCAGCAAACTCTTTTAAAGCCGTCATAATATTTGATTGGTTGGCCATTGCACCACAGCGTAAGTAGTCACCATAAGAGAAACCACCTGGTACTAATGCGCCGTCAAAACCTTCTAAGCTATCCTCTGTGTGCCAAACGTATTCTACTTCTTCACCAAGTTCGTCTTTGATGGCATGATACATGTCGACATCACAGTTAGACCCTGGGAAAACGAGTACTGCAAATTTCATGGATTAAGCCTCCTCGATTTCGTAACGGTACTTTTCAATCACCGTGTTCGTTAATACTTTTTCACACATTTCTTTCACGATTGTCTCAACATCACGCTCTGTATCAGCGATTTCTACTTCTAAATATTTACCGATACGTACGTCTGCTACTTCACCATAACCGATTTTCTGTAATGAACCTTGTACTGCTGAACCTTGTGGATCTAAAATACTCTCTTTTAATGTTACGTAAATTTTAACTTTCTTCATGACTTATTTGCCTCCAAGTTTGTGTAAAATAATTTCGTACACTTCAGTTAAATTGCCTAGATCACGGCGGAATACATCTTTATCAAGCTTTTGGTTTGTCTTAGCGTCCCATAGACGACAAGTATCAGGGGAAATTTCATCTGCAAGGAGCACATTTCCTTCATTGTCACGACCAAATTCCAATTTAAAATCAACTAGCGTTACGCCAACTTCAGCAAAGATTGGACGTAGCACTTCATTTACCTGTAATGCCAAGTCATACAAATCTTGTACTTCTTTAGCTGTGGCGATATCTAACACATCAATATGCTCAGTAGTAATCATTGGGTCACCTAGCGCATCGTCTTTATAATAAAATTCAACGATTGTGCGTTTAAGTGGTGTACCTTCTTCTAAGCCTAAGCGTTTTGCCAGGCTTCCTGCAGCGATATTACGTGTTACAACTTCGATTGGTATAATGTCAACTTTTCGTACAAGCTGCTCATTATCAGAAAGGCGTTTCACGAAATGTGACGCAATTCCGTTTGCTTGCAATCTTTCGAAAATTAACGTCGTAATTTGGTTATTTAAATTTCCTTTACCAGCAATTTCGGCTTTTTTCTCTCCGTTAAATGCTGTTGCACTGTCTTTATATTCTACAAACAGAATTTCTGCATCCTCTGTTTGATAGAGTCGTTTCGCTTTTCCCTCATACAAAAGTTGACCTTTGTTCATGACGTACTCCTCCAAAAAGTTAGTAGTTAATCGTCCATAGGGTGAGAAACCCTATGGACTTTGTTGATTAGTTAAGGCCTAAACGTTCAAAGATGAAATCGACGTTTTGAAGATGGTAATTGTAATCGAAGCAATCGTTAATTTCTTCTGGTGAAAGGTAAGAAGTAATTTTTTCACTTGCTTCTACTAAAGGACGGAACTGAATTTGCTCATCCCATGAACGTGCTGTTAATGGTTGAACCGTATCGTATGCCTCTTCACGAACTAGCCCTTTATCAATAAGGGCAAGTAGGATGCGTTGCGAATAAATAAGTCCAAAAGTACGCTCCATATTGCGTTTCATATTTTCAGGGAATACAGATAAGTTTTCAATAATTCGACCGAAACGATTTAACATGTAATTCAGAGTAATCGTTGCATCAGGAATAATAACGCGTTCTGCTGATGAATGTGAAATATCACGTTCATGCCATAATGCCACGTTTTCATAAGCGGTTAACATATAGCCGCGCATGAGTCTTGCCATACCTACCATATTTTCAGAGCCAATTGGATTACGTTTATGCGGCATTGCAGATGAACCTTTTTGACCTTTTGCAAAGCCTTCTTCTACTTCACGCGTTTCTGACTTTTGTAAGCCTCGCACTTCTGTTGCAAACTTTTCAATAGAAGTTGCGATTAATGCTAACGTTGAGAAGTATTGTGCATGACGGTCACGTTGCAATGTTTGTGTTGAAATCGGTGCAGCAGCTAAACCAAGGTGTTCACATACATAAGCTTCTACACGTGGATCGATATTGGCATACGTACCAACAGCACCACTCATTTTACCTGTTTCAATTACTGTTGCAGCGGCTTCGAAACGTTCAATGTTACGCTTCATTTCTTCGTGCCATAATGCAAGCTTTAAACCAAATGTTGTTGGTTCTGCATGAACACCATGCGTACGCCCCATACAAACTGTATTTTTGTGCTCTTTAGCTCTTTCTGCAATGATCGCTAAAAACTTCGTTAAGTCTTTGCGTAAAATATCATTCGCTTGCTTGATTAAGTAAGAAAGGGCTGTATCAACAACGTCTGTTGAAGTTAAGCCATAATGTACCCATTTACGTTCTTCACCAAGTGCTGGTGTTTCTGACACTGCACGTGTGAATGCTACCACGTCATGACGTGTTTCTTTTTCAATTTCATAAATACGATTAATATCAAAATCTGCATTCGCGCGTAATTTAGCGACATCTTCTTTTGGAATTTCACCAATTTCAGCCCATGCTTCACAAGCTAAAATCTCTACTTCAAGCCAAGCACGGTATTTATTTTCTTCTGTCCAAATGGCACCCATTTCAGGACGAGTATAGCGTTCAATCATCTATTTGCGCTCCTTTTGCTCTGACCAAATGCCAGAATTTTCTATTTGATTTAATGTTGTTGATAAATCGTCGGTCATCATTGTGACATGACCCATTTTACGATTTACTTTTGCTTCTGATTTGCCATATAGGTGAACAGACCAATCAGGATATTTAGAAATAGAATTTGTTAGTGATACGACATGCTGACCAAGCACATTGACCATGATAGATGGCGCCCATAGCTTAGGTTTACGTAATGGCCACCCACATACTGCACGAATATGCTGCGTAAACTGTGAAATATTGCACGCCTCAATCGAGTAATGACCCGAGTTATGTGGTCGTGGTGCACATTCGTTTATAACAATGCTATCATCTTCTAAAACGAACATTTCAACTGCTAGCGTGCCGATAAGCTGTAAATGGTCTGCAACTTTCATTGCCGCCTCTTCTGCTAATGCTGCTGTAGCACTTTCGATACGAGCAGGAACAATCGTTTCATGTAAAATGTGATTTACATGAATATTCTCTCCCACGGGTAAGCAATATGTTTCACCATGTCCATTACGCTGAACGATGACTGAAATTTCTTTCGTAAATGGAACAAAACCTTCTACGATACATTGTGAATGTTCAAATAAACCTTTTGCCAGTAAGAAGTCCTCTTCGCCTTTTAGTAATTGCTGACCCTTACCATCGTATCCACCACGGGCCGTTTTCACGATGCACGGGAAACCAATTTCTTTCACATCTTCTATAAGCTGTTCATATGTATCTGCCACAATATACGGCGCTACTGGACAACCTGCTTCAACAATCATTGCTTTTTCTGTTACACGATTTTGTGTAATACGTACAAGTTCTGCGCCTTGTGGGACATAGGCGATTTGAGTAAGACGTTTTAAGCCCTCATAATCTATATTTTCAAATTCATAAGTTATAACATCACTTACTTCTGCTAATTCTTCCAATGCCGCCTCATCGTCATAAGGTGCAACAATACGTATATCTGCGACTTGTCCACAAGGTGAATCCATTGTTGGCTCTAACACTGCAATTTTATAGCCCGCTTCTTTAGCAGCAACGGCCATCATACGACCTAGTTGCCCACCACCAATAATTCCAATTGTTTGCCCAGGATAAATCATTTTCGTCACGTTAGGTCACCTGTGCTTTCCAAAACTTGTTGTTTTGTCGCCTCACGACGCGCATCAAGCTTTGCCGCAATCTCCGTTTCAAAGGCACCTAAAATTTGAGCTGCTAGTAAACCAGCGTTTGTCGCTCCTGCTTTACCGATTGCCACAGTTGCTACTGGAACACCACCAGGCATTTGTACGATTGATAACAAAGAATCAAGACCATTTAATGCGCGTGATTGAACAGGAACGCCGATTACTGGTAATGTCGTCTTTGCAGCAACCATTCCTGGTAAATGAGCAGCTCCACCTGCACCTGCAATGATTACTTGAATGCCACGTGAACGCGCAGCTTCTGCATATTCAAACATCAAATCTGGTGTACGATGTGCAGAAACCACTTTCTTTTCATAAGGTACTTGTAGTTCATCTAAAATATCGCAAGCATGCTTCATCGTTTCCCAATCACTTGAACTTCCCATAATAACGCCAATCTTTGGATTCATGAATTTCGCTCCTTTTAAACATTTTCTCCATTTTGTCTAATTTAATTAATGAAAAAAACCTCAAATAAACTACTCTCTATGCGTAAGAAAGCAGTTTACTTGAGGACTCATGTTAAAAGAATATGCAGATGAAAGCATCCCGTTCCACACCCTTTTCATATCGTACCAAAAGTTGCTTTCCCGCATAGTCCAGAATTTAAGGTTCTGGGTAGAGACACTAGAGCCATATCCTCTAGCATATATGTGGGATTAAATGTTTTACCTGTTCACATTTTAACAAGGCTTTTGAAGAAAAGCAACGGTAAAATGCGAACAATAAAATTTAGCGAAAGATTAATGTTCGGTTTTTAACTATTAAATTTATTATTCTTCTATCAATATGCCTTTAAATTGAATTTTTTGACGTAGAACAACGGGTTCCCCATTAATTTCCTCAAAAATTGGTTCCTCTCTGCGTCCAAATGGCATGTATCCATCCTGTCTCATTCGTTCTAGACATTGCTCGATTGTTTCATTTTCTTGTACTTCATACCATACTTGCTTTTTGGTCAAAATGGTCATCCTTCCAGTTTCAAAATATCGCTTTTACTATAACATGTATCCCTAGTAGCTTTCTAATTGAAAGGTCTTAATTTGTGAACGATTTGTCACAAATTTAATACAATTAAAAATTAACATAACTAAATCTACTACTATAAACTCTGCATCAAGAAAATTTTATTGCCAATCCCTCATGTAGAACAATCAAGACAAATAAAAAAACCACTGATTTCTCAGTGGTTTAACTTTGCGAAGCGACGTCCTACTCTCACAGGGGGAAACCCCCAACTACCATCGGCGCTAAAGAGCTTAACTTCTGTGTTCGGTATGGGAACAGGTGTGACCTCTTTGCCATCATCACTTCACTTTGACATGGATGTCATGGCGTCTACTTTGCCACAGGACGTGGCGTTCTTAGTAGACGTTCCTTTTAAAGAACATCCGTGTATATGTAGAAAGAATTGTTCTTTCAAAACTGGATAAACGTTTCATTGAGTTATGCAATAAAATGTGGTTAAGTCCTCGACCGATTAGTATTCGTCAGCTCCATGTGTCACCACACTTCCACCTCGAACCTATCTACCTGATCGTCTTTCAGGGGTCTTACTTACTTGCGTAATGGGAAATCTCATCTTGAGGGGGGCTTCATGCTTAGATGCTTTCAGCACTTATCCCGTCCACACATAGCTACCCAGCGATGCTCTTGGCAGAACAACTGGTACACCAGCGGTGTGTCCATCCCGGTCCTCTCGTACTAAGGACAGCTCCTCTCAAATTTCCTACGCCCACGACGGATAGGGACCGAACTGTCTCACGACGTTCTGAACCCAGCTCGCGTACCGCTTTAATGGGCGAACAGCCCAACCCTTGGGACCGACTACAGCCCCAGGATGCGATGAGCCGACATCGAGGTGCCAAACCTCCCCGTCGATGTGGACTCTTGGGGGAGATAAGCCTGTTATCCCCGGGGTAGCTTTTATCCGTTGAGCGATGGCCCTTCCATGCGGAACCACCGGATCACTAAGCCCGTCTTTCGACCCTGCTCGACTTGTAGGTCTCGCAGTCAAGCTCCCTTATGCCTTTACACTCTTCGAATGATTTCCAACCATTCTGAGGGAACCTTTGGGCGCCTCCGTTACTCTTTAGGAGGCGACCGCCCCAGTCAAACTGTCCGCCTGACACTGTCTCCTACCCCGCTAAGGGGTATGGGTTAGAAGTTCAATACAACCAGGGTAGTATCCCACTGACGCCTCCTCCGAAGCTGGCGCTCCGGAATCTCTGGCTCCTACCTATCCTGTACAAGTTGTACCAAAATTCAATATCAGGCTACAGTAAAGCTCCACGGGGTCTTTCCGTCCTGTCGCGGGTAACCTGCATCTTCACAGGTACTATAATTTCACCGAGTCTCTCGTTGAGACAGTGCCCAGATCGTTACGCCTTTCGTGCGGGTCGGAACTTACCCGACAAGGAATTTCGCTACCTTAGGACCGTTATAGTTACGGCCGCCGTTTACTGGGGCTTCAATTCGCAGCTTCGCTTGCGCTAACCACTCCTCTTAACCTTCCAGCACCGGGCAGGCGTCAGCCCCTATACGTCACCTTACGGTTTTGCAGAGACCTGTGTTTTTGCTAAACAGTCGCCTGGGCCTATTCACTGCGGCTCTTCATGGCTATTCACCTTAAAGAGCACCCCTTCTCCCGAAGTTACGGGGTCATTTTGCCGAGTTCCTTAACGAGAGTTCTCTCGCACACCTTAGGATTCTCTCCTCGACTACCTGTGTCGGTTTGCGGTACGGGCACCTCTCACCTCGATAGAGGCTTTTCTTGGCAGCGTGAAATCAGGAACTTCGCTCATACGAGCTCGTCATCACAGCTCAACGTTATAGTATGCGGATTTGCCTACATACACGCCTTACTGCTTGAACAGAGACAACCAACGCTCTGCTTACCCTATCCTACTGCGTCCCCCCATTTCTCAAACGGTGAGGAGGTGGTACAGGAATATCAACCTGTTGTCCATCGCCTACGCCTATCGGCCTCGGCTTAGGTCCCGACTAACCCTGAGCGGACGAGCCTTCCTCAGGAAACCTTAGTCATACGGTGCATGGGATTCTCACCCATGTTTCGCTACTCATACCGGCATTCTCACTTCTAAGCGCTCCACCAGTCCTTCCGGTCTGACTTCAACGCCCTTAGAACGCTCTCCTACCACGCATCCATACGGATGCATCCACAGCTTCGGTGAATCGTTTAGCCCCGATACATTTTCGGCGCAGTGTCACTCGACCAGTGAGCTATTACGCACTCTTTAAATGATGGCTGCTTCTAAGCCAACATCCTGGTTGTCTAAGCAACGCCACATCCTTTTCCACTTAACGATTACTTTGGGACCTTAGCTGGTGGTCTGGGCTGTTTCCCTTTTGACTACGGATCTTATCACTCGCAGTCTGACTCCCGTGTATAAATATCTGGCATTCGGAGTTTGTCTGAATTCGGTAACCCGAGATGGGCCCCTAGTCCAAACAGTGCTCTACCTCCAGTATTCTCAATCACGAGGCTAGCCCTAAAGCTATTTCGGAGAGAACCAGCTATCTCCAGGTTCGATTGGAATTTCTCCGCTACCCACACCTCATCCCCGCATTTTTCAACATGCGTGGGTTCGGGCCTCCAGTAAGTGTTACCTCACCTTCACCCTGGACATGGGTAGATCACCTGGTTTCGGGTCTACGACCACGTACTAATTCGCCCTATTCAGACTCGCTTTCGCTGCGGCTCCGTCTTCTCAACTTAACCTCGCACGTAATCGTAACTCGCCGGTTCATTCTACAAAAGGCACGCTATCACCCATTAACGGGCTCTAACTACTTGTAGGCACACGGTTTCAGGATCTATTTCACTCCCCTTCCGGGGTGCTTTTCACCTTTCCCTCACGGTACTGGTTCACTATCGGTCACTAGGTAGTATTTAGCCTTGGGAGATGGTCCTCCCAGATTCCGACGGAATTTCACGTGTTCCGCCGTACTCAGGATACACTCTGGAGGGAATGAACTTTTGACTACAGGGCTTTTACCTTGTTTCGCGGACCTTTCCAAGTCGCTTCGTCTAGCTCATTCTTTTGTAACTCCGTATAGAATGTCCTACAACCCCAAAGAGCAAGCTCTTTGGTTTGGGCTCTTCCCGTTTCGCTCGCCGCTACTCAGGGAATCGAATTTTCTTTCTGTTCCTGCAGGTACTTAGATGTTTCAGTTCTCTGCGTCTGTCCTCATCACGCTATGAATTCACGTGTAGATACTATCCGATTAAAGATAGTGGGTTCCCCCATTCGGAAATCCCCGGATCAAAGCTTACTTACAGCTCCCCGAGGCATATCGGTGTTAGTGCCGTCCTTCATCGACTCCTAGTGCCAAGGCATCCACCGTGCGCCCTTATTAACTTAACCAAAAGTTTAGTTAAACTTGAACAAGTTCAAGATTTAAGTTTGCACGTCAATTACTTGACGTTTGTGATCTATTATTACTAATAGAAAATTTGTTTATTGCTTTCAATGTCGTTTTATCCAGTTTTCAAAGAACAAGTTTTGAAGTTTTTCATCTTTCGATGAACCTTCAAAACTGAACAGCAAACGTTAATGTTTCATTCCCCGAAGGAATGATTCCGAAAAATCCTTAGAAAGGAGGTGATCCAGCCGCACCTTCCGATACGGCTACCTTGTTACGACTTCACCCCAATCATCTATCCCACCTTCGGCGGCTGGCTCCACAAGGGTTACCTCACCGACTTCGGGTGTTACAAACTCTCGTGGTGTGACGGGCGGTGTGTACAAGGCCCGGGAACGTATTCACCGTGGCATGCTGATCCACGATTACTAGCGATTCCGGCTTCATGTAGGCGAGTTGCAGCCTACAATCCGAACTGAGAACGATTTTATCGGATTAGCTCCCCCTCGCGGGTTGGCAACCGTTTGTATCGTCCATTGTAGCACGTGTGTAGCCCAGGTCATAAGGGGCATGATGATTTGACGTCATCCCCACCTTCCTCCGGTTTATCACCGGCAGTCTCCTTAGAGTGCCCAACTAAATGATGGCAACTAAGAACAAGGGTTGCGCTCGTTGCGGGACTTAACCCAACATCTCACGACACGAGCTGACGACAACCATGCACCACCTGTCACCGTTGTCCCCGAAGGGAAAACTGTATCTCTACAGTGGTCAATGGGATGTCAAGACCTGGTAAGGTTCTTCGCGTTGCTTCGAATTAAACCACATGCTCCACCGCTTGTGCGGGCCCCCGTCAATTCCTTTGAGTTTCAGTCTTGCGACCGTACTCCCCAGGCGGAGTGCTTAATGCGTTAGCTGCAGCACTGAGGGGCGGAAACCCCCCAACACTTAGCACTCATCGTTTACGGCGTGGACTACCAGGGTATCTAATCCTGTTTGCTCCCCACGCTTTCGCGCCTCAGTGTCAGTTACAGACCAGATAGTCGCCTTCGCCACTGGTGTTCCTCCAAATCTCTACGCATTTCACCGCTACACTTGGAATTCCACTATCCTCTTCTGCACTCAAGTTCCCCAGTTTCCAATGACCCTCCACGGTTGAGCCGTGGGCTTTCACATCAGACTTAAGGAACCACCTGCGCGCGCTTTACGCCCAATAATTCCGGACAACGCTTGCCACCTACGTATTACCGCGGCTGCTGGCACGTAGTTAGCCGTGGCTTTCTAACAAGGTACCGTCAAGGTAGCGCCAGTTACTACGCTACTTGTTCTTCCCTTGCAACAGAGTTTTACGAACCGAAATCCTTCTTCACTCACGCGGCATTGCTCCATCAGGCTTTCGCCCATTGTGGAAGATTCCCTACTGCTGCCTCCCGTAGGAGTCTGGGCCGTGTCTCAGTCCCAGTGTGGCCGATCACCCTCTCAGGTCGGCTACGCATCGTTGCCTTGGTGAGCCGTTACCTCACCAACTAGCTAATGCGCCGCGGGCCCATCTTACAGTGACAGCCGAAACCGTCTTTCAATAACTCTCCATGAGGAGAAAAATATTATTCGGTATTAGCTCCGGTTTCCCGAAGTTATCCCAATCTGTAAGGTAGGTTACCCACGTGTTACTCACCCGTCCGCCGCTAAATCAGAAGAAGCAAGCTTCTTCGTCATTCGCTCGACTTGCATGTATTAGGCATGCCGCCAGCGTTCGTCCTGAGCCAGGATCAAACTCTCCATAATAGTTAGTTTGAAAGCTCATTTGCTTTGCTAGCGTATCAACTAAAAGTTGATATCTATTTTTGCTTCATTTAAGAAGCTTTGTTTCATTAACGTTGCTTGTTCAGTTTTCAAGGTTCATGTTGTTGTCATAAGCGACAACTTTTATATCTTATCATTTTCAAAGTGTCTTGTCAACACTTTTAATAAAATAATTTAAATAAATCTGCCATTGTTTCAGCGATTTAATTTAAGCGAAGCGACGTCCTACTCTCACAGGGGGAAACCCCCAACTACCATCGGCGCTAAAGAGCTTAACTTCTGTGTTCGGTATGGGAACAGGTGTGACCTCTTTGCCATCATCACTTCACTTTGACATGGATGTCATGGCGTCTACTTTGCCACAGGACGTGGCGTTCTTAGTAGACGTTCCTTTTAAAGAACATCCGTGTATATGTAGAAAGAATTGTTCTTTCAAAACTGGATAAACGTTTCATTGAGTTGTGCAATAAAATGTGGTTAAGTCCTCGACCGATTAGTATTCGTCAGCTCCATGTGTCACCACACTTCCACCTCGAACCTATCTACCTGATCGTCTTTCAGGGGTCTTACTTACTTGCGTAATGGGAAATCTCATCTTGAGGGGGGCTTCATGCTTAGATGCTTTCAGCACTTATCCCGTCCACACATAGCTACCCAGCGATGCTCTTGGCAGAACAACTGGTACACCAGCGGTGTGTCCATCCCGGTCCTCTCGTACTAAGGACAGCTCCTCTCAAATTTCCTACGCCCACGACGGATAGGGACCGAACTGTCTCACGACGTTCTGAACCCAGCTCGCGTACCGCTTTAATGGGCGAACAGCCCAACCCTTGGGACCGACTACAGCCCCAGGATGCGATGAGCCGACATCGAGGTGCCAAACCTCCCCGTCGATGTGGACTCTTGGGGGAGATAAGCCTGTTATCCCCGGGGTAGCTTTTATCCGTTGAGCGATGGCCCTTCCATGCGGAACCACCGGATCACTAAGCCCGTCTTTCGACCCTGCTCGACTTGTAGGTCTCGCAGTCAAGCTCCCTTATGCCTTTACACTCTTCGAATGATTTCCAACCATTCTGAGGGAACCTTTGGGCGCCTCCGTTACTCTTTAGGAGGCGACCGCCCCAGTCAAACTGTCCGCCTGACACTGTCTCCTACCCCGCTAAGGGGTATGGGTTAGAAGTTCAATACAACCAGGGTAGTATCCCACTGACGCCTCCTCCGAAGCTGGCGCTCCGGAATCTCTGGCTCCTACCTATCCTGTACAAGTTGTACCAAAATTCAATATCAGGCTACAGTAAAGCTCCACGGGGTCTTTCCGTCCTGTCGCGGGTAACCTGCATCTTCACAGGTACTATAATTTCACCGAGTCTCTCGTTGAGACAGTGCCCAGATCGTTACGCCTTTCGTGCGGGTCGGAACTTACCCGACAAGGAATTTCGCTACCTTAGGACCGTTATAGTTACGGCCGCCGTTTACTGGGGCTTCAATTCGCAGCTTCGCTTGCGCTAACCACTCCTCTTAACCTTCCAGCACCGGGCAGGCGTCAGCCCCTATACGTCACCTTACGGTTTTGCAGAGACCTGTGTTTTTGCTAAACAGTCGCCTGGGCCTATTCACTGCGGCTCTTCATGGCTATTCACCTTAAAGAGCACCCCTTCTCCCGAAGTTACGGGGTCATTTTGCCGAGTTCCTTAACGAGAGTTCTCTCGCACACCTTAGGATTCTCTCCTCGACTACCTGTGTCGGTTTGCGGTACGGGCACCTCTCACCTCGATAGAGGCTTTTCTTGGCAGCGTGAAATCAGGAACTTCGCTCATACGAGCTCGTCATCACAGCTCAACGTTATAGTATGCGGATTTGCCTACATACACGCCTTACTGCTTGAACAGAGACAACCAACGCTCTGCTTACCCTATCCTACTGCGTCCCCCCATTTCTCAAACGGTGAGGAGGTGGTACAGGAATATCAACCTGTTGTCCATCGCCTACGCCTATCGGCCTCGGCTTAGGTCCCGACTAACCCTGAGCGGACGAGCCTTCCTCAGGAAACCTTAGTCATACGGTGCATGGGATTCTCACCCATGTTTCGCTACTCATACCGGCATTCTCACTTCTAAGCGCTCCACCAGTCCTTCCGGTCTGACTTCAACGCCCTTAGAACGCTCTCCTACCACGCATCCATACGGATGCATCCACAGCTTCGGTGAATCGTTTAGCCCCGATACATTTTCGGCGCAGTGTCACTCGACCAGTGAGCTATTACGCACTCTTTAAATGATGGCTGCTTCTAAGCCAACATCCTGGTTGTCTAAGCAACGCCACATCCTTTTCCACTTAACGATTACTTTGGGACCTTAGCTGGTGGTCTGGGCTGTTTCCCTTTTGACTACGGATCTTATCACTCGCAGTCTGACTCCCGTGTATAAATATCTGGCATTCGGAGTTTGTCTGAATTCGGTAACCCGAGATGGGCCCCTAGTCCAAACAGTGCTCTACCTCCAGTATTCTCAATCACGAGGCTAGCCCTAAAGCTATTTCGGAGAGAACCAGCTATCTCCAGGTTCGATTGGAATTTCTCCGCTACCCACACCTCATCCCCGCATTTTTCAACATGCGTGGGTTCGGGCCTCCAGTAAGTGTTACCTCACCTTCACCCTGGACATGGGTAGATCACCTGGTTTCGGGTCTACGACCACGTACTAATTCGCCCTATTCAGACTCGCTTTCGCTGCGGCTCCGTCTTCTCAACTTAACCTCGCACGTAATCGTAACTCGCCGGTTCATTCTACAAAAGGCACGCTATCACCCATTAACGGGCTCTAACTACTTGTAGGCACACGGTTTCAGGATCTATTTCACTCCCCTTCCGGGGTGCTTTTCACCTTTCCCTCACGGTACTGGTTCACTATCGGTCACTAGGTAGTATTTAGCCTTGGGAGATGGTCCTCCCAGATTCCGACGGAATTTCACGTGTTCCGCCGTACTCAGGATACACTCTGGAGGGAATGAACTTTTGACTACAGGGCTTTTACCTTGTTTCGCGGACCTTTCCAAGTCGCTTCGTCTAGCTCATTCTTTTGTAACTCCGTATAGAATGTCCTACAACCCCAAAGAGCAAGCTCTTTGGTTTGGGCTCTTCCCGTTTCGCTCGCCGCTACTCAGGGAATCGAATTTTCTTTCTGTTCCTGCAGGTACTTAGATGTTTCAGTTCTCTGCGTCTGTCCTCATCACGCTATGAATTCACGTGTAGATACTATCCGATTAAAGATAGTGGGTTCCCCCATTCGGAAATCCCCGGATCAAAGCTTACTTACAGCTCCCCGAGGCATATCGGTGTTAGTGCCGTCCTTCATCGACTCCTAGTGCCAAGGCATCCACCGTGCGCCCTTATTAACTTAACCAAAAGTTTAGTTAAACTTGAACAAGTTCAAGATTTAAGTTTGCACGTCAATTACTTGACGTTTGTGATCTATTATTACTAATAGAAAATTTGTTTATTGCTTTCAATGTCGTTTTATCCAGTTTTCAAAGAACAAGTTTTGAAGTTTTTCATCTTTCGATGAACCTTCAAAACTGAACAGCAAACGTTAATGTTTCATTCCCCGAAGGAATGATTCCGAAAAATCCTTAGAAAGGAGGTGATCCAGCCGCACCTTCCGATACGGCTACCTTGTTACGACTTCACCCCAATCATCTATCCCACCTTCGGCGGCTGGCTCCACAAGGGTTACCTCACCGACTTCGGGTGTTACAAACTCTCGTGGTGTGACGGGCGGTGTGTACAAGGCCCGGGAACGTATTCACCGTGGCATGCTGATCCACGATTACTAGCGATTCCGGCTTCATGTAGGCGAGTTGCAGCCTACAATCCGAACTGAGAACGATTTTATCGGATTAGCTCCCCCTCGCGGGTTGGCAACCGTTTGTATCGTCCATTGTAGCACGTGTGTAGCCCAGGTCATAAGGGGCATGATGATTTGACGTCATCCCCACCTTCCTCCGGTTTATCACCGGCAGTCTCCTTAGAGTGCCCAACTAAATGATGGCAACTAAGAACAAGGGTTGCGCTCGTTGCGGGACTTAACCCAACATCTCACGACACGAGCTGACGACAACCATGCACCACCTGTCACCGTTGTCCCCGAAGGGAAAACTGTATCTCTACAGTGGTCAATGGGATGTCAAGACCTGGTAAGGTTCTTCGCGTTGCTTCGAATTAAACCACATGCTCCACCGCTTGTGCGGGCCCCCGTCAATTCCTTTGAGTTTCAGTCTTGCGACCGTACTCCCCAGGCGGAGTGCTTAATGCGTTAGCTGCAGCACTGAGGGGCGGAAACCCCCCAACACTTAGCACTCATCGTTTACGGCGTGGACTACCAGGGTATCTAATCCTGTTTGCTCCCCACGCTTTCGCGCCTCAGTGTCAGTTACAGACCAGATAGTCGCCTTCGCCACTGGTGTTCCTCCAAATCTCTACGCATTTCACCGCTACACTTGGAATTCCACTATCCTCTTCTGCACTCAAGTTCCCCAGTTTCCAATGACCCTCCACGGTTGAGCCGTGGGCTTTCACATCAGACTTAAGGAACCACCTGCGCGCGCTTTACGCCCAATAATTCCGGACAACGCTTGCCACCTACGTATTACCGCGGCTGCTGGCACGTAGTTAGCCGTGGCTTTCTAACAAGGTACCGTCAAGGTAGCGCCAGTTACTACGCTACTTGTTCTTCCCTTGCAACAGAGTTTTACGAACCGAAATCCTTCTTCACTCACGCGGCATTGCTCCATCAGGCTTTCGCCCATTGTGGAAGATTCCCTACTGCTGCCTCCCGTAGGAGTCTGGGCCGTGTCTCAGTCCCAGTGTGGCCGATCACCCTCTCAGGTCGGCTACGCATCGTTGCCTTGGTGAGCCGTTACCTCACCAACTAGCTAATGCGCCGCGGGCCCATCTTACAGTGACAGCCGAAACCGTCTTTCAATAACTCTCCATGAGGAGAAAAATATTATTCGGTATTAGCTCCGGTTTCCCGAAGTTATCCCAATCTGTAAGGTAGGTTACCCACGTGTTACTCACCCGTCCGCCGCTAAATCAGAAGAAGCAAGCTTCTTCGTCATTCGCTCGACTTGCATGTATTAGGCATGCCGCCAGCGTTCGTCCTGAGCCAGGATCAAACTCTCCATAATAGTTAGTTTGAAAGCTCATTTGCTTTGCTAGCGTATCAACTAAAAGTTGATATCTATTTTTGCTTCATTTAAGAAGCTTTGTTTCATTAACGTTGCTTGTTCAGTTTTCAAGGTTCATGTTGTTGTCATAAGCGACAACTTTTATATCTTATCATTTTCAAAGTGTCTTGTCAACACTTTTAATAAAATAATTTAAATAAATCTGCCATTGTTTCAGCGATTTAATTTAAGCGAAGCGACGTCCTACTCTCACAGGGGGAAACCCCCAACTACCATCGGCGCTAAAGAGCTTAACTTCTGTGTTCGGTATGGGAACAGGTGTGACCTCTTTGCCATCATCACTTCACTTGTACACGGATGTACTGGCGTCTACGTTGTCACAGGATGTGACGTTCTTAGTAGACGTTCCTTTTAGAAAGAATTGTTCTTTCAAAACTGGATAAACGTTTCATTGAGTTATGCAATAAAATGTGGTTAAGTCCTCGACCGATTAGTATTCGTCAGCTCCATGTGTCACCACACTTCCACCTCGAACCTATCTACCTGATCGTCTTTCAGGGGTCTTACTTACTTGCGTAATGGGAAATCTCATCTTGAGGGGGGCTTCATGCTTAGATGCTTTCAGCACTTATCCCGTCCACACATAGCTACCCAGCGATGCTCTTGGCAGAACAACTGGTACACCAGCGGTGTGTCCATCCCGGTCCTCTCGTACTAAGGACAGCTCCTCTCAAATTTCCTACGCCCACGACGGATAGGGACCGAACTGTCTCACGACGTTCTGAACCCAGCTCGCGTACCGCTTTAATGGGCGAACAGCCCAACCCTTGGGACCGACTACAGCCCCAGGATGCGATGAGCCGACATCGAGGTGCCAAACCTCCCCGTCGATGTGGACTCTTGGGGGAGATAAGCCTGTTATCCCCGGGGTAGCTTTTATCCGTTGAGCGATGGCCCTTCCATGCGGAACCACCGGATCACTAAGCCCGTCTTTCGACCCTGCTCGACTTGTAGGTCTCGCAGTCAAGCTCCCTTATGCCTTTACACTCTTCGAATGATTTCCAACCATTCTGAGGGAACCTTTGGGCGCCTCCGTTACTCTTTAGGAGGCGACCGCCCCAGTCAAACTGTCCGCCTGACACTGTCTCCTACCCCGCTAAGGGGTATGGGTTAGAAGTTCAATACAACCAGGGTAGTATCCCACTGACGCCTCCTCCGAAGCTGGCGCTCCGGAATCTCTGGCTCCTACCTATCCTGTACAAGTTGTACCAAAATTCAATATCAGGCTACAGTAAAGCTCCACGGGGTCTTTCCGTCCTGTCGCGGGTAACCTGCATCTTCACAGGTACTATAATTTCACCGAGTCTCTCGTTGAGACAGTGCCCAGATCGTTACGCCTTTCGTGCGGGTCGGAACTTACCCGACAAGGAATTTCGCTACCTTAGGACCGTTATAGTTACGGCCGCCGTTTACTGGGGCTTCAATTCGCAGCTTCGCTTGCGCTAACCACTCCTCTTAACCTTCCAGCACCGGGCAGGCGTCAGCCCCTATACGTCACCTTACGGTTTTGCAGAGACCTGTGTTTTTGCTAAACAGTCGCCTGGGCCTATTCACTGCGGCTCTTCATGGCTATTCACCTTAAAGAGCACCCCTTCTCCCGAAGTTACGGGGTCATTTTGCCGAGTTCCTTAACGAGAGTTCTCTCGCACACCTTAGGATTCTCTCCTCGACTACCTGTGTCGGTTTGCGGTACGGGCACCTCTCACCTCGATAGAGGCTTTTCTTGGCAGCGTGAAATCAGGAACTTCGCTCATACGAGCTCGTCATCACAGCTCAACGTTATAGTATGCGGATTTGCCTACATACACGCCTTACTGCTTGAACAGAGACAACCAACGCTCTGCTTACCCTATCCTACTGCGTCCCCCCATTTCTCAAACGGTGAGGAGGTGGTACAGGAATATCAACCTGTTGTCCATCGCCTACGCCTATCGGCCTCGGCTTAGGTCCCGACTAACCCTGAGCGGACGAGCCTTCCTCAGGAAACCTTAGTCATACGGTGCATGGGATTCTCACCCATGTTTCGCTACTCATACCGGCATTCTCACTTCTAAGCGCTCGACCAGTCCTTCCGGTCTGACTTCAACGCCCTTAGAACGCTCTCCTACCACGCATCCATACGGATGCATCCACAGCTTCGGTGAATCGTTTAGCCCCGATACATTTTCGGCGCAGTGTCACTCGACCAGTGAGCTATTACGCACTCTTTAAATGATGGCTGCTTCTAAGCCAACATCCTGGTTGTCTAAGCAACGCCACATCCTTTTCCACTTAACGATTACTTTGGGACCTTAGCTGGTGGTCTGGGCTGTTTCCCTTTTGACTACGGATCTTATCACTCGCAGTCTGACTCCCGTGTATAAATATCTGGCATTCGGAGTTTGTCTGAATTCGGTAACCCGAGATGGGCCCCTAGTCCAAACAGTGCTCTACCTCCAGTATTCTCAATCACGAGGCTAGCCCTAAAGCTATTTCGGAGAGAACCAGCTATCTCCAGGTTCGATTGGAATTTCTCCGCTACCCACACCTCATCCCCGCATTTTTCAACATGCGTGGGTTCGGGCCTCCAGTAAGTGTTACCTCACCTTCACCCTGGACATGGGTAGATCACCTGGTTTCGGGTCTACGACCACGTACTAATTCGCCCTATTCAGACTCGCTTTCGCTGCGGCTCCGTCTTCTCAACTTAACCTCGCACGTAATCGTAACTCGCCGGTTCATTCTACAAAAGGCACGCTATCACCCATTAACGGGCTCTAACTACTTGTAGGCACACGGTTTCAGGATCTATTTCACTCCCCTTCCGGGGTGCTTTTCACCTTTCCCTCACGGTACTGGTTCACTATCGGTCACTAGGTAGTATTTAGCCTTGGGAGATGGTCCTCCCAGATTCCGACGGAATTTCACGTGTTCCGCCGTACTCAGGATACACTCTGGAGGGAATGAACTTTTGACTACAGGGCTTTTACCTTGTTTCGCGGACCTTTCCAAGTCGCTTCGTCTAGCTCATTCTTTTGTAACTCCGTATAGAATGTCCTACAACCCCAAAGAGCAAGCTCTTTGGTTTGGGCTCTTCCCGTTTCGCTCGCCGCTACTCAGGGAATCGAATTTTCTTTCTGTTCCTGCAGGTACTTAGATGTTTCAGTTCTCTGCGTCTGTCCTCATCACGCTATGAATTCACGTGTAGATACTATCCGATTAAAGATAGTGGGTTCCCCCATTCGGAAATCCCCGGATCAAAGCTTACTTACAGCTCCCCGAGGCATATCGGTGTTAGTGCCGTCCTTCATCGACTCCTAGTGCCAAGGCATCCACCGTGCGCCCTTATTAACTTAACCAAAAGTTTAGTTAAACTTGAACAAGTTCAAGATTTAAGTTTGCACGTCAATTACTTGACGTTTGTGATCTATTATTACTAATAGAAAATTTGTTTATTGCTTTCAATGTCGTTTTATCCAGTTTTCAAAGAACAAGTTTTGAAGTTTTTCATCTTTCGATGAACCTTCAAAACTGAACAGCAAACGTTAATGTTTCATTCCCCGAAGGAATGATTCCGAAAAATCCTTAGAAAGGAGGTGATCCAGCCGCACCTTCCGATACGGCTACCTTGTTACGACTTCACCCCAATCATCTATCCCACCTTCGGCGGCTGGCTCCACAAGGGTTACCTCACCGACTTCGGGTGTTACAAACTCTCGTGGTGTGACGGGCGGTGTGTACAAGGCCCGGGAACGTATTCACCGTGGCATGCTGATCCACGATTACTAGCGATTCCGGCTTCATGTAGGCGAGTTGCAGCCTACAATCCGAACTGAGAACGATTTTATCGGATTAGCTCCCCCTCGCGGGTTGGCAACCGTTTGTATCGTCCATTGTAGCACGTGTGTAGCCCAGGTCATAAGGGGCATGATGATTTGACGTCATCCCCACCTTCCTCCGGTTTATCACCGGCAGTCTCCTTAGAGTGCCCAACTAAATGATGGCAACTAAGAACAAGGGTTGCGCTCGTTGCGGGACTTAACCCAACATCTCACGACACGAGCTGACGACAACCATGCACCACCTGTCACCGTTGTCCCCGAAGGGAAAACTGTATCTCTACAGTGGTCAATGGGATGTCAAGACCTGGTAAGGTTCTTCGCGTTGCTTCGAATTAAACCACATGCTCCACCGCTTGTGCGGGCCCCCGTCAATTCCTTTGAGTTTCAGTCTTGCGACCGTACTCCCCAGGCGGAGTGCTTAATGCGTTAGCTGCAGCACTGAGGGGCGGAAACCCCCCAACACTTAGCACTCATCGTTTACGGCGTGGACTACCAGGGTATCTAATCCTGTTTGCTCCCCACGCTTTCGCGCCTCAGTGTCAGTTACAGACCAGATAGTCGCCTTCGCCACTGGTGTTCCTCCAAATCTCTACGCATTTCACCGCTACACTTGGAATTCCACTATCCTCTTCTGCACTCAAGTTCCCCAGTTTCCAATGACCCTCCACGGTTGAGCCGTGGGCTTTCACATCAGACTTAAGGAACCACCTGCGCGCGCTTTACGCCCAATAATTCCGGACAACGCTTGCCACCTACGTATTACCGCGGCTGCTGGCACGTAGTTAGCCGTGGCTTTCTAACAAGGTACCGTCAAGGTAGCGCCAGTTACTACGCTACTTGTTCTTCCCTTGCAACAGAGTTTTACGAACCGAAATCCTTCTTCACTCACGCGGCATTGCTCCATCAGGCTTTCGCCCATTGTGGAAGATTCCCTACTGCTGCCTCCCGTAGGAGTCTGGGCCGTGTCTCAGTCCCAGTGTGGCCGATCACCCTCTCAGGTCGGCTACGCATCGTTGCCTTGGTGAGCCGTTACCTCACCAACTAGCTAATGCGCCGCGGGCCCATCTTACAGTGACAGCCGAAACCGTCTTTCAATAACTCTCCATGAGGAGAAAAATATTATTCGGTATTAGCTCCGGTTTCCCGAAGTTATCCCAATCTGTAAGGTAGGTTACCCACGTGTTACTCACCCGTCCGCCGCTAAATCAGAAGAAGCAAGCTTCTTCGTCATTCGCTCGACTTGCATGTATTAGGCATGCCGCCAGCGTTCGTCCTGAGCCAGGATCAAACTCTCCATAATAGTTAGTTTGAAAGCTCATTTGCTTTGCTAGCGTATCAACTAAAAGTTGATATCTATTTTTTGCTTCATTTAAGAAGCTTTGTTTCATTAACGTTGCTTGTTCAGTTTTCAAGGTTCATGTCGTTTTCTGCGTTTGTCTCGCTTCAACGTTTTTAAATATACACCCATATGATAAATTACACAACCCTTTATTAAAAACAAAAATATTCAGACTTTAATAGAATAGTTTGATTTGAGTTTCTTCCTATTATATATAATGTAAAGTCCTTTTACTTGTCAGATCAAAACAATTTAATTCCCCTATTATTTCTTTTCCTATTGCAGGTCATATTCAATGAAAACACGCCTTATCTTCTTATTATTGTTCCCTTCTATTGAATCTGTTACTTACACTGACTATTTTAACCATATCTTAAAAGTTTAATTCAAAAAATGTATCCCGATTCTTTCGGTGCTCAATAAATATATTTAGATAAAACGGTTTTACTACTTCATTTTCTAATGTCTTCGATCTACTTTTAGAAAATTTTTATACACCCCTATTTATATCCTTCTAAATTTAAAGCTATACAAAAAAGCCAGACCTGTGTTTAGGTCTGGCTGATTTTTAAGACTTATTACATTGAACCTACTGTAAATAAGTAGATTAAGAAGATAACCGCAAAGATGTACATGATTGGGTTTACTTCTTTCGCTTTACCTTTTAACACCATTGTTAATGGATAGAATACGAACCCTACTGCAAGACCAGTTGCGATAGATGATGTTAATGGCATCATGATCATTGTGAAGAATGCTGGTACAGCTACTTCGAATTTATTCCATTCGATTTCACCTAATGATGAAACCATCAAAATACCTACAACGATTAACGCTGGTGCAGTTACTGCGTTTGTTACTACACTTAATACTGGTGAGAAGAATAATGCTAACAAGAAACAGATACCCGTAATGAGTGAAGCGAAACCAGTACGTGCGCCTGCTCCAACACCTGCTGAAGATTCTACATAAGAAGTTACTGTAGAAGTACCAAAGATTGAACCTGAAATAGAAGCGATCGAATCTGAGATTAACGCTTTACCTGCACGTGGTAATTTGTTGTCTTTTACAAAGCCCGCTTGGTTTGCAACGGCCATTAATGTACCTGCGTTATCAAAGAAATCTACAAATAAGAATGAAAGAATAACCGATAACATTGTTAAAGAGTAGAACTCTGGATCTGAGAATGCTGAGAATAATTTACCGAAAGTCGGTTCAACACTTGGTGGTGCCGACATGATTTGAGATGGTAAATCAACTAAACCAAAGATCATACCAACGATTGCCGTAATAGCCATACCGATGAATACGCCGGCTTTCATACCACGAACTAAGAATACGATTGTAATTACGATACCGAATAGCGCTAATAATACTTGTGAATTATGTAAATCACCTAATCCAATTACTGTTGCATCACTAGCAACGATAATACCTGCATTTTTTAAACCGATAAGTGCTACGAATAAACCGATACCTGCACCTACCGCAATTTTAAGTTCCATTGGAATCGCGTTAATTAATTTTTCGCGTAAACCAGTAACAGTTAATAATAAGAAGAATACACCTGAAACGAATACTGCAGCTAAAGCGTGCGTCCATGGAGAACCATGTGTTAATACTACTGTATAAGCAAAGAATGCGTTTAAACCAAGCCCTGGAGCTAATGCTAATGGGTATCTTGCAATAAGACCCATAACGAAACATCCAATCGCCGCAGAAACAGCTGTTGCTACGAATACTGCGTCGTAATCCATGCGAAGCGCATCTGGTAAATCTGGAATATCCGATAATGTTAACATATTTGGGTTTACAACTAGGATGTAAGCCATCGCTAAGAATGTAGTTAAACCACCTAAAATCTCGCGGCGGTAGTTTGTTCCAAGTTTATCAAACTCGAAATACTTTTTCATAATGAAATAATCCTCCATGTTGTCGTCTTACAACATTTTGAGCAAAATCGACCCTTTAAAAGTAAAAAAGACACGCAAAGCTACTGGGCTGCATGTCTACGATTTAAGGCAAAACAAATTCAATACTCTATTGTAAAAATATTGAAATCTATTTATAAATCGTAGTCGAATCATTTACGGTGATTCGGTAGAAACTCACGGGCCTTATTCCCGACATTATACGACGACATATTTAATTTATGTTTGTAATATATCATTTCAATTTTCAAATTTCAACCCTATTTACGAACATTTTTTATTTTTTTATCAATAAAGTTCGTGATAATGTTCATAAATGTGTTACATTCTGCTTTTCTTAGTGGTTTTCAACTTATATATCGCATTACAACAACGAGAAAAAAACAACCAGTATCAGGCACCTAACCTCTCAATCAACTATTGCAAACAGTTGATTAATTTATGATTTATAATGATTGATGGTGCATTTATATACCGTATATTCAATACTAGAATTCTAGAAAGACTCCGCTCATATAGTAATAAAAAACGAGATAGATATCCTATCCCGTTAATAATTCCACTTTAATCCTCTTTAAATATTCAAGTTACAGTATATTTATTGAATAAAAAAATAGGGAGATTTTAGTCTTCCTATTTTTTCATTCATACTATTTATCTGTTTGTTCTTGCTTCTTTTTCAAATACTCCGCACGTATTTTTTCAAGTTGCTGCTTTTTATCAAATTTGTTAGGTTTGTTTTTTTCATGATACTTTGTCACAGCTACCTTACCTTTAGTATCCAATTGATATTTTCCCACTTTATTCACCTACTTGTCTTAAAGAGAATCTATTCAACAAATATAATATACCTTATTTTACTGAATTAAACCTTATTAGTGTACTGCTTACCTCGCAAATAGTCAGTAAAAACAGTAACAACTTAGCAAAATAATTCATCATCAAATAGCATACATTATACATATCTTTTCGACCTCCTGGGGCTGTCGCTTTGCTTTCGCTACAAACATCAACTTCCTTGGGCTGTCACTCTTCGCTTTTTTAATAATATATACATAAAAAAGCCACCTCAAAAATGAGATGGCTTTTAATCTAGGGATCTATGCTCCGTTAGCTATCGCCTTTCGTCGCAGAAATTATTTCAATCTATACAGCACTCGAAATAATTTTATTCCCACTCAATCGTTGCTGGTGGCTTAGAAGTAATATCATACAGTACGCGGTTAACGTGTTTTACTTCGTTAACAATACGTACAGAGATTTTTTCTAATACGTCATAAGGAATGCGTGCCCAGTCAGAAGTCATACCGTCGATTGATGTTACGCCGCGGATACCGATTGCGTAGTCGTACGTACGGCCATCACCCATTACACCTACAGAACGGATGTCTGGAAGTACTGCGAAGTATTGCCAAATATCACGGTCAAGGCCTGCTTTTGCGATTTCGTCACGTAAGATGAAATCTGCTTCACGAACGATTTCTAATTTTTCTTCTGTTACCGCACCAAGAACACGGATACCTAATCCTGGACCTGGGAACGGTTGACGCCATACGATTTTTTCATCTAAGCCAAGCTCAAGACCTAAAGCACGTACTTCGTCTTTGAATAATGTTTTAAGCGGTTCAATTAATTTGAACTGCATATCTTCAGGTAACCCACCTACGTTATGGTGAGATTTGATTGTTTGCGCAGTTGCTGTACCAGATTCAATAATATCTGTGTAAAGCGTACCTTGTGCTAAGAAATCCATACCTTGTAATTTAGAGGCCTCTTCATCAAAAACGTAGATGAATTCGTTACCGATAATTTTACGTTTTTTCTCTGGATCAGAAACACCTGCAAGTTTACTCATAAAACGTTCACGTGCATCGATTTTGATTAAGTTCATATCGAAATCTTCTGTGAAAGTTTTCATTACTTGTTCAACTTCACCTTTACGGTTTAAGTTGTGGTCTACGAACATACAAGTTAATTGATCACCAATTGCTTTGTGAATTAAAACAGCAACTACTGAAGAGTCAACGCCGCCTGATAATGCACAAAGAACTTTTTTGTCGCCAACTAATTCACGGATTTTCGCGATTTCAATGTCGATGAAATTTGCCATAGACCAGTCGCCTTTAGCTTCACAAACATTCATTACGAAGTTTTTCAGTAAGTCGTTCCCGTAAACCGAGTGACGAACCTCTGGGTGGAATTGTACAGCATAGAATTTCTTCTCAACGTTTGCCATAGCAGCGATTGGGCAAGCTGGGCTAGTTGCAATTACTTCGAAACCTTCTGGAACAGCTGTAACGTGGTCGCCGTGACTCATCCATACGATTTGTTCTTTTGGTAATTCAGCAAATAATTTATTTTCAGTTGTAACGTTGATTTCTGCTTTACCGTACTCACGCGTTTCCGCACCTTCAACTTTACCACCATGCGTATGTGCCATAAGCTGCATACCATAGCAAATGCCTAAGATTGGTAAACCTAATTCAAAAATAGCTGGATCTACTTTGAAAGCAGAGTCATCATAAACTGAGTTTGGACCGCCTGAGAAGACGATACCTGCTGCATTCATCTCTTTGATTTCTTCTGCAGTAATTGTATGTGGATGTAATTCAGAGAATACACCGAATTCACGAATACGACGCGTAATTAATTGGTTAAACTGACTACCAAAGTCAAGAACAACAATCTTTTCTTGCTCTTTTAATAAAGGAGTTGACACAATTTCCACCTCTTCTAGTTTTTTGCGGCCTATATTAAGAAAAAAAACGCGTAGGAAAAAGCTTTCTACGCGTTCATATATCATCTTTTACAAGTGGGTATACCTATCCCATTAAGGATATAACAAAACCCACCGTCATAGATAAGTTATTTAAGGTAACTTAGTAGATACATCTGGACCGTATTACCAGACTTATATGAAGGCACTTTTATTTATTTTCTAAATTTTACTCTTTACGATACTTAAAATCAACTGATAGTGCGATTGATTAAATATTCCCAACTTTCTTTCACTTCTGTCGTATCATAATTTAGCTTATTTCCCGCATAAATAACTTGCTCATATATAACCGTCAGTTCAGTCATTTTTGCTGTATTTAACTGTTTATCAACGCGCTTCGCAAATTGCTGCAATGTCTCATCTGTCCCGCGTTTCAAATAAATACGTTCTAATTGTTTTAATAACACCAAATAACCATCTTCAAAGTTTTTCGGATCATTTAATTTAGAGCGATTCATCTGTACAACGAGCTTTGGTTGCCATTTGCCGCGCTTTTTCCAAAGAATAAATACCGCAATAATAAGCACAACGCCCAATACATAAAGTACCCATTTTAATTTAGATAAATTAAACTTACTTACAGCACCACCAGCAGACTCATTTTGTTTTTGCTGATCTTCAAGTTCCGGTTTCGGTTGTTCCTCTAACTCTGGTAATTGTTCTTCCTGTAAATCAGATACATCAATATCATAATCAATATTTTGTGGATTACTGAAGCCAATTGTCGGTTCAAATGGCATCCAGCCAATTCCATCGATATAGGACTCTACCCAAGAGTGCGCATCATTATTCGTTACTTCATATGTGTAGATACCTTCTTCTGTTAATACACGTTCCCCGCTAGCAAAACCTTTCACCCAACGTGACTGTATCCCAACCGAACGCAGTAACACGACCATTGATGTCGAGAAGTTATCGCAATAACCTAGCTTTGTTTCAAATAAAAACTGATCGACATAATCTTCACCGCTCGCTGGCACTTGCACGTCTGTCGTTTCATATTTAAAACCACTACGTTTAAAATAATCCTCTATCGCACGCGCTTTGTCATATACACTCTCATAGGAATCCGCTATTTCATGTGCTAAATCTATAACACGACTTGGCAATTGTTCAGGTAGCTGTAAATAGCGGCCATCATCCTCTGTTGATGTTGTCACTTCTTTCAATTGGGTATAACTATATTCTGGTTGACGGAAAATAAACGAATACTCATCAAGCGCGACTTTCGTTACTTCGTCGTCCTCAACCGGTATCACCTTTTCATTAAGGTAACTATATTTCAAGAGCATTTCTGGTGTTAATCGATAATTGGTTGTTCCGTAGGCTTGAAGTAAAAATTTATGTTCTTGTAATGCTTTCACTTCGATTGCCTGTTCTTCAACCATTCCTGGAAAAATTGAAAATGGTACAGTTTGTCTCGAACGGAACAGTTCATCTGCTTGACTGTCTGAATGAACCCAACCTTTTGATGTATAATAATCCTTTGTTTCAACGCGCCAATATTGACGCGACGGGGTTTTAATTTCGTAAACAACAGTACTATCTCCAACAAATGGGCCCCCAAGGGTTTCATCATTATCCCCATAACCAACCGTTGAAACAGAATTTCCTGAACTCCCACCATTTCCTGACCAATTTTTTAAATACGGAACAGGATCTGGCCATTGCGGTTCTGCTTTTGGTAACATTGTTGCTGCTACCCCAACGACAGTTACAATGACAATAATCGGTGTCAGGTAGCGCAAATAGCTTGTCCAGTCTTTTTGCGTATTTGTCGCTTGCATAAGCCGTTTTATAAACAGCATTGATGTCATAATAAGCCCTATAATCATGACTTTAATAATTGCCATCGTACCATCATATTTAGTAAACGTATCCAGCGTTGCGATAAAGAACACTGTTAACACTAGGAAATAATAGATTGTTAAGCGGACCGTTACCCAATACTGAATCAAGTAAATAAGCATCCATATTAAAATGAAAAATAGACTTGTTCGAAGCGGATCACTCACTAAAATCCAATCACCAGCTAGCAATACCTCGACATTGTATTTTAGCTCATTCGTTAAAAATTGGCGTGTCGTCAATGTGGCATCGCTGTAAATACTAACAATAAACCATGTTATATACAGCAGTTTAATTGGCCACGAAATGAAAATGGGCCATCTACATAACCCAATGACTAAACAAATGAGCATGAATAGTAAAAATAATGAAAAATAGCCCGTTTTTGTAAGCATCATGATCGGTATAAACCATTCTCGTAAAATCAAAAAGATCATAAAATAAAGAATAACTTGCTCAATAATTTCAGAAATGCTCCGTTTCATCAATGCCTCACCTCCGAAACCATTCCACTCAACCATTCGTCAGCCACATAATGAATTTGATGATGCTTTACTTGCTCCGTCTGTTGGCCAACAACAAAGCACAGCACCTTGTTTGCGAAGCTTGTACTAGTATGTAACACTTCTACTAACTCCGGCATCAATTCTCCAGTAATAATGACAACAACTGAGCGATTCATTATTTTTTGTTCTTCGTATAATAGGCGGTCGACATTAAACTGAGCATCTGGCTGCACTGTCACCAAATGTTGCATCACTGTTTCGAACTGGCTATCCGTTTTAATAATCGGCACAAAATAACGGTCAACCCCCGTACTTAAAAACGAAACCTCACCCCGCTCTTTTACCATTTTTTGAATGTAGGAAGCCGTATAATCAACAACTTGCTCAAAGTTTTTTTGGACAGCTCGGTCAATGAGAACAAACGTATTTTGTGTTTGACGATCCTCAAATTCTTTTGTACGTAATTCTCCATTTTTCGCAAATGATTTCCAATGAATCCAAGAAAAGCGATCCCCTGGTACATATTCACGCACCCCTGTTGCCATCGTTGTATCTTTAATTAACGAATACTGTGTCATGGCAGCACCTTGTTCATATTGCATACGCATTGGGATTGAATTGACTTTATAGACTTTCGGATAAACGAGAAATAATTGTGGCTTCTCTATTGTCGTCTTTCGTATCGTCCACCCGAAAAAGTCTGTACAAACAAATTCTAACCCGCGAAAATAATGCTCTCCGCGTTGTAACTGTTTTAATTCGTAAGTCCATTCGAATTCTCGTTTCCAACCAACTAAAAACAACTTACTCATCTGACCCTTCGCCGCTTCATATAAGTCTTCTTCCATCGCCAATTCACGAACCGTTAAAAATATGAGTGGAATCCAGCCTGTGTTGCGAAATGTCACTGTTACAAATACGGAATCTCCACGCTCTATATGACTCTTTGATAGGGTACGCGCTATTTCTTTAAAATGAATTGGTAAAAGTGCTAATAAAATGGAGTATAACGAAAACGGTAAAATTATAAAAAAGACAAACCAACTTACAAAACCACCTTGAAACATTGCATAGCTAAATGTAAAAACCAGCAGGATAACGACCGTAACAAGGCGACCACTATGAAAAAAGAAGTCTCTTATTTGGTTCATTCAGCAACATACCTTTTCACTGGCACATGAATATGACGTAACACTTGTTCAATCACTTTTTCTTCCGTCATTCCTTCATAACGCGCCTCTGGTTTTAAAATAATGCGGTGACCAAAAACAAATTTCGCTAAATATTGAACATCATCCGGGATGACATAGCTTCTCCCTTGTATAAAGGCATATGCTTGTGAAGCACGCATTAACGCGATAGATGCACGCGGGCTGACACCTAAATACACTTTGTCGTGATGACGTGTATTTTGAGCAATCGATACAATATATTCTTTAATATTATCTTCTACATGGATTTCCTTTACTTGACGTTGTAATTCGATGAGCTGTTCAATGCTTAGTACTGCACTAATTTGTTCAATGGGCAGTGATTTTTCTGCGCGGCGCAATACTTCGATTTCTTCCGCTTTCGTTGGATAACCCATTTTAATTTTTAGTAAAAAACGATCTAATTGAGCTTCCGGTAGTGGATACGTTCCTTCGTACTCAATCGGATTTTGCGTTGCCATAACAAAAAATGGCTTAGGAAGCAGAATGGTATCACCATCCACTGTGATCGATCCTTCTTCCATACTTTCAAGAAGTGCTGACTGTGTTTTAGGCGATGTACGGTTAATCTCATCAGCTAGCACAATATTACCGACGATTGGACCTGGACGAAATTCAAATTGCAATGTTTTCGGATTGTAAACAGATACACCGATAACATCTGACGGTAGTAAATCCGGTGTAAATTGAATTCGTTTAAAGCTTGTACCAAGAGATTTGGAAAGCGCACGTACCATCATCGTTTTCCCTACGCCTGGAACATCCTCTAATAAAACATGTCCTCCCGCAAGTAACGACACAATACTTAACTCAGCAATTTCTCTTTTACCAATCATAACTTTTTCGATATTTCTGATAATTTTTTCGATATGTTCATTCATCGTTCATCCCCCTAGCTGATTTCAATATGTATTTCACTTAGTTTAAGCATAACGAAAACCATATGCGAGCACAACTGTTTCACTTCCCACTATATGTAAAAAACAAAATCACCTAACTTCTTTTCGAGGTTAGGTGATTTAAATTGACGTACGGTATGTCGTAATTCGCCGTTGTAGTTTATTTTGTTTATTTGCTTTTGTTGAACTTTGAATTAGTTGATTTAACGTTGTAACAGAATCTCCATTAAATTGGATTCCCTTCACGATTAGTCGTGCTTTATTTTGCACAAGCTTTTTGGCTTTTGGTAAAGCTTTTTTCTTCTTCTTATTATTCTGTTGAAGTTGTTCGCGGGGATCTCTATAAAAATCTTGCATCCCGCTATTAATAGCATCTGCAAAATGGGTGTCCGATAAAAGTGCACGTGACTTATTGCGATAAATACTACTCGTAGTCCCCGAAACGCGTGAAGTTCTCACCTTCTCCCCTCCCTAATCATCTTCTTAGGTATATATATCGACAACTTCACAAAAAGTTTAATAATTTTAAGCCCCTAGGAACTGTTCATTAAATCATCGCGAGACATTCCTAACAAAAATAAGGTATTAATACCTAAAAAAACCGTGTTGCACTCAGCACAACACGGTTTTTAAAATCATTTCCAGAACGCATCGAAAATTGTAATCGGTAGATGACGTTTGTGCATCGAACGAATATAATGACTTTCTAGTGTTTTACGCGCTTGTTCAGGAATTTTTTTGCCCTCTAAATAATCATCTATTTGCTCATATGTCAGACCTAATGCGGCTTCATCTGGTAAAGAAGGACGATCTTCTTCTAAGTCTGCAGTTGGTGTTTTTTCATATAAATGGGCAGGGCAATTTAACTGTTTTAAAATTTGGCGACCTTGACGTTTATTTAAACGGAAAATCGGTGTTAAATCTGCTCCTCCATCACCAAATTTCGTATAAAAACCAGTAATTGCTTCTGCCGCGTGATCTGTACCTAAAACAACCCCGCCGTTCATTGCTGCAATCGAAAATTGCACTTTCATTCGTTCACGTGCTTTTTCGTTTCCTTTTGCAAAATCACTCAGTTCAATACCTGCAGTAGAAAGTGCATTAACACTCGCATCCACTGCTTCTTTAATATTAACTGTATAGATTTTCGTTGGGTTAATATAATCTAATGCATCTTGGCAATCTTGTTCATCTGTCTGTACACCATAAGGCAAACGCACTGCCCAAAACGAATACTTCTGCTCGCCAGCTTCTTCGTTTAGTTCAGCAACAGCCATTTGTGTCAGTTTGCCCGTTAGCGTTGAATCTTGTCCACCACTAATCCCTAAAACAAAACCCTTTAAAAATGTGTGTTTTTTGGCATATTCTTTTAAAAAATCAATCGTTTTACGAATTTCTTGTTCAACATCAATTGTCGGTAAAACCTTTAATTCTTCTATTATTTGTCGTTGCAACGTGGACACCGTCAACACTCCTTATTGTTGTTCGAGTTGTGTTACCATATCACGCACTTCTTTAATATTGCGCATTTTGTTATCCCAGCATTTTTGACTTAAATCAACCGGGTATTCTTCTGGGTTTAATGAACGCTTGTATTCATCCCATAGTAAACCCAAATTTTCCGTAGCATATTGGCGAATTTCTTGTACGGATGGATTTCCATAGACTACTTCGCCTTGATCAATCACTTTTTGGTGCAGCTCTTTTGCTTTAAAGTCCGTTACGTATTTCGAAACGAATGTATGCACTGGGTGGAACATTTTTAGAAGATTTTGCGACGCTGGATTTTCGTCAGCCATTGCAATGTAGTCCCCTTCAGATTTACCGTTTCTATTATTAATAATTCGGTAAAGCTTTTTAAGACCTGGCGTTGTTACCTTTTCAGCGTTAGCAGAAATTTTAATTGTGTCTTCCATTTCCCCGTGTTCGTTCTCAATGGAAACCATTTTGTAAACCGCACCTAATGCAGGTTGATCATAAGCAGTAATGAGCTTCGTACCGATTCCCCACGAATCAACACGTGCTCCTTGCGCTTTTAAGTTTAAAATCGTGTATTCATCTAAATCATTCGAAACAACGACTTTCGCATCTGGGAATCCCGCTTCGTCTAACATGCGACGCGCCTCTTTTGATAAGAAGGCAATATCCCCACTATCCAGGCGAATGCCGATAAAGTTAATTTTATCTCCAAGCTCTTTTGCTACTTTAATCGCAGTTGGTACACCCGATTTTAATGTGTTGTACGTATCTACTAAAAATACACAATCTTTATGACGTTTTGCATAAGAATGGAACGCATCATAATCATTTTTGTAGGCTTGTACTAATGCATGTGCATGCGTACCTGAAACAGGGATGTTAAATAACTTTCCCGCGCGAACGTTTGATGTCGATTCAAAGCCACCAATAACTGCTGCACGTGCTCCCCAAATCGCCGCATCCATTTCTTGCGCACGTCGTGTACCAAATTCCATCGCGACTTCATCATGCACAACTTGTTTAATACGACTTGCTTTCGTTGCGATTAACGTTTGATAATTCACGATATTTAAAAGTGCTGTTTCAATTAATTGTGCTTCAACAAGCGGCGCTTCAATTCGGACGATTGGCTCATTCGCAAAAACAAGCTCCCCTTCAATCATCGAATACATCGTACCTGTAAAACGAATTTCCTTTAAGTATTCAATAAAATCTTCTTCATATTGCAATTCATCCCGCAAATAAGCAATATCCGTTTCACTAAACCTAAAGTCTTTTAAATAATCTAACATGCGTTCTAAACCTGCAAATACCGCATAGCCATTGCCGAATGGTAATTTTCTAAAATATAGCTCAAAGACTGCTTTTCGGTTGTGAATCCCGTCAGCCCAATAACTTTCCGCCATATTAATTTGATATAAATCGGTATGCAAAGCTAAGCTATCATCTACATACTTTTCCTTCATATTAGTTCCCCTTCTTCCAAAACATAATTAGTCATAGTATACACTATCTTAAAACTATTTCGATGCACGGAGCATCGTTTTTTCTTATATGTACCATTTATTCACATAAAACAAACACCCCAACGCTTCATTTTGCCAATCTAAAGCTCGCCACAACAGTTCATCTCACAATTCGATGAAATCAATCGAAAATACATGTTAGTTTTTCTTACATAAAGGATTGATTTATTTGAAAATTCGTTTTATCATGTTAGATAACATAACACAAGGAGTTGTTGAACATGAAAAAAATCGAGGCAATCATTCGTCCTGAGGTGTTCGCAAAAGTTCGTGAAGGTTTGGCTCTTGAAGGAATTGATGGTTTGAGCATTTCGGAAGTTGCAGGCGCAGGTCGTCAAGAAGGTCGAATCGGTTTATTCCGAGGGAACTCGTATTCTATGGAATTTTCACAAAAACTGAAGCTTGAGATGGTTGTAGACAACGCCAAAGTTCAACCGATTATCGATGTATTATTACGTGAAGCTTCTACAGGTGAAGTGGGAGACGGAAAAATCTTCATCTACCCCGTAGAACAAGCAATTCGCATTCGTACAAAAGAACTTGGCTCCATTGCCATTGATTAATCAAAATTTAACATAAAAGGAGGAAACTTTAATGACAAATGAAGCATTGGAACTTTCAATCAATTTAGTTTGGGTAATGCTCGGTGCATTCTTCGTATTCTTTATGCACGCGGGATTTGCAATGGTAGAGGCTGGCTTTACGCGTTCAAAAAATGCAGTCAGCATTTTAATGAAAAATATTTTAACGATTTCAATCGGAGGAATTGTTTATTACGTAGCAGGCTACGCCATCATGTTTGGTGACAGTGCCGGTGGATTTATCGGTACTTCTGGTTTCGCACTTATAGGCGTTAACGATATCGCATTCTTCGTATTCCAGGCTATGTTCGCAGCAACATGCGCAACAATTATTTCAGGTGCCGTTGCAGAACGTACAAACATTATGGCTTACATGGTTATAGTTGTAGCGATGACATTATTCGTTTACCCAGTCGTTGGCCACTGGATCTGGCAAGGTGATGGTTGGTTGACAGCATTAGGCTTCACTGATTTCGCAGGTTCTACTGTCGTTCACTTAACAGGAGCGGTTGGTGCATTAGTTGTTGCAGCAATGGTCGGTCCTCGTGTCGGCAAGTACACAAAAGCCGTAGTTAACGTTATCCCTGGTCATTCAATTCCTCTTGGTGCATTAGGTGTATTCATTCTTTGGTTAGGTTGGTATGGTTTCAACGGTGCTTCAACATTAGCTGCTGATCCAGCTTCAGTGCCTGGTGTTATTGCGAATACATTTTTAGCTGCCTCTGGTGGTGTTATTGCAACAGCATTCTATACACGCTTACGTTACGGATTTATTGATGGTTCTTTAACACTAAATGGCGCATTAGCCGGTTTAGTTAGTATTACTGCTGGTGCTTTAAACTTAAATATCGGATTCGCTATTGTCGCAGGTGCTGTCGGCGGTATCATTTTAGTTGAAGCCGTGCGTTTCATCGAACATAAATTACGTGTTGATGATCCTGTTGGTGCCATCGCTGTTCACGGTGTTTGCGGTATTTGGGGCACATTAGCAGTTGGTTTATTCGATAAAACTGGTGGCGGTTTAATATACGGTCATGGTGCAACATTACTCGGTGTGCAAGCACTAGGTGTAGCAGCTGTCATTATTTGGACTGCTAGTACAGTAGGAATCGCGACTTATATCATCAAAGTATTCATCCCTTTACGTGTTGCATACGAAGAAGAAGTAGAAGGTTTAGATATCGCAGAACATGGTGCTTATGCATATGAAATGCAAGATATGTTCAAAGGTGTAACCAAATCGAATGATAGCTTTGCACAACGCTTAACGAATTTAGGTAAAGCGCCGAGTGCTAGTAATATACAAGAGAAACAAGTTTAACTTTTGGGTTCCCGAATTCCTTTAGTTACCCCTATAGCTAAAGGCAGAACATGCCCCCTAACATGTTCTTGAATCATTCTTTCAAAATATAATTATGAATAGAAAAAGATCTCGTTCTTCCCCCACATGTTGAACGAGATCTTTTTCTTATTGTGCATTCCTTAAAATTTAGCTTATGCTAATGAAAAATTGAGTGAAGTCATTACAGTAGCATGAAAACGGGTTATGGTATAATTTTTTTAATTCCTCTCTCGTCATTTTAGAGGATTGAATTTTTTCTATTTCAACAGAAACAAGGAGATGTTTTTATGGCATTACGTGATTTTTTCATTTCTTTATCTGAAAACCAAACATTAAGTAACGCTGCACAACAATACGGTGTAAAACTCGGTGCCGGAAGCGTTGTGGCAGGTACAAGCATCCAAGAAATGATGGAAAATATTAAACAATTAAATTTACAAGGGATCTCTTGTACCGTCGACAATTTAAGTGAATTCGTATCTGATGAAGCTGAGGCTACAAAAGCAAAAGAAGAAATTTTAAGAATGATTGAAGCAATTCATGCAGAAGGTGTGGAGGCACATGTTTCATTAAAGCCATCTCAACTTGGGTTAGATATTGACATCGACTTTTGCTATGACAACGTACGTGAAATTGTTGAACGTGCAAATGAATACGGGATTTTCGTCAACTTTGATATGGAAAATCACAATCGATTACAACCTACATTTGATATGTTAGAAGAACTTCTGAAATCTTTCGATAATGTGGGTACAGTGATCCAGGCGTATTTCCATCGTGCAAAAAGTGATATCGAGCAATTTAAAGATACGCGTTTACGCATTGTAAAAGGCGCTTACAAAGAGTCTGAAGAAATTGCATTTCAAGATAAATTAGATGTTGATGTTAATTTTCTTGAGCTCATTGAATACCATTTATCACATGGTCACTTCACATCCATCGCAACGCATGACCATAATATTATTAAGCATGTGAAATATTTCGTTGAGAAGTACAACATTCCAAAAGAAAAATTCGAATTTCAAATGCTTTATGGCTTCCGAAAAGATTTACAGCTTGAATTAGCACATGAAGGCTATCAAGTTTGTGTGTATGTTCCTTACGGTAAGGATTGGTATGGCTACTTCATGCGTCGCTTAGCAGAACGTCCACAAAACTTAAACCTTGTGACAAAGCAAGTGTTTACGAAGAAAACAAACACGGTACTAGCCGTTGCAGCAGGTGCATTTATACTTGGCCGTTTAACAAAGAAAAAGTGATATCAGAAAAATTATACTTTCTTATTCACTAAAAAATCCCTCGCTATGCTGGCCTTTAATCGCCGAGCAAAACGAGGGATACTTTTATTTGTTCCATCCTTTTTCTTTAAAACGAGCAATCGCTTCGATACGATTTCCTACACCGAGCTTATCTAAAATTGTTGAAATGTAATTACGTACGGTTCCTGCTGATAAAAATAATTCTGCGGCAATTTCTTTCGTCGTTTTCCCTTCAGAAACAAGTTCCAACACTTGACTTTCACGGTCTGTTAACGGATTTTCACTATCTTCTTCATACACAAAATCCACAAGCTCTGGTGCATAAATGCGACGACCATCCATAATAATACGAATCGAATTCACCAGCTCTTCAATCGGGCTGTCTTTTAATAAATAACCACGCACACCTGCTTTACGCGCACGTTCAAAATAACCAGGACGCGCAAATGTTGTTAAAATAATAATCTTACAGTCACTTCCGCGCAGTTCTTCCGCTGCATCAAGGCCTGTTTTAATCGGCATTTCAATATCCATAATGCAAACATCTGGTTGCAATTCATTGACCATTTCTACTGCTTCTTCTCCGTTTTTTGCAAGACCGATAACTTCTATGTCATCCTCCATGCTCAGTAACGATTTCATCGCACCTAGTAGCATCCCCTGATCTTCTGCTATGACGATTCGAATCATGTCATTTCTCTCCTTTTTGATGAGTAATCGCTAACGGTATAGTCATCATCACCGTTGTCCCCTCACCCAATTCACTTTCAATTTCAATTAATCCATTTAAAAATTCGACGCGCTCTTGCATTCCTTTTAAACCGTTACCACCTTCATATAATTGCAAACGTTCAAAGCCTTTCCCATTATCTAAAATCGTCACTTTAAATTCATCCTCACTTTGATAAAACGTAATTCTACAAAGTGTAGCTTGACTATGTTTGACAATGTTCGTTACAACTTCTTTCAAACACATACTAATGACATTTTCTGCTAATGTTGGCATTTTAATTTGCGATAAATCCCCATTTAAACGCAATTTAATTTGTGCCGCTTTTAAAATTTGCTCTATACGGTATAGCTCTTCTTCAATGCGAACGGTCCGCATATCCGCAACAAGTTCACGTACTTCCTTCAACGCAACACTTGCTGTTTGACGAATGTCTTTAATTTCCAAAATGGCTTGCTGTGGATTCTTTTCCACCAAGCGCGCTGCTAAATCACTTTTCAGGCCAATCATCGATAATTTTTGACCAAGTGTATCATGCAAATCACGTGCAATACGTTGGCGTTCTTCAAAAACCGTCAGCTCCGAAATACGTTCTCGAGCCGTTTCTAATTCACCTTCTAAATTTTCACGTTTCGTTCTCGAATACAACGTAAACGGTAGAAGCACAACACCTAGCATATTAATAATAATGAATGGTGTTTGCGTTAAATAGAGATCAAGGTAAATGAAATACCCACCAACAATTGATATCACAGTAAAGCCAATATGTAAGCCATACATAATATAGAATCCGACAGATTGCCTAATATTACCAATAAAAAATGCAGTAAACAATGATAAATATACATAGCCAAAAAATAGTGTCATCACAATGTTCACTACCATTTGAAAGCTAATCCACATATATCTCAAGCCACTTTTCGATTTGAACGAAAAATAATGGCATAAAAAATAAAATAAAATCAATACAACTCCAACAAGTATTTGCCACAATGTGAACGAGTGGATAATAAAGAAAAACGGTAAAACACAAAAAATTATCCAAATATAAATACTTAACATCGGGCTTTTTGGGATAATACTATACCAAGTTTGCATAACAGCCTCAATTCTCTTTTTTCTTTCTATTATAACAAAATAGGTACCTCAAGTTGAAAAATGAGGTACCTCCAATTTTATTTACTTTTATTTTGCTAAAGATGTTTTTTGTTGTACACGTTTAAATTCTGCTTGTGCCGCTTCTTTAAATGTAACAAAGCGGTAATTTTCTGGATCATATAATTTATAACGAATCGATTCTAAACTTGTCTTAATCGTAATAGTTGTTGCCTTTTGCAGTGGCTTAATCGATTCATGTGCATCTTCTAATTTATAGTTCGGTACGCGTGGTGCTAAATGATGCACGTGGTGGAAACCGATATTACCTGTCACCCATTGTAACAATTTCGGTAATTTATAATAAGAACTACCTTCTACTGCAGCCTTCACATAATCCCATTCAGAATTCACTTCAAAATATGAATCTTCATACGTATGTTGTATGTAGAATAACCAAATTCCTAATGAACCTGCGATGAAAAGTGTTAATGCATGTACTAATAAAAACGTCGTCCAACCAAAACTAATAATTAACGTCGTACAAATAACAAGTAATGCGATATTTGTCATATACGTGTTCATGCGCTCTTTGCGTTTTGCATCATTACGATTGAAGCGGTTTAATACAAGCACCATATAAAGTGGCCCTAATCCAAACATAACAAGGGGATTACGATATAAACGGTACCCTAAACGCGCTAATTTTGATTTTTCGAGATATTCTTCTACTGTTAACATTTCGATATCGCCTATTCCACGCTTATCCAAGTTCGAACTTGTTGCATGGTGAATCGTATGCTCACGTTTCCATTTTTCGTATGGGAATGACGCGAAAATCCCAGTAATGAAGCCAGTAATATCGTTTGCTTTTTTACTTTTGAAAAATGAACCGTGTGTACAGTCATGGAAAATAATAAACGTACGTACAACAAATCCTGAAGCAATGACACTACATAATGCTGTTAGCCATGGTGAAACTTGTAGTAGAGCGTAGCCAGCTCCCCAAATTAGTAATAATGGTACTACAGTATTTAATAATTGTTGAATACTAGCTCGTGTTTCAGATTTTGCAAACGGCGCAATATCTTTACGTAGTTGCTTTGTTTTTTCTGCATCGGTTTTAGCCATGATGAAATCCCTCTTTCCTCAAAATCGTTACGTTTATCGTAATCAATTTGAGGATTTAGAAAAATGCTCAAACATCATAACTTTTTTATGACAGATGTCATATGACCAGGTGACAATTTGTTATACTACTCATTTTCTTGCGGATTTTTTGGTCCTTCTAAATCTAGTTGATAAAATACTAAATCTAACCACCGATCAAATTTATAACCCGCATTTCGTATCGTACCGCTGTATGTAAAGCCTAATTTTTCATGAATGTAAAGACTCGCTTCATTTTCTTTGTCGATGCAAGCGACCATCGTTTTTACGTCATGTGTACGTGCATAGTCGATTAGTTCATACATTAGTTTACTTGCGATACCCTTTTTGTAATGATTTTTATGCACATAAACTGAATGTTCTACCGTGTAATGAAACGCAGGGTAGGGACGGAATGAACCATATGTTGCGTAGCCTGCCACTTCCCCGTTCTCTTCATAAACAAATAACGGTTCACCAGCTTGTTTTTTCGCTTCAAACCATGCCATACGTTGCTCTAAGGTTTGCTCCTTATACATATAAATCGCTGTAGAATTTACTATATTGTCGTTAAAAATTTCTAAAATCATTTCTACATCGGCTGCAGTTGCTTGTCGAATCATTCCAGTTCCTCCTCAGGATAGAAAGCCGCCTTACCTATTTGGTAAGACGGCTCAATTTTATTACACATTAAAGTAACGTGCATCCGGATGTGCAAAAACAATCGCTGATACACTTGCTTCTGGTTCCATCATAAAGCCTTCTGTCAATTGTACACCGATATCTTCTGGCTTCAAGAGGTCAAATAACTTTTCTTGATCCTCTAAATTTGGACACGCTGGATAGCCAAAGCTAAAGCGCTGCCCCTGGTATTTCGCTGCAAAGCGGTCGCGCATCGTGAAATCTGTCGCATCTGGGAAGCCCCACTGGTCACGAATTTCTTGGTGAATACGTTCAGCAAAACCTTCGGCAAGTTCGAGCGCAGTTGCTTGTAGTGCATGGCTTTCTAAAAACTTCCCTGCTTCTTTTAATTGGCGCGCTTTTTCGCTGACACCGTAACCTGCTGATACGAGCATTAGTGCAACATAGTCCATTTTCCCACTATCAACTGGCTTTAAGAAGTCCGCCAAACAAAGGAATGGTGCTACTTGCTGGCGCGGGAATGTGAAACGTTTAATTTCTGTTTTTTGATCTTCTGGGCTGTAAATGACTACATCGTCTCCATCTGCTTGTGCAGGGAAAAATTGATACATGCCTGATGCTTTTAACGTGTCTCCACTTAAATACTCGGTTACTAATTCACTTAGCTGTACTGCACGTCCATCTTGATCAGCGAGTAGCTGCTCTAAATTGCCTTTCAAGCCTAAATGATGTCCGATTAATGTACGCATATTTACATAGGGGTGCAAATGCGCAATTGAGTAATTCCGTTTAATATGGCGGGCTAAATCCTTCGGCGTGATTACCGGTGCATCTCCTACTGTTCGGACTGGTTTTTCGCTTACTTCAACCACTGGACGAGCCGCGCGTTTTGCATCGGATTCGATACGCTTTTCTCGAGATTCTTGAAGTTCATGCAAAAGCTGATCACGCTCTTTTGGGTTCATTAAACGATTCGCCTGCTCTAATCCTTGCATCGCATCTTTTGAATAAATAACCGGTCCATCATACTGATCTGCAATTTTTGTTTCTGTAAAGCGGCGTGATAATGCGGCACCCCCTACAAAAATTGGCACATCAATACCTGCTTCCTTAAAGTCTTGTGCCGTGATGACCATTTGTTGTGCCGATTTCACGAGTAATCCTGATAACCCGATGAAATCTGGCTTCTCTTTACGAATCGCTTCGATTAATTGGGCTGGCGTTACTTTAATGCCTAAGTCTACAACGCGATACCCATTATTACTTAAAATAATATCGACTAAGTTTTTGCCGATGTCATGCACGTCGCCTTTCACTGTCGCTAATACCATTGTTCCTTTACTTGAACTGGATTCGCCTTTTTCCATAAACTGTTCTAAATGTGCAACTGCCGCTTTCATGACACCCGCACTTTGCAACACTTCGGCAACAATTAGCTGATTGGCATTAAATAAGCGACCGACCTCAGCCATTCCTTCCATTAACGGGCCATTAATGATTTCCAGTGGTGTGTCGAAAGTTTCTAGCGCTTTATTTAAATCGTCAATAAGACCTTCTTTTGTGCCTTCTAAAATATAATACGCTAAACGCTCTTCCACCGTTGCAGGGAGTTTTTTTTCAACTGCATCCTTCTTTTTACCACGATAAAAGTCCGTAAATACCGCAAGTGTTTCATCACTTGTATTAAAAATTAAATCATTTGCAAGTTTAATTTCCTCTTCCGGAATCGAGGCGTAGCGCTCTAATTTTTCAGTATTCACAATCGCGTAGTCTAGCCCTGCTTGTGTACAGTGATATAAATACACTGCATTCAACACTTCTCGTCCTACTGGAGGTAACCCGAATGATACATTGCTTACCCCAAGCACCGTTAAACAGCCTGGTAACTGTTCTTTAATTAAACGAATACCTTCAATGGTTTCTTCTGCCGCGCCGATGTATTGCTCGTCCCCTGTACCGACTGGGAACATTAGTGGATCAAAGATAATATCTTCTGGAGACATGCCCCATTTTTCGGTTAGTAATTGATACGAACGCTTGGCGACTTCTAATTTTTTCTCACGCGTAACCGCCATACCAATCTCGTCAATCGTTCCGACAACAAGTGCTGCCCCGTACTTTTTCACAAGTGGCATCACCGCATCAAAACGCTCTTCCCCATCTTCTAGGTTAATCGAGTTGATAATTGCTTTTCCTTGTGAGAACTTTAACGCAGTTTCCATTACTTGCTCATCTGTTGAGTCAATCACGAGTGGTACTTTTACTTTTTTCACGACTTCCTGCATGAAGTTTTTCATATCTTCTACTTCATCGCGGTCTGGATTCGCTAAACAAATATCGATGACATGCGCACCGTTTTTCACTTGAGCACGTGCAATTTCAGCAGCCTCTTCAAACTTGCCATCAATAATTAAGTTTTTAAATTTGCGTGAGCCGATCACATTCGTACGTTCGCCGATAAATAACGGGCGCATGGAATCATCATATTGAAGGGGCTCAATCCCTGATACGACATGACCATGTGTATTTTGTTTGGGCTTACGTGGCGCAACTTCTGCAAGTGCTTCTCGAATCGCCGCGATATGCGCAGGTGTTGTCCCGCAGCAACCTCCTACTATATTTAACCATCCTTTTTCCGCAAAGCCCGTTAGCTTTTTCGATAATGATTCTGGTGTTTCGTGATAGCAGCCTTCCTCATCAGGTAAGCCTGCATTCGGGTAACAACTAATATAACCATTTGAAAGTTCTGCTAATGAACGGATATGATCGGTCATAAATTCCGGCCCTGTCGCACAATTTAAGCCAACTGATAACGGTTGAATATGCTCAATTGAAATATAAAACGCTTCAATGGATTGTCCAGCAAGCGTTGTGCCCATCGGTTCAATCGTTCCTGAAATCATAACAGGCAGCTCTTTTCCAACTTCATCAAATGCGCGGCGAATTGCAAGCGTTCCCGCCTTTACATTTAGCATATCTTGGGATGTTTCAAGAAGAAGTAAATCCGCTCCTGCTTCTACTAAGGCCTTAGCTTGCACATAAAAATTTTGTTCAAGTTCTTCAAATGTAATACCACCTGTGACGGATAAGGTTTTAGTCGTCGGTCCCATGGCACCCGCAACAAAGCGTGGCCATTCTGGAGTTGAAAATTCTTTTGCAGCAGCCAGTGCAAGTTCAACGGCACGCTGATTAATTTCAACTGCCTTTTCACCTAAATCATATTCATTTAATACAAGCGGTGTTCCGCCAAATGTATTTGTACAAATAATGTCTGCACCAGCCTCTAAATACGCGCGGTGAATTTTCTCTAAAACGTCTGGACGTGTTAAGACTAAATTTTCATTACAACCATCTAATGGTTCTCCACCAAAATCCTCATAGGTTAAATTTTCATTTTGAAGCATCGTCCCCATGGCACCATCGATGATTAGTATTCTTTTTTGTAATTGCTCATGAATTGGATGATTAAGCATTTGACTGAACTCCTTTATTGTTAGCATCGAATTGGTTAACGTAATCCATTAATTCAAGCGTCATATCGTAACGTAAAAATGGTGTGATTAAGTAAATCCCATTGAAATACTGACACGCAGTATCCAGTAACTCTTTGGCAATTTTGATGCCTTCCTTTGTTGCAACTTCCTTATCTTCTCCACAAGCAGCCATTCGCGCTAAAACCTCATCTGATAATTTAATACCTGGTACTTCATGGTGTAAAAACTCGGCACTACGAGAAGACGTCAGTGGCATAATTCCTATATAAATGGGCGTCTCCAAATGCTTGGTTGCCTCATAAATTTCAACAATTTTTTCTTTTGAATACACAGGCTGTGAAATAAAATAGTCTGCCCCATGTTCAATTTTCTTTTCAAGTCTAGCCACTGCACGATCAAGCACACGAACGTTTGGGTTAAATGCAGCTGCTACTGAAAAGTTTGCTTGCTTTCGTAACGTCTTTCCCGTAAAGGATCCGCCTTCATTTAACTGCTTCACTAATGTAATCAGCTCCATTGATGACACATCATACACACTCGTCGCACCAGGGAAATCCCCCACCTTTGTCGGGTCACCGGTTACCACTAAAATGTCATGCAATTCGAGTGCATTGAGCCCCATCAAGTGTGATTGCAATCCGATTAAATTTCGATCGCGGCATGTCAAATGGGGCAGCGAACGAATCCCGTGCTCTTTTAAAATGGCAGCCATCGCAATATTACTAATGCGCGGTGAGGCAAGCGAATTATCAGCCATCATAATCACGTCCGCGCCTGCACTTGCTAATTTTTTTGCACCTTCTACAAAGCCTTCAATTTCTAAATGGCGTGGTGTATCCAGTTCCACAATAACCGAACGTTCACGCTTCGCTTTTACATGTAATGGCTCTTGCTTGCGGGGCTCTGCAACACGCACAAATTCCGTACGCCCTGGTTTTAATTCCTTCGTTTCGATGGGCACGATATTCACCAAACGCTGTTTTACCGCTGCAATATGCTTTGGTGTCGTCCCACAGCAGCCTCCGATTAAGCGCACACCTTGGTTTACTAATTCAACGGCAGCACGGGCAAAATAATCGGTTTCTGACTCATAGACAACGCGTCCATCCTCTACATCAAGTAACGATGCATTCGGATAAGCGGATAAGTACGCAGTCTTTGGAAGATTTACCGTTTCAAATGCTTGAATTGTATGGAAGGGGCCTAAGCGACAGTTACTTCCGACGATATCGGCACCAAGCCGTTCTAAATCTTGTAGTGCTTCATTTAATGACATCCCGTTTTGTAATACTCCTGGTTCTTGCATCGTCACTTGCGCAATAATCGGCAAGTCTGTTAACGTCCGAAGTAAATTTACGCAATGAGAAATTTCTTCAAAGTCATAATACGTTTCTAATAAAAATCCATCAGGCGCACCTGCTAACAGTGTTTCCGCTTGTTCCCTAAAGGCAGCTAAAATTTCTTCTAACGTCGCTTCGCTTTTACGAACGCCACGAATCCCTCCGATTGTTGCTAAAACGAATTGACCACCTGGTGTTGCAGCGCGCTTCGCAATTTCTAGAGCCGCTGAATTGAATTCTGCCACACGCCCCTCATAGCCATAACGAGCGAGCTTAATGGCATTGGCCCCGTATGTATTCGTTTGAATAATGTCTGCACCAGCAGCAATGTATTCACCATGAATTTTCTCAACAATTTCCGGGCGGATAATGTTCATTTCCTCATGACAATAATCTAATCCGTAAGAATATAACAATGTTCCAATTGCACCATCTGCCGTTAATACGCGCGTTTTTAACTCCTCTAGTAAACCCATTGCTCTCACTCCATTATTCACAGTATTTTCAGACTTCTGAAGATATAAAAAAACCTTCTTTTAAAAATAAAAGAAGGTTCACTATTGTAAATTTAAGTTCCCTCTCATCTGTTTGGCTACTTGCCAACTGGATTTAGCACCTGACTTACGTTGGTTGCTGAAGTTTCACTGGGCCAGTCCCTCGACTTCTCTTGATAAGAAATTTTATGAATTATTCAAATAATTAAAAGAATCATATCGTTAACCACAACGAACGTCAATACCCTTTAACAGAATGAAGCATTTCTTTACTGAATTCGACTAATAATTTGTTGTGCCGTATTTTTTCCATTTTCAATACATGCCCCAATGCCGACCCCAAAATAAGAGCAGCCTGCTAATAATAAATTCGGATAACGTGCTTCTAAGTCTTTTACCACAACACTTAATGCCTCATTGTGTGCTAAGTCATAGCGCGGCATTTGATTGATCCATTTTGTTACATTGACAACGATTGGCTCTGCTTGAATACCTAGGCTTAATCGAATATCTTCTAGGGCGACTTTAGTCAGTTCTTCCTCATTCATCGCGGCAAGCTCTTCGTAACGCGGGTTAATGTTTTTATAAAATAATCGTACGAGTAAATTTCCTTCAGCAGATGTATGCTTCCATTTACGGCTTGTCCATGTTGAGGCATTACATACTAAATCGCTATTATGTGAAACGATAAAGCCTGTTCCATCTGCAGGTAAGACACTGTCTGGCACGTCAAAACCTACATACATTGTAATCGCTGATGCTGTCGTGAATTTTTGGAATTGTTGCTCTAGCTGTTCATCATCTACTACTTTTTTCACCGTTTCATTTGGCACAGCAAGTACGACAACATCCGCTAAAATCGTTTCATCTTGTAGCACAACTTCATATTGCGCACCTTGCTTGTTAATTTGCTTCGTTTCAGTATTTTTTTTGATTTCTACTTCTGGCAACATCTCTTCTAAGCGATCGATAATCGCCGATAACCCGTTTTGGAATGAAATGAATTTTTTATTTGCTGCTTTTTCAAATTGTGCGCGGTTTGCTTCAAAGCCCTTAATAATCGAACCGTAATTGTTTTTATAATCCACTAAATAAGGCAATGTTGAAGCTAAGCTTAATTGATATAAATCCCCTGAATAAACACCAGCTAATACGGGTGCAATTTGTTTTTTGACAATTTCTTCACCTAAAAAGAATTCTAAAAATGTGCCAATCGAGCTTTCTTTAGTAAAATTCGTATTTGGCAATTCTAAATCTTGTAGCGCACGTTTTTTCCCTTCTTCTGAAATCAGTGTGCTTGATTGTAAGGACTCTACACTCATAGGAATGCCAAATGTTGAACCTGCTGGAATCGCATGTAATTCATTATTCGTATGAATATAAGAAATTCCAGTTTCGTTATAAACAAGCTGCGATTCAAAATCAAGTTCCTTCACAAGTTCTAAAACACTCGGATGACGAGCTACCATTGAATCTGCGCCTGTTTCCATAATAAAGCCTGCTGCATGCTCCGAATGAAGCTTCCCACCTAAATAACTATTTTTTTCCACCAATACAAGTCGCGCGTCAATCTGCTTTTCACTCATTAGGCGTTTTAAATAATGCATTGTGCAAAGACCTGTAATACCGCCGCCTACAACTACTACTGTTTTCATCTGTCCATCTCCCACTTCGTTCAGTAATCTCTACTTTTAGTATAATCTTTTTTTAATCGATTTGAACCTGAAGGATATTACAAATTTATAACGAAAGAAAGCAAAAAAATTAGAGCATAAAATACCCTAATTTTTTATTACATTTAGTTTTCTAAGTTTTGTGAAACCGTAGCTAATGTATCGGCTGCATGTGTGACTTCATCAAATGCACGACCAAGTTCTCCTATGGTTAAACCGATTTGCTCTACTTCTTGTTCTACTAAATTATTTTGTTCTTTCGTTTCAACCATCGATTCTAGAATGGCTGAGAACTGTTCTTCTGTACCCTTCATACTTGACTCACCTATTTGAACCGATTCTTTAATTTCTTTTAATGATTCAAGTAGTTTTGTCGTACGCATATTGGTATTTTGAAGGAGCTCTTCAACATTAATCGCCGATTGCTTCGTTTGCTCTGATAACTTCCTTACTTCACCGGCAACAACCCCAAAGCCTTTTCCCGCTTCTCCAGCACGGGCCGCTTCAATAGCTGCATTTAACGCTAACAAATTCGTTTGGTTGGCGATATTTGTTACAATCCCCATCGTCAATTCCATCTCTTTTGAAATTTCCGCTAGTTTGTCAATTTCCTCTGAAATAACGACAACGGAATCTTGAATCGCATCCATGCTAATGGCTTGCTGCCGGATTTGAACTTTACCATTATTTGCCTGATCCGTCGCAACATCTGAAAGCTCAATTGCTTTTTTCGCATAAGAAAGCATAATATCAGACTGATCCGTTAGTAGTTGGAACGAAGCGTTTGTCTCTTCGGAAATGGCAGCTAAATTAGAAGAAGATTCGATAATTAAATTACTTACACTATTTTTTTCTCCTTCTAGCTTTTCTTTCATACGATCCACAACATCTTCATACTCTTCTAAAACTACTTGCTGCTCGAAATTTATAATTTTCGAAATCGCTTCAATTGTATTAAAACGCTGTTCAACATTTGGAATTTCCGTCTTTATTATACGAATAAAATCAATTAATAGACTTTGGAACGCACCGATATACCATTTTGTTTTTAATCCAATATGAACATGAACTTTTGCAATTTTTTTGCGTTTCATAAAATATACTTCATCAATTTGTCCGTCAAACATTTCACAAATATGACGTTTCAATGTAACTTTTAAACGATCCACTGAACTGTGCTCGTTAATAATTTGAATTAAGCTAGCTTCCATTCCTAAATTACGATAAAAAGTATCCACAATTTGGTCAATATTTTGGTCCACATGCGGTTTAAATACTTTTAAATATTTTAAATCTTGTTCTGTTAAATTTAACATTTTAATTTGTTTTTTTATCGATGATCCCTCTGAATATTCAAGTCTTACCTTTACATCCTGAATCGATATTTCTTGATTAGTATCTTCCTTTTTTTTAAAAAACATGCTCAACCTCGCCTTATTCGTATTGCTCTTCCTTTTATAAGTTGAATAATTTAGATATACTAAGTTAGTAGTTAAAAATATAGTAATCTTGTAATACAAAATTTGCGATTGCCTAAGATGTCTTAGTTGCTATTTAGCTAACACGTTTATGTCACTAAATATCTTGTTCACCATTTTTTTATCAACATTTCTATTATAAAGAAGCATTCCTCTGAATGAAACTCGCGGTACTAAGAATCAAAAGAACTTATGCTTTCGTACTACTTTTGTCTCCTTGAACCTAGTCTATTCCTAATAGAAATATCTTTGTTTTTCATGTATTTAATTAACACCTAAACCAAAAGCTACAAAAACTATATGATGAAATATTCAAAAAAAATACCTATTAATAGTATAAAATATTTTACAAAAAAAGTAAATTATAATATGTCTTACTATTATAATCCCGAAACTTTCTTCATTAATATAATCATTTCCCCCTCTAATGAGGTTGACCGTAACATGAACATAATAACCTTTCCTCCCTATTCATCTCTTATAACAATATAATTCCTATTCATAAATTATTTTAAACCTTCTTAATCCATTCTAAATTAACCGTTATTTTCCAACCAAAGTAATGTCTCTTCAACCATTTTATTTTGTTGGTCTAAAGCGGATATATCCGCTTGTTTATCCCCTTTTTGTTCCCCATAAATTCCAAATTGAGCGTGATTACCACCCGTTATTTCTACATACTTTGCAGTCAAAGGTAACCTACTTTTTGAATTTTCTATATCAGATATTTCTGTGAGTCCATCTTTTTCACTATATATTGAAATAACATTAAGTGATTCGTCTGATAGATTTGTTCCATTGCTTGGATAAGAAGCCAGTAAAATTAAACCTTTCACGGATGCATTTTCATTCGCAAATGATGACGCTGCTACACCGCCTAACGAATGGCCGCCTACATACCAAGTTTTGATTTCTGGATAGTGCTCGATAAAGTTTGCTGCTGCATCTTGATCCATAATGGCGAAATTCAGACGTAACTTGGGAATGAACACAGCATAACCTGCATCCGCCAACTTTTTCCCGTAATAACTATACGCAGTATTTTCTACTTTTGCTCCAGGATATAAAACGATTCCCGCCTTTATTTCATCATTTGGTAGTAAAATGACATTCCCTTCGTCATCGACAATTTCTTCTATATTAATTTGACTAGTTAACTCGTTAGTTGGCGCAAGCGTTTGCTGTGACCAAATATACATGCCTGCTACACTAACAGTGACTAAACAAAGTAAGCTAATTGCAAACCATTTAAAAAATCTTTTCATTCACGTTCCCTCACATTTCTTCATTATTAAATTGTTCTATAGCTTTTTTTCGCCACTTATTTGCTTGTTCGCTCTTACGTAGTTCATAAATTCCAGCTAATTTATTGCTTGCCTCATAATCTCCGAGCATCGAAGCTTGTTTATAATAATGAATCGCATTTTCCTCATTCTGTGTGGTACCTTCACCCATTTCATAACAATAGGCCACATTAAAAATAGCATCTACATGAAATTGTTCCGCAGCCTTTAAAAACCAATCAAATGCGTGTACTGTATTTTGCTTTTGTCCAAGCTCCCCCGTAAAATAAATCATACCCATTCGATACATCGCCTCCGCATAACCTTCTATTGCGGATTGTTCATAATGTTGTAGCGCGAATTCATCACTTTGTTCTGTCCCTATGCCTTGTTCGTACATAATCCCTAACGTGTACTTTGCCTCAGCAACTCCCACATGAGCTGCTTTTGTAAACCACTCAAATGCTTTTCGTTCATCTACTTCTGTACCCTCGCCATTAAAATACATATCTGCGAGATTATTCATTGCATCCGCATGATCTAATAAAGCGGCACGTTCGTAAAGTTCAAATGCTAGTTGTTCGTTCCCCCTGTTACCGAGCGATTCAAAATAACAATTGGCTAATTCATAAAATGCATACGGATCTTCCATTAAAGTGGCTTCGTCTAACAATGCATACATTTCATCATAGTTCTTGTGTTGCTTGTATAATAATGCGACATTTATCATTGCTTGAATTTGTTTGCTTTTTGCCTGTTCAAATTGTGTGAGCCAGTACGTGACACTTTCTAATGGTGCCACCTCTTGTACGAAACGTTCAAACTGTTGTTCATCCATTATTAGTCCTCCTAGCTTTCATTCGTCTGATTTTTTCGATTTTGAAAATAGTCCACTAAGTATTGTTTGAATTCCATTGCTGCAGGAGGTAAATAACGATTTTTTGCCCATGAAACCCCAACAGAACGATAACAAGGTGGATCCACTTTCAACCGTTTTACTTTATAATCATCTAATCCTTTAATATTTGGAATGAGTGATACCCCCATACCTGCACTTACGAAGCCTGCAACTGTATGCATTTCTTCTGCCGCAAATGTTGTATTGAGTTCTATTCCTTCATTTAGGAAAAATTCATCCACTAATTGACGTAGCGAATTCCCTTTTTTAATCGCGATAAAGGGCTCTGACTTAATTTCCTCCAAACGAATTGTCTTTCTTTTTGCAAGCGGATGGGTATTTGGTACAATAACAAAAAGTTCTTCAACAAAGAGCTCTTCTGTCACGATTTCAATGACCTTGGATTCGATTTTTTGCGATAAGCATAAATCAATAGCGCCCTCTTCTAAGCGCTTTAATAAATTTAATGATGTCGCTTGAGTTAAGGAAAATTGCATATTTGGGAAGATTTTCGATGTTGTAGCTATGAGTTCAGGAACCATCTCCATACCAAGTGTATGAATAAATCCAAACGATACTTCTCCTGAACCTGGTTTAATAATATCTTCAAATTCTTCTTTAATTCGTTCATATTCGTCTAAAATAATGTTGACGCTTTGCAAAAAAAGTTGGCCAAAGCGATTTAAATAAATGGAACGCCCTTCACGATCAAATAATGGAACACCCAAAACGTGCTCAATGTTCGAAATTGACTTACTTAACGCCGGTTGGGAAATCGACAAAACTTCCGCCGCACGTGTCATATGTTGCATCGTAGCAACGATTTTGAAATAGTGTAGTTGTTCAATCTCCATTTTTTATACCTCACATCATTAATAACTTTTTGTAATCAAAACAATAGAAATAATAAATTGTACTTATACATTTATACCTTTTATAATAGTCGGTAGCAACAAGTTTTCATATCAAATTACTTTTGAAATTACAATAGATTTTTATAAAAATTTATAAATTTGACATAATTAACTTCACAAAGGGGTCTAACAGACAATGAAACTCATCGCGCCGAAACCTTTTACAATCGAAGCTGGAAAACGTGCTGTTTTATTACTACACGGTTTTACTGGTAACACAAATGATGTAAAACGTTTAGGGAAATACTTAGCTGATCGTAATTACACTGTACATGCACCATTATATAAAGGCCACGGTGGTGGTCCTGATTTATTGATTCAATCCAGTCCAATTGATTGGTGGAATAGTGTTATCGAGGGCTATGATGAACTTCGTAACCGTGGTTATGAAGAAATCGCGGTGGCTGGTGTTTCTCTTGGTGGAATCTTCTCATTAAAACTTGGTGAAGAACGTCCAACAAAGGCAATTGTTCCCATGTCTGCTCCTGCCATGTCAAAAAATACAGATAGCTTGCAAAATCGTATCGTCGATTATGCAATTAACTATAAAAAATTAGCTGGTACATACGATGAATCAGTTGATAGTCGCTCAAAAATTGCGGAGCTTGTTAAAATGCCTTCATTAAATTATTTACAAAGTCTAATAAACGATACAAGCGAAAAATTAAATGTCATCCAAACACCCGTACATATTTTACGTGGATTAGAAGATGATGACTATTATTGCGAAAGTGCAGACCTAATTTATAACTCTGTTAATTCCCGTATCAGGTCAGTGAAAACCTTCATTAACTCTGGCCATATTTTAACATTAGGGAAAGAGCGTGAATTAGTATTTGAAGAAATTTATCGTTTCTTTGAAGGCTTAAAATGGAACGACTAATCGTGTGTCCCTTTGCAAAAACCCCCGTTTTTGCAATGATATAATAAACGAGCGTTGAATGGATCCCCGTCCATTCAACGCTCGTTTTATTTTTATATTATTGCTCAGATAAGGCTAACATAATAATTTTTGCTAATTGCGCACGTGTTACCTTATCTGCTGGAGCAAATGTTGTTGCACTTGTTCCTTCAACAATACCACTTTCATACAAAAAGTTTACTGCTGTTTTTGTTTCGTCATCATATTTTGCCATATCTTTAAATGGCATTGAAGCTGTTGGCGTATATTCTTCTCCCGTTAAATTATTGGATAAGCGTAGTAACATTAATGCCAATTGAGCACGTGTTAATTCACCTTTAGGATTGAACGAACCACCGTTTTCTTTAATTAGTCCCGCTTCATAGGCTGCTGCCACTTCGATTTGTGTTTGTTGATCGTATTGACTAATGTCTTTGAATGGTGCTGACGTTGTAGCTTTTAAGTCAAACGCACGGGCAAGTACTGAAACCACTTGTACACGTGACATACTTACACTTGGCTTAAATGTTCCGTCATCATAGCCTTTTAAAATTCCTAAATCATACGCTGCAATAATATATTCTCGTGCCCAATGTTTTGAGATATCTGGGAAGTAATCAAAATCGATGTCTTCTTCTGGTACGATATCCTCAAAATCATAATCAATATCATTTAAAAATGCAGTTACATAATCTAGCATCATTTTTTCGGCAACCACTTCATAGCCTGCCTCACCCAAATGCACATTATTTGGATTTGGTAAGTATTCTAAATGATTACTTGCGATAATATCTGCTACCTCTGAGAAAACACCCTCATTTTTTTCAACAACGGCTTTAATGGCATTATTCATCGTTGAAACTAATGTATTAAGTTGTGTTTGAATTGCTGCATCTTGTAAGTATGGATATGGATTATATAGCCCCATAACGATAACATCAGCATCTGGATTTATTTTTTTGATTTCAGCAAAAATTTTCTCATAATTTGCTGATACCGTTTGAATTGTTTGTAAAACAGCTGGCAAATCAAAAGTAAATTGTCCTGATTCTGAGCGATTCACATATTTTAAAACATCATTTGCACCAACACTAAGCGAAATTAAATCTGCTTGTTTAATCGCTTTATGAATTGTCGTTGTAGTTTGTGAAGGTCCATCTAAATCATAAATATTTTTCGTTACATCCGCTTGAATGTCATTTAATACGTTCACTGTCGTATAACCTGGGAATGAAAATCCTTTATTGAACTGAATTTGATTCACTTCGTCTGTATACTGTAATGCAATAAAATCTGCATAACCATAACCAATTTCATGATTTTCATTCATACCAGCTGCCAACGAGTCCCCAAGTGCTAAATAATTTAGTTGTTCCTCTGTTGTCTCTGCTTGAACATTTGTTGAAAACGGCAACACTACTTGTAAAACTAATAATAATGTTGCAAAAACGCTAAACTTTTTCATCCAATTCCCCCCTATTTGTGAAACTAGTTCATAATTATAGAGTATCTTATTATAAAAGACAAAATACAATATATTTGTAACTTTTAGGCCATTTGATTCTATTTCCTTAACTATATTAATATAACACCTATCCATGAATAAATTTTATTTTCCCCATCAATCCCTCTATATCTAAGTCACGCACACTATTTGGATTATAAATTTCTTTATAAAATCCTTTATATTCTATACGACACACCTCTTAAATGCTTATTAAAATAAGTATATTTGTATAACCGATTTAGGGAGCATTCTCGAAAAATAGGTACAATAAACATGGTATACCTTTATTTATCGATGGTTTTTTGACATAGTTTGTGACTTTCTATTTAATATTCAAAAGCTCGGGAAGTGGTTTTATTGTTTGTTCAGCTTTTATCAACAATGAAGAGGCTGTCATTGTACGCTGTTTAGATTCAGTTTAGGATTTAGTGGATGAAATTAATATTGTAGATACCAAATGAATTAGCTATCGAACTTAATTCAGGTGGCAAACTAAAATGGAATAATTTGATCATGTCATCGTATCAAATTTCCATTGTTAAAGTTATTCATTTATCTCATATACTAGCTGAGGATATTTTTTTAAAACCTGCTTATATTAATGGAAAGGGAGGTGCGATTATGACCCAGATACAAAATAAACTGCAACAAATGAAATTAGAAATAGCAGCAGAATTCGGAATTGAGAACTACGATTTGATTGATAAAGGTGAATTACCTTCTAGAATGAATGGTAAAATCGGTGGTGAAATGACCAAGAGGCTAATTGAATTAGGAAAAATGCAATTAGTTCAAATGTCGCAACGAGAATTAGTACCTATACTCGTAAAAAGAGAACAAGTTATGAAAAAGCAACTTATGCTTCCTTGGCCTGAACAGTACAGTGGGGATTTTTTGCCAGCCCATTTTCATTATAATTCCCAAAAGAATAACTTTTATAAGTAACTTTTATTAAGTGAATCACAAAAGAAATAAAAGAAGCGTCTCACAAGTTTATTCAACTCATGAGACGCTTCTTTTTTCTTACAATGTTAGCAAATCACTTTCACCTTACATACAAACGCTTGTTTATCAAGGGTTTGAGTATAAGAAACGCGGGCTAAGATCGCCACATCGTGTGGCAACGCCCGCATGACCGAGATCGAACTAAGGTTCAAAGGCTAAAACCGCGACGTCCTGTCGCAACGCCTTTGTCACCACGTCCATGTATAAAGGAAGTCAAGCTAAACTCGCCACATCGTGTGGCAACGCTTGACTGACCCGCATCGTGCGGGCCTACATCATTCCTGGCGTAAGGTGAAAGTGTGTAATATCTATCACGATGTGTTCCAAAAGTGCGGTAAATCAAGGTTTATGGAAATCATAACTGTAACATCTTTCATGATAATTAATCTTTTTTCATCAGATTGCGTTAGCAAAATGTTAGCATGCACCTCTGCTTTCTTCTTCCGTACTTCAATCGAAGATTTTATTCTAGATTATTTACTCTAATTACAACAAGTGCTTCGCTTCTTTTACAGAATGTTAATTGTGGCTGATATTTCGATGAATAATTACTCTTAATAAAGGTGATTGCTTAATAGCCTCACCAACTAATTTGCTTAATCCAACGCAGCAGCCTTATACTTATCAGTGATTTCAAAAACCTTATTATTTACTTCATTATTTTTATTACCAATTTACCAACTCCATTTAATATGCAATTTTATTGATTAAAAAATTTTTTCAAAGCTTTCTCAGTAATTGAGTAATATCTTTTTCCATTAGTGTAATAAGAAATATATTTTGTCTCATCTGTAGTTATTTTTTCAATAGCCTTTGTTATTGCCAAATGGTGTTTATCTAATACATCGCCCAATTGTTTAGCTGTCATTGGTGAATTTTCATTAAACAAAGTTCTTAAAATATTCATACAAACATCTGGAAGGGATTCATTTTTCCATTTTTCTTGAAGTTCTTTTTGTAAACTAACATACTCATCTTTAGCCCTAAGAGTAATTTTTTGACCACAGTTAACACATCTTCCATGTTTCTCTATTATTATTAAATCTTGATCATCAAACTCATAAGAACATTTTTCACATATATTGGTTTTACTTTTCCGGAAAAAATTATTAATAAATTCATCTAAATCAAATTCTGGTTGTCTCCAATAATCATATCTATTTCTAAGTTTAGGTCTCCCATAGTCTATTTTCTTTTCCATGCAAAAACCATAGTTTAAACCGAAATAAGAAATCTTTGATCCATCAGCTTCTTTAGGACTTCCTTCATTAAATTTTGTCACAATAAAATACAACTCTAAAGTCTTTAATAACTTATCGTTATTAGTTCTTATACTAAAATGTGAAGTTGGAACCCATAAAGCAGAGGTAGCGCGACTTTTACTTTCAATGGTATCTATAAATATTTTTTTTAATTTTGATTTATTATTTGTATAAAGTTTAACTATATCCCTCTTAGTTTGGTACTGGGTTTCGACAATCTCATCAGCAAATTTATTTTGAATTAGTTGTGTAATCATTCCTTCTTCATCATCATAAAATGATTGCTTATATCTTATATCATTCTTAAAATCCGGCAGAATATTTCTATTAAAGTAACTTAATGAAGCATTTTCCAAATCTACAATCTGAATTTTTTTCCCCTTCGAAATACTACTTAACATGCAATAATTCAAGATAAATCCTAATGCTCTCGGTATACCTGATGATATGTAAAATAGCATTGTAAGATATTCATTTAAACTTTCTGTACCGGTATCAAAAATATCATCTAATTCTATATCTTGATTCACATAATATTTTAATCTTTTCTCTAAAGTTCTTTGTACATAATTAATTGTAGTACTTTCCACCTTATCATACGTAGAAGATAGAGGACCAAATGCATCGTAAAAATCAAGTGAAATAACAGGTAGTTTAGTACTATCTATATTCCCTAAATATGTTCTTGTAGGATAACCTGCTAACTTAATTACGAAAGAATCATTGTAAGAACTTATAATTGGTGCTATAAGTGAATCTACAATTACTTTTTGATTTTCTTTACTTAATTCACTAAAATCATCTAAAAATAAATAAACTTTATCTTTACCTTTTGACTTTAATATTTTTGTAAATTCTTTTAGTATGTTATGTACAGAAAAAATTCTAATTTCATTCTTAGTGAAAGTTTCAGTTATTTCATCACTCTTTATTTTTTCATATTCCCCATTCCCTTGTAGTAATGAACCACTTATTACTTCCTCTAGATTTGTGTCTACTGCAACTTTCTTATTTGTTTGTTCTAATTGTTTTTTTACTGTTTCAATCTTTCTTCTGAACTCCGGGTCAATATACTCCCCATTTTCTATTTTAGAGAATAATTCATTAAAGACTCTCTTTGATGAGAATAAACTAGTACACTTTTCTTTCATTTTTTCAAATATTGCTGTTAGAAAGTTCTTATACATCATATCCTTTTGAAGGATTTCTTTTAGTTTATCTGTTGTATCTATTGATTCTAATTCTTCTATACAAGTCTGAAGATTTATGTATACAGAAAAAAGATTTTTTGTACTATCAATTTCCTTTTCTGCCGACATAAAAATTGTCGATTTCCCAGTACCCCTTCTCCCTAAAAATAAAGTGTGGTTTTCATCCTTTGCTTGTCTTAATACATAATCATCATTAAATAAATCAACATATAAATCCTTTACAATACTTTTTCCATTTTCTTGTATATCAGGTCGTCCACTCTTTTGTAATGATTTAAAAGCCTTTTCTATACTAGTAGATACCGCTTGAAGTTCAAATTCATTCATTTCTTATTTCCCCTCTCATCAAATATAACTTCTATCTTGATATTTTTAGTTTAGTGATTACAACCAAAAAATTAATTTCCAAAAATAGTTCCATTTAATTTTACCACATTTAAATTTTGTATTTTTATAACCTTCTATAATTTTTAAATAACCTAAAATTATCGATATTTTTTGTTTTTCTTATCCTCCAACCAAGAACTCTCCGAAATTTATGTAATAGCATATTAAATCTAATATTCTCGTCTACTGGTGAGATGAATCGATGCAAAAAGCTAACCTCTAATGCTAATTCCACCATTTTATGTATTAAACAATAGCTCTATATAGCTTCCAAAAATTTAAAGTTTTAGTGAGTAATAATTTTTAATTTTCCTAAAGATTTTTTAAATCTAAAATAACAATAAAAACAGACGGTCAATTAAAGGTGAATTATCACACTCCTAAACCGTCTGTTTTTTATGTGTATCAATATTAAATTAGATATTTCAAAGACACATTTAGAGCCTATTTCTTATTCATCGTCTACGGTTTAGTTGAGTCATCGCGCCACTTAATAGCTATTAATACATCTGAATACCATATGCCATCCTGCCTTATCAAGAAGATCCTTTTTTCAATGTTTTATGGTTTTACTAAAATCAACTTTTTCAAATCAATTCCTTCTTTACCATATAACTCAGGTGTATTTTCTTCTTCAATTCCTTCTAGCATTAACGCTGCTTTTGCTTGTTTAAATGCTTTTTCTACCGAGTAGCCAAACCCTAAAGCTGAATAAAATTGAGCAGAAAATACTCTAGCCGCTTCATCTCCTATAGATGTATTCATTCCTATCGCAGCATCTAAATATTCTGTAACTGAGTAAGCCTGATTATATGAGAAACAAGTATTAAAGAAAACCAATTTTATATCATCGGAAGTAGTAACCATCGATTGAACAATAGCTTCTTTAGAAACAAACTTTGCATTACCTGCGTTGTCTTGTAAAACTAATTGATCTTCATCTGAACCATGCCCACTAAAATGAATTATAGTAGGATTTATTTCATTTATTCCCTGTAGAATATCTAATGGTCTAGCTGCCCATTTTGTTACAAACTCTATAGAATTCCTATATTCAGATTGTCTAATTTTAGTTTCTATTTCTCTAGCTTCTTCATCTAATCTTAAAGGATGTGAATCTAATGGATTAGACGCTATAAATAGTACCGTAATCTTTTCAGGTATATTTTTTAGCTCAGCTATTTCCGTTTGAGTTTGATGATGGAGCTGTTCATGCTTAGAAATAGAAACTTGCATATTCTCAATTTCAGAAAGCTGTTTTTTTTCAAATTCCATTCTTTTTTTTATTTCCCTCGATTCTTCACGATGTAATTTACTTTCTTCAGCAGATATTTCAGTAG